>NZ_JBSHBP010000003.1:0-296103 GCF_053612065.1 Streptomyces sp. NPDC054765 | reverse complement strand
GCTTCTTCCTGCCCTGCGGCTTTCGGCTCTCTCGGATCTCGAAGTCCATTGCACCCCTTGAGCTGGGGTGTTGCAACGACCACTAGAACCCAAGCACGATGCCGGGCCCTCGGTATGTCCGCCCCCGGTCACGGCAGGCGTCCGCCCCTGCTCTCCGCGATCCGCAGCGCGTCCCGCAGTGCTTCACACAGCCTGTGGACACAGAAACGGGCCGGCGGAGGCCACCGCCCGGGAGCTCCTCTTCCATGTCGTCGGCGAGCTGGGACAGATACCCGCCGCAGTCTGGTACCCCATGGCATACCTTAGTGCATCTCGCCTGGCATGGTGTGGCGTGCCTACCTTGTTCAGGTGATCGAATTTGCCCCGGACCGGCCTCGATGGCGACAGGTCGCCGACGTGATCCGTCAGCGCATCGCAGACGGCACCTACCAGCCCGGCACCCGGGTCCCCTCAGTGGTCGAGATGCTGGAGGAGTTCGGCATCGCCACGACCACGGGCCAGAAGGTGCACCGCGGGCTGCGTTCTGAGGGGTTGATCTACACCGAACCCGGCATGGGCTCGTTTGTCGCGCGGAACGCCGCCGAAATCCTCAAAGAGGCGGCCCGGTCCTCCGGCGACTCCTGACGCCATGGAGTTCGCCCAGGCGCGGCCCCGGCGAACGCGGATCGCCGGGGCCGCCCCAAGATTGTTCCGTAATCAGGGGGCGAGCCCCCTCAGACGCAGCTGATCGGCCCACTCGGCCATCTTCACCCGGTCGAACTTCCCGTCCGTGCCGCGCATTTCGCGCTTCGCGCTCTCGGGAATGCCGTCGAGGTGCGCGAGTTGCACCGGCTCGGCCCGCATCATGTCGTACTGCTGCTTCTCGCTCAGGCCGTTCCACCAGACGCGTACCGCGGCCGGGTCGGTGTTCGCCTTCGGGATGCCGGCGGCGAGCATGTCCATCTCGACATGCGAGGCCCGGTTCTGCTCTTTGAGGGCCTTGTCTCGCCCACCGGGGCCGCAGGATGCGGCTTCCCCTGCCTCCTGGTTACCGGTTCCCGCTTCCTTGTACCGGGCCCCGTCGCGGGCCTCGTCGTAGGCCCCGTCGCGGGCCCTCTAGGATCCCGACGCCCCGAGGCGTTCGGCCGCGTGGTGGGCCTCGGTCAGTACGCCGTCGAGGTCCTCGTACAGCAGCCGCCCGGCGCGTTTGACCGGGCGGCCGGCCAGCAGGACCGTGTCGACGTTCCCGGGATGGGCGGACGTCACCACGGCACCGATCGGATCGTGCGCCATCGGGGCGAGGTTCAGCGCATCGGCACGGAGCAGTACGAGGTCGGCGCGTTTGCCGACGGTCAGGGAGCCCAGCTCGTCGGCCAGGCCGAGGGCGGCGGCGCCGCCGAGGGTGGCCATCCGCAGGACATCGGCGGCCTTGACGGCAAGCGCCCGGGAGCCGGCGTCGCCGTGGCCGTCGCCGTCGGCGTCGGCGTGATCGAGGCGCTCGACGGGTTCGAAGTGGCTGCTCATCAACGCGGCGCGCATCTGCGAGAACATGTCGCCCGGCGCCGAGGTGACCGCATCCGCGCCCAGCCCCGTGGTGATGCCCGCCCGCCGCAGCCGTCCCGCCATCGGCGTGCCGAACTGCATCGAGGCCTCGATCGACGGTGTGATCGCCACCGCCCCGCCCGACTCGGCGATCAGCCGCAGCTCGGAGTCGGGCAGCGAGTTGCCGTGTACGTACAGGGTGCCGGCGGTGAGCAGCCCCTGCTCCTGGAGGGCGGCGACCGGCCGCTGTGCCACCGGCCCGGCCTGCACATGGACGGCGAGGGGCAGCTCCAGTTCACGGGCGAGCAGCCAGTCCTCGCGTACGGCTTCCGGCGTCGCGAAGGAGGGGCCGACGGGCGCCAGGGCCATCGTGACCAGCGCATCGTGCGACGGGAAGTGGTCGGTGCGGGCCTTGCGCACCCAGTCGGCCTGCCGGGCGGTCTCGTCGAAGACGGGGTAGCCGTAGCCGAAGACGGCGCGGATCCCGGCTTCCCTGAGCGCCTCGACGGCGGCCGCGGTGTGCTCCGGTGTGTACTGGACGTGGGAGAAGTCCTGGACGGTGGTGATCCCCGAGTCCAGGCACTCCAGCGCGCCGAGGAGGTTGCCGGTGTACACATCGGCGGGCGTGAAGCGGGCGGAGAGGTCGCCGAGGATCCGGCTGAGGTAGCCGTCGAGGCTTTCGTCGACCGCGGCGGACCGCAGAACCGCCTGCCACAGATGCCGGTGGGCGTCGACGAAGCCGGGCAGCACGATCAGGGCGCGGGCGTCGATCACCTCCAGGCCGGTATCGGTGTCATCGAGCGGCAGGTCGGGGCCCACGGCGGCGATCCGGCCCTCCGCGATGAGGACATCGGTGCGCGGGTGGACGACGGGGTGGGGGGCGGTGTCGATGACCAGGCCGCCGCGCAGAAGCAGGCGCGGTGTGCGGTGGCGCTCGTTTCCCATGGCAAGTCACCCTCTACACGTTCGGAAGAAAGCTTTTTAGAAAGCTATCACGGTAGTGAACTATCCTGCCGGAGTGACCGCAGCATCCGGACCGGGCCCCGACCCCGTCGAAGTACTGCTGAGTGTCTGGCGCAGCGAGCTGCCGGACGTGCTCCGCCCGACGACGGAACTGTCGAAGCGGATATCCCGGCTCGCCGGCGCCCTGGAGGCGGCCACCCGCGGTGTGCTGCCCGAACTCGGCCTGACCGTCGCCGAGTTCGACATCCTGGTCGCCCTGCGCAGGGCCGGCGAGCCGTACCGGATGAAGCCCAACGAACTGGTCCGTGCCCTGCTGCTGTCCTCCGGCGGCATCAGCAATGTCGTCAACCACCTCGCCGGCCGCGGACTCGTCCTGCGTGAACCCTCGCCGGACGACGGCCGCAGCACGATGATCCGGCTGACGCCGGACGGGAAGCGGACCGCCGAGCGCGCCGTCCGCGCCCATGCGGACGCCCATGAGGCCGTCTTCGCCGAATCGTCCCCCACGGCGGTGGACGCGGCCACCCGGGCGCTGCGCGAGGTGGGCGTAGAGCGCCGCCCCGCACCGCGCCCGGTACGCACGGGGCGGCATCGCAGCCGGTCCTGAGTGCGGCGGCCCGGGGTGCGGTGGCGAGTCCCCGAGCCGTGGCCGGCCCGGGGTGCAGTGGCGAGCCCCCGGGTCGTGGCCGGCCCGGGGCTCGCGCGGCGTAGCGCCGATGTCCGGGGCGATGCGGCCCGAGACCTGCTCAGGTCCGACCTGGTCCGACCTGGTCTGGTCCGACCTGGTCAGGTCTGATCAGGTCTGATCGGCCGCCGCCTGGAGGGCGGCGATGTCGATCTTCTTCATACCGAACATGGCCTTCATGGCGCGCGCGGCACGTTCCTGGTCCGGGTCGTTCAGAAGCTCCGCCATACCGCCCGGCGCCACCTGCCAGGACAGGCCGTACTTGTCCTTCAGCCAGCCGCACGGGCCCTCCTCGCCGCCTTCGGAGAGCTTGGCCCAGTAGTAGTCGATCTCGTCCTGGCCGGCGCAGTTGATCATCAGGGAGATCGCCTCGTCGAAGGTGAACTCGGGGCCGCCGTTGATCGCGAGGTACTCCTGGCCGTCAAGCTCGAACTCGACCGTCAGCACGGTCCCCGCGGGGCGCGGACCTGCCTCGTTGTAATAGGTGACGTTCTTGATCTTCGAGTTCGGGAACACCGAGCAGTAGAACTCCGCGGCTTCCTTGCCCTGGGTGTCGAACCAGAGGCTGGGGGTGATCTGGGGCATGGTCTTCTCCCTGGGACGGGGTCGCTGCCGATGGCTGTGTCTGTGTCTCTTCAGACGGTCGCACCGGTCGGAACTCATCGCTCTTCGGGGAGGCATTCCGGCAGGTCCGTCAGGGGGTTTTCGGCCAGTCCGACGACACGGGCGGCGGAGGGCGACCGCGCACCCGGCCCGGGGAGCGACGGGGTTGCGCCGACGGTGCTCACTTCCACCCGAAGGCCACGTCCTTGGTGTCGAGGTGCATGCCCAGCGGCACCCGCCAGCCGTCCACGCACACCCGCCAGGTGCCGGTCTGCCCCTTGCCCGGGGCGAGCGGCAGCGGCAGCTTGTGGGTGGAGGTGACCGTGGCCCAGTCGATGCCGAGGCCGCCGATGATGTGCGTCCCGAAGGTGACGGTGCCGGCGGTGACGGGCCGGTCGCCGGTGTTGAAGAAGTCGAGGGAGACCTTCTGGCACCAGCGGACGTCGGTGCCGGCGAGCACGGGCTTGCCTATCAGGAGGCCGGCAGGGGCGTCCGGACCGCCCGGGATGGTCGGGGAGGGTGGTTTCGGGGCGGGGGAGCCATGAGGCGGAGTGGAGCCACCGGGGCGGGTGGGGGAGTGGGGAGCGCCCGGTGACGTCGGTGAGGCCGGTGAGGTCGGTGGGGTGGCGCCGTGGCCGGTGTGGGCTCCTGCGGGTGGCGCGGAGGGGCCGGAAGGGGCGCCAGAGGTACTGGGGCTGCCGGGGGCTCCCGCGCCGTCGGCCGCCTCACCCTTGCCGGATCCGCCGGGGGACCCCGCCGCGGACGGGCCGGTACGCGTACGGCTGCCGCCCCCACTGCCGCCATCTCCGTCCCTGCTGCTTCCGCTTCCGCCGGCGCTGTCGCCGGTGCCCCCGTGGTCTCCGCCGCCGTCCAGCGGCGTCAGCTCGACGCCGCCCCCGGGCGGTACCGCCCGTGTCGGCGCGTGACCATCGCCGGGGCCTGCCGCGCCCACCGCGACGTAGCCCTGGTCGGCCGCACTCCCGCAGCCGGTGAGCAGAACACCCAGACACAGCACGGCCGCAGAGGCCGCGGCCACAGTCGTCGTCCGTCGCATCGGGCCAGTGTTGCTGACGGTGCGTCAGCTGTACAGAGGCCGGGCGTCTGTACAGAGGCCGGGCGTCTGTACAGAGGCCGGACGCCCGTCCCGGCCCGGTCCGGCGTCCGGCCGGCCTTCGGCCGGATCGCGACTCTCGCGTCCGAGGCGGGACATGCGGACAAGCCCGTACCAAGTCCCTGGTCGACGGGCTGCGTTCGGAGATTCATGAGGCCGGATGAGGAGTCGGATGAGGAGTACGTCGCCGCGCTCGCCGTCGTCCGATGCCTGATCCGACAGGCCGGCGCTCGGCGGCACCGCGTCGGTACGGCGCTGTACGGGGGGCACGAGGCCGGAAACGGAGCGCATGAACAAAATGCCCGGAGGAGACCCACGAACCGGCCCCACGGACGCGTTGCGCGGACGGGACCGACGGGAAGGGCCGACGGGCAGGACCCAAGGCCGGGACCCAAGGCCAGGAACCACGGACGGAACCCAAGGCCAGAAACCAGTCCTCCCCGAACCCGGGGCTCTACAACTGTCCGCCGAGCGGCACGGAGCGCCTGGCGGCCCCTCGGCGGACCGTTCCTCAGTCGGAGATGAGGCCCTCGCGCAGCTGCGCCAGGGTGCGGGTGAGCAGACGGGAAACGTGCATCTGGGAGATGCCGACCTCCTCGCCGATCTGGGACTGCGTCATGTTGGCGAAGAAGCGCAGCATGATGATCTGCCGCTCGCGGGCCGGGAGTTTGGCCAGCAGGGGCTTGAGGGACTCGCGGTACTCCACACCCTCCAGGGCGCTGTCCTCGTAGCCGAGGCGGTCCGCGAGGGAGCCCTCGCCGCCGTCGTCCTCGGGGGAGGGGGAGTCGAGCGAGGAGGCGGTGTACGCATTGCCGACGGCCAGGCCGTCGACCACGTCCTCCTCCGACACCCCCAGGCACAGGGCCAGTTCGGGGACGGTCGGCGAGCGGTCCAGCTTCTGTGCGAGTTCGTCGCTGGCCTTGGTGAGGGCGAGCCGGAGTTCCTGGAGCCGGCGCGGGACCCGTACCGACCAGGACGTGTCGCGGAAGAAGCGCTTGATCTCGCCGACCACGGTCGGCATCGCGAACGTCGGGAATTCCACCCCGCGTTCGCAGTCGAAACGGTCGATCGCCTTGATCAGGCCGATGGTGCCGACCTGGACGATGTCCTCCATCGGCTCGTTGCGGCTGCGGAAGCGGGCCGCCGCGTAGCGCACGAGCGGGAGGTTGAGCTCGATGAGCGTGTCACGGACGTACGTACGTTCCGCGCAGTCCTTGTCGAGCGAGGCCAGCCGCAGGAACAGGGAGCGGGAGAGCGTGCGGGTGTTGATGGCGTCGTCGTCATGCACGTGTGGTGCGGGCGCGGGAATCGCGGGAAGCACCTTCGAGCTGCCCAGTTCTACGGACATGCCACCCCCTTGAGGTCGCGGTCGGGTCGCTGCGGCGTCCTCGGACCGGGGCGGACCGAGGAGTGATGCCTCCACCTGAATACCGGAGGCAGCGCCACGGCAAACGCGGTTCCTGCAGAATGTCACATGTCGGCAACACGCTGTAGCGCCATATCGACATATCTGCGCGGGCTGTGCAGGGACGGGTAGCCCGTCCCGGTTAGGCGTCGATCCTGTTTGCGGATCGCAGTCTGGCGAAGCTCCGCGACAGTAGCCGTGAGACATGCATCTGCGACACCCCCAGCTCCGCACTGATCTGTGACTGCGTCAGATTGCTGTAGTAACGCAGCAGAAGGATCCGCTGCTCGCGCTCGGGCAGCTGGACGAGGAGGTGCCGTACGAGGTCCCGGTGCTCGACGCCGGCCAGCTCGGGGTCCTCGTATCCGAGGCGGTCGAGCAGGCCGGGCAGACCGTCGCCCTCCTGGGCGGCCTCCAGTGATGTGGCGTGATACGAGCGGCCCGCCTCCAGGCAGGCCAGCACCTCGTCCTCGCCGATCTTCAGCCGTTCGGCGATCTCGGCGGTGGTGGGGGAGCGGCCGTGCAGCACCGTCAGATCCTCGGTTGCGCCGTTGACCTGCACCCAGAGCTCGTGGAGGCGGCGCGGTACATGCACCGTGCGGACATTGTCTCGAAAGTAGCGTTTGATCTCGCCGACGACGGTTGGCATGGCGAAGGTCGGGAACTGGACGCCCCGGTCCGGATCGAACCGGTCGATCGCATTGATCAGGCCGATGGTGCCGACCTGGATGACGTCCTCCATCGGCTCATTGCGGCTACGGAAACGTGCCGCGGCATAGCGGACCAGCGGCAGATTGGCTTCGATCAGTGCGGCACGGACCCGGGTGTGCTCGGGGGTGCCGGGTTCGAGGTCCGTCAACTCCGCGAACAGCACCTGCGTGAGCGCCCGCGTGTCCGCGCTTCGGCTCTCGCGGGATGGAGCCTTGGGCGCAGTACGGGCCGTCACGGTCACGCCACCCTTCACAGTGCATGTATCCGGCAAAAGCGGTCATAGCATCACAAGACATGTGCACTGTGTGCAAGCACCCCATAACGCCGTGTTGAACAGAGAGTTGAGTGGATGCGGACCGGCCGGGGGGCGGGTGGGCGGCGGTGGGGGCCCGGGGGTACGGCGAAGCCCCCCGCCCGCAGGGGGCGAGGGGCTCGATGAGGCGCGGCGGAAGGGGGCCGCGGCTCAGAATTCGTAGTCGGCGATCACCCAGGTGGCGAATTCGCGCCACTGTGCGGCGGCCGCCTGGTGTGCCGGGTGCTCGATATAGCGCCGCAGGGCGTCCTTGTCGGCCGCTGCCGAGTTGATCGCGAAGTCGTAGGCGATCGGACGGTCGGTGATGTTCCAGGCGCACTCCCAGAACGTCAGCTCCGGAATCTCGTGCTCCAGTGCCGCGAACGCACGGACGCCGGCCTGCACCCGCTCCTCGTCGCGGGAGACACCTTCATTGAGCTTGAACAGGACCAGGTGGCGGATCACTGGGGCCTCCGTGCGGCGGGCGAGGCGCAGCCGGTCCGGTGGGCCGACTGGGCCGGGGCGGGGTTCCGGCCGATCGCGGGGCGGCGCGGTTCCCCGGGTGGTCCCGGGGCCGGCCGGTCGGACCGGGCGGCCGCTACTTGATCAGCTGAGTCATGAACTCGCCGACACCCTGGGCGGCGGTCGAGATGCCCTCGAAGCCTATCTGGACCATCTGTGCGGCCCGCTGCGGGGAGGTGATGATCGTGTACAGCACGAAGACGATGACGAGGTACAACACGATCTTCTTCGCCTGCGCCATCAGTCCCGTCTCCCCTACGCAGTCCCCTACGGCAATGCCTGCACGTCCCGGTTGCAGTCGGGCGAGTGTAACCACAGGTGTTCGATCGCGGGAGTCGAGCCCACGGGCTCCGCTGAGCCGCCTGCCGGCCGCGTACCCGCACTCCGGCACCGATCCAGACTTTTCCCGCACTGATCCGGATTTTATGGACCAAAGGCCCACCAAAGGAGGCCCTTCGTCTGCCTGTTGGGGCGGGTCCCCCGAGGCACCATGAGTGAGGTGGCCCGGGGGATCTGGCAGGAATCCGCGGGCCCTGGACCAGGCCTCACTGCGGGGTCCGCGCCATGACCGTCCCCGTGACGGCGGCGCGGGCTTGGGGGTTCGGTCCGCATCGGGGGGAGTGGTCGTCCCCTGACAACCGCTCCCCCCGACCGAAACAGGAGCCCCGCCTCCGAGCCATCCCTGGTGTCCACGGGGGTCCAGGACACGGCCCGGCGGCGGGGCTCCGTCGTACGCGCCGGCCGGCTGCGCCGTACGCGGTTCCGGTGCAACGGCCACCCGTCCGCGGCCCCGCCCCAGAGGCCCTACATCCGCGGCCCCGCCCCAGAGGCCCTCCCCTCTCCTCCCCTCCCCTCCCTCCCCTTCCCTCTCCGCGGCAACGACTCCGTGGCCGCCCGTCCGCAACCAAGAGGAAGGCCTCCGCGTCTCCCACCCCGTACGACTCGGGCACCCTCGGACCTCACGCGCCGCGAAGCACCTGGTCGGCAGGCGGCATGCAACATGTACGCGACACAACGGAGCGCGGCAGCGCGCCGCGGCCGCGGCGGGTGGCCGTGCGGGACGACGAAAGGAACACAGGGTCCAACGATGAAGATCGACTGGGACCGGCGTACCTGCGCGCGCCGCGGGCACATCACCTACCTCCCGCACGAGGAGCACCTCCGGGGCAAACTGCGCGCGGACACCGCCCTCGGCGAGGCCTGGCGCTGTCTGCGCTGCGGCGACTTCGCCCTCGGCGCCCCGCATGGCTCCGGCCCCGCCGCCGACGCTCCGCTGGTCCCGCGCGGCAAGGTCCTGCGCGATCTGTTCATCCTGCGGTTCCTGGCCGTCGAGCGGGCGGTGCGCGGGGTGTTCATCGTGCTGGCCGCGGTCGGCGTATGGCAGTTCAGCAACCGCAAGGACGCGGTCCGCCGGTTCTTCGACGAGTACGTCGCCGTGCTCCGCCCGGTGGCCCGGCACTTCCACTACGACCTGGACCACTCGCCGGTCGTCGGCACCATCCAGAAGACCTTCGGCTACCAGCACTCCACCCTGGTGCTGGTGGCCGCGCTGCTGCTGGCCTACGCCCTGGTGGAGATCGTCGAGGGCGTCGGCCTGTGGCGCGCCAAGCGATGGGCGGAGTATCTGACGGTGGTGGCGACGGCGGCCTTCCTCCCGCTGGAGATCTACGAACTGACCGAGAAGGTCAGCTGGCTCAAGATCGCCACACTGATGATCAACATCCTCGCGGTGCTCTACATCGCGCTCGCCAAGCGGCTGTTCGGCCTGCGGGGCGGCCGCGCGGCCTTCGACGAGGAGCGGCACAGCGCCTCACTTCTGGAGGTCGAGACCTCGGCCGGAGTCTCCGCCGCCGCCCATAATGGCTGAACGCTCGAAATCTAGGGGGAAGCGAACCATGCCCATGAACTCCGTACCGCGCGAGCCCGATTCGTCATACGCGGCCGGCCGGCCGGCTCAGGGGGGATCCCGGTCGCCCCTGACGCGCCGGCGGCCGGCCGTCGTGCTGGCCCTGCTGGTCGGCCTGCTGGCCGCGGCCGTCGCGCCGGCCACGGCCGCGGGCCGCAGCGCGGTGGACGGTGCCCGGACGACGGCCACCGTGAGTGCCCCGGCCCGGAGTGCCGATGCCTCCCGGCTCGCCGCCGCGCCCGCGCGGCCCGCCGCGTTCGGCCACCACAGCGCGCATCACGTGACTCCGGTCAAGTCGGTCTTCAAGTCCAAGAAGTCGAAGGGGAAGACGAAGAAGAAGGGCGGCTTCTTCAAGAAGCTCGGCATCTTCCTGATCGTGCTGTTCGTCCTCTTCCTCGTCGTTGTGATCCTGGTGATCTGGCTGATCGTGCGCTTCTTCCGCCGCGCGGCGCGGAGCCGCCGCAACGCCTGAGCAAGTGCTCTACGGGCCGTACCGGCCGCACGGCGCGTCCGCCTCGGCGGGCGCGCCGCGCTGTGCTGTACGCCTCCGGTCCGTCGCCCGTCGCCCTGGGCTGCCTCACTTGCTGCGGAAATGACCCAAAAGCGTCTTGAGTGTCAGCCGAAGGAATGGGTTCTTCTGCTTCAGGATGCGGGCCTGTTCCTGCGCCAGATCGCCCGAACGCAATGCTCCGGCGCGCTGCTCCATATATGCGGCCGGATCGGCTTGGAACTCCCCGATGCGCGGGTCTGTTTCTAAGGCCACGCCGTTCCAGACACCTGCAGTCGTACTCATGACGGAATCCCCCCAGGATTCTGCATCGCGTGCGCGTTTGTCACGGCGGCTGGGCATAGGTTCCATCCCTGACCCCCGAGGTGAACACCCGCCGTGCGCTGTCGTTCTGTGCCAGGCGAGATCACTACCACTGGCCACCCGCTTTGAGATCTTGAGCGGCCCCATCACGGCGTGCACCCTGGGTAAGTCGAGCACATCGCCCTTATCCGGCATCACACACTAGCCCAGCAATACCCGAATCGGCCTGGAACTAAACGATTTTCGCCCGATGAGACTACTCTGTGTGTATCGTGCGTGACAGCACACGCAGCCTGGGGTTGGGGACAGGGGAGGGGTTGCATATGGGGTGGGGTGCGTTTTCTGCCGGCGCTCTGGCGGTCCTGGCGTATGCGGCGCAAATGGTCATCGGGCTGGACATGGCCACCTGGCTGTTCTGGGTGATCACCGGTGTCGGGAGCGGGGCCACGGTGGCCACGGTATGGCTGGCCAGCCGTCGGGTGACCACGGCAAACGAAGCCGCGAAGGCGGCGACGAAGAACCAGCGGCGCGCCTTTGAAGATGTGCTCGTTCCGCTTGCGTCCAATCTCGGGCAGATTGTTTCGAGCCCCACCAAGGCCGATCGGATGGCACTTCAGCAGCAGACGAAGCAGGCGATCGTCTCGCTCACCGCTTCATTGATCGGCCCTCAGGACGCGCGGGCCTGCTTTCTGGAGCAGGTTCCCGGCACGCTCGCGGGACAGCGTGAGGTGAAGTGCCGTAACAGCCTCTGGTCGGGCCGGAATGTGGCCCCCGTGACGACGTTCAGGGAAACGGACCTCCGCGGCAAGGAGTTATTGAAGCTGCTCGATGACGGCACCAGCACGTTCGTCGAAAATGTGGACCAATTGCCTGCCGCGTTAAAGCCCGACAGTGACAGCTACAAGACGTATATCGCCTGCGCTGTCACGGCGGGAGACGACTCATTCGGGGTCCTGGCGGTCGACTGCCTCAGGCCGGGGGACCTGCATCAGGACGACGTGACCATGGTCGGGGTTTTCGCCCGCATGCTGGGCGTCGCCCTGGCCGTGAAGAAGTAGCCGGTTTCGAGGGCGCAGCGGTGACCGTCGACGCCGTGGTGCGGCCCTCGTGGCGGCCGGAGGCATACCGAAAAACCGCCCCGGACCTGGTCTCCCAGGTCAGGGGCGGTTCCCTTGAGCGGTAGCGGTGGGATTTGAACCCACGGAGGAGTTGCCCCCTCACGCGCTTTCGAGGCGCGCTCCTTCGGCCGCTCGGACACGCTACCGAGAGAGAGCTTAGCCCACGGGTGGCCGTGCGCCGAAATCGGATTCCGGGCAGGGGCCGGCACCGGGCCGGGCCGCCGGTCAGCGGTCGCGGAAGAAGTCGGTGAGCAGGGCCGCGCAGTCGGATTCCAGGACGCCGGTGATGACCTCGGGGCGGTGGTTGAGACGCCGGTCACGGATGACGTCCCAGAGGGACCCGGCCGCGCCGGCCTTGGCGTCGCGGGCGCCGTAGACGACGCGGTCGACGCGGGAGAGCACGATCGCGCCGGCACACATCGTGCACGGTTCGAGGGTGACGACGAGCGTGCAGTCGGTCAGCCGCCACTCGCCCGGCCGTCGCCCGCCGCCGCCCGGGGCGGTGTCGTCCCCGGGCTCCGACCGGCGGGAACCCGGGCGCGAGGCCTCCTCCCGGAGGGTTCGGGCCGCTGCCCGCAGCGCGAGGATCTCGGCGTGGGCGGTCGGATCGCCGGTGGCCTCCCGTTCGTTGCGGCCGGTGCCGAGGACCGTGCCGTCCGCGGACAGCACTACGGCGCCCACCGGGACGTCACCGGTCCCGGGGGCGCGCGCGGCCTCCTCCAGCGCCTGCCGCATCGGGGCGATCCACGGATCGCGCAGCGGGTCGGGCGCGGGGGAGGGGTGAGAGGCGGAGGGGGGGACGGTCATGTCCCCAGTGTCGGGGACACGACCGGGGCGGGGGCCGGGCCCCTGAGGGCAGGGGCCCGGCTCGGCCGGCTCAGCGCACGGCTTCGAGGACTTCCGTGCAGCCCAGCGAGTCGGCGATGGTACCCAGTGCATCGCCGTCGAGGGTCAGCAGCTCCTTCTCGCTGACCCCGAGGTCGGCCAGCAGGGCGGCATCGCCGAGCGGGCCGTGCGGCGGGCCGCCCGAGCCGTTCACCGCCTCCAGGGGGTCGTCGTCATCCACGTTGTCGTCCGATTCGGGTTCGCCGTCCTCCGTGCCGTCCAGGTCGAGGCTGTCGAGGTCGTCGGTCGCGTCGTCGTCCTCGCGGCCGAGCAGCTCGTCGGTCAGCATCGCGCCGTACGAGCTTTTGGCGGCGGCGGCGGCGTTGGAGAGGAAGACCCGCGGGTCGTCCTCGCCGTCCACCCGGACGACGCCGAACCAGGCGTCCTCCTGCTCGATGAAGGCCACCACCGTGTCGTCGTCGACCGCTGCCTCTCGGGCCAGATCGGCCAGATCGGTCAGCGTCTCCACATCGTCGAGCTCCGTATCGCTCGCTTCCCACCCGTCTTCGGTGCGCGCGAGCAGTGCGGCGAAGTACACCGTGACTCTCCCACTGGTCATAGGCGTGCCGGGCCGGGCGGGGCGGCGCTGCACGCCGTTGGTCCCGCCCCTTCGGAATCGTGGCAGAAACAACGCGTTCGCGCGGGGTCTTCGGCGCTGCGTCGTGCGGAGGTTGTGCGAGATGTCGCTCACGTGCCGCAGCGCAGGCGGGGTGTGAGGGGGTTCCGCTACCAGCGGAATGTGCGCATCCGCATGGCCTGGCGCATCCGTTCGGCCCGTGCGCGGCGCGGCTGGACGCGGTTTCGCAGCTCCTTGGCCTCGTGCAGTTCCCGCAGAAATTGTGCGCGGCGCCGTCGGCGTGCCGCCTGTGCCCCGGTGTCCGGGGGCGCTTCCTCGCTGCCGGAGACGGCGTCTTCCGTGTCATCGGTCCGCTGACGGTCGGCCACACGCACACCACCTCGGGCGGGTTCTTCGCCCGACCTCGGGAGACCGGTCGGGCGTATGTGCCCACTTTCCCTCCTTTCGGCGGTTTGATGCCGGTTTCCGCGTGCTGCCGACGGCGCCTGCCGGGTGCCGCACGGCGGGCGCCGGTGCCTTCCGGCTCGGTTACTGTCGATGTCATGCGGATCCACGTCGTCGACCACCCGCTGGTGGCGCACAAACTCACCACACTGCGCGACAAGCGCACCGATTCCCCCACCTTCCGGCGGCTCGCCGACGAGCTGGTCACCCTGCTCGCCTACGAGGCCACCCGTGATGTGCGCACCGAGCAGGTCGACATCGAGACGCCGGTGACGGCGACCACCGGTGTGCGGCTGTCGCACCCGCGCCCGCTGGTCGTGCCGATCCTGCGGGCCGGTCTGGGCATGCTGGACGGCATGGTCCGGCTGCTGCCCACCGCCGAGGTCGGCTTCATGGGCATGGTCCGCAACGAGGAGACGTACGAGGCGCACACCTACGCCACACGGATGCCCGACGACCTCTCGGGCCGTCAGGTGTACGTCGTCGACCCGATGCTCGCCACCGGCGGCACCCTGGTCGCGGCGATCCGTGAGCTGATCGCGCGCGGTGCGGACGATGTCACCGCGATCTGTCTGCTGGCCGCGCCGGAAGGCGTCGAGGTCATGGAGAAGGAGCTGGCCGGTACGCCGGTGACGGTGGTCACCGCGGCGGTCGACGAGCGGCTGAACGAGGCCCGCTACATCGTGCCGGGCCTCGGCGACGCGGGGGACCGCATGTACGGCACGGCCGGCTGAACAACGGGCCGTAGCCTTCCCGTCCGGTCACGGTCCGGGCCCTGCGCCACACGGTGGTGCGGGGCCCGTTCGTCTGCGGTCAGCACTTGGCGGCTTCGGCGGGGGCCGGGGACGGATGGGTCAGCAGGGCCAGGGACTTTGCCGCGCTCTGCTGGGGGGCCAGATCCTTGAAGGTGTCGCCGATGATCAGATCGAGGTCGGCGCCCTTGCGGTCGTCGGACTGCTGCTGGGCGCCCGCGAGCTGGGTGGCCAGCACCTTCAGCGGGCCGTCGGCGGCCCTGGGGCCGAGCAGTATCCCGGTGCCCTTGACCTTCTTGTCGTAGGCGGCAGGGGCGTTGCCCACCTTGCCGATCTTGAAGCCGCGCTTCTGGAGTTCGTCGGCGGTGCGCTTGGCGAGTCCGGAGCGCGGGGTGGCGTTGAAGACATTGACGGTCAGCGTGCCGGGCGCGGGCGCTTTCTGCGCGGCGGTCCGGGCCTGGGCGGCGTCCGGCTTGGCGTTGTCCGGGCAGTGCTGCTTGCCCGGGGAGGCCTGGGCGGTACTGCCACGGCCGCCGAAGACGTCGATGAGCTGCAGGGTCCCCCAGCCGGCCAGCCCGAGGGCGCAGGCCGTGGCGACAAGGGTGAGGAAGATCCGGCGACGGTGGCGGGGACGGCGCATCCGCGGATACCTGTCGCCCGTGATGCGGTACTTCTTACCGCCCATGCCTGGGGGCGTCAGCATGCTCATGGGCGCAGCGTAGTGCGGGAGGCGGGCCGTGCCTACTAAATGATCAACGCGTGGCGCAAGACCCAACCCAAAAGGGTCAATACGGGCAGGGCGGGCAGGGCGGTGCCGGGCGCCAAGGGGGGGATTTTCGGCCAGTTGGGCAGGGAGTGCGTCAGCCCAGTTCGAGCACGCGGGCGTGCAGCACCTGGCGCTGCTGAAGAGCGGCGCGTACCGCGCGGTGCAGCCCGTCCTCCAGGTAGAGGTCGCCCTCCCACTTCACGACATGTGCGAAGAGGTCGCCGTAGAACGTCGAGTCCTCGGCGAGCAGCGTTTCGAGATCGAGCTGCTGCTTGGTCGTCACCAACTGGTCGAGGCGTACCGGGCGCGGGGCGACGTCCGCCCACTGGCGGGTGCTCTCCCGGCCGTGGTCCGGGTACGGCCGCCCATTTCCGATGCGCTTGAAGATCACACGGAAAGCCTACCGGGCGAGCGGCACCGGGCGCAGCCATGTCGCGGCAACGCAAAAGGATCATTGGCGGCAAATTTGGATCATTGGGGAGGGGTGGGCCGAAGGATATGGCCGGATGCGACCCGAACGGACTACGGACCGGCGGGTTCCGGCGGGCGGCGGTCCGCCCCTCGCCGCACCTGCCTCTCGCCACGGTACGGACCGTTTGCGGCCGGGCCTCACCACGCGCGGGCGGCCGCCAGGGTCGGCTGCCAGTACGTGACCGTGGCGGTGCGCGGGTCGACATGGACCGGGGCGCGGCCGTCCAGGCCGACCTGGGCGGGGGTGGCGCGGCCGGTCAGCGCGACGCCGAACTGGGAGATCCTGCGGCCCCGGTGGCCGTCCCTGCCGTCGGGCCCGTCGCCGGCGGAGGTGATGATCGTGGCGTAGGCGGTGTCGTGGGGCGCCAGCGTGACCACGGCGCGCGGCCGGCTCGCCCCGATCACGGGGAGGGCGGCCCGCCGGCCGTCGCCGAACCGCAGCAACGGGTATCGCTGGACGGCGAAGTCACAGGTCCGGCCGGAGGAGTTGGTGACCGTCAGCAGCATGCGACGGTGCCGCCGGGGCATCGCGCCGGCGTGGAATCCGAGCATCTCGGGGGTGCAGGCGACCCGGCCGCCGGACCCCGGGGAGGAGCCGCCGTCGTCGAACGGGGCGGGGGCCGGCGAGACGGCCACGGAGGTGTCGGCGCGGCTGCCGGAGATGTCGTGGCAGGCGGTGGTCAGGCACAGCGCGGCGGTGGCGAGGAGTCCTGCGGCGAGGGTCCGGCAGGCGGTGGTGACGGTGAACGGCATGGCGGGCTCCCCCGGAACGGTGGCGTGTTCACGACCTTCGGCTCCGGTGTTGGTGATCCGCTAACGCACGGCTAACGCATGCCGGAGGCTGCGGCGCACCGCCCGCCGCGATCGGGGCGGGGGGCTCGCGCGGCCGGGGTGTGGGGCGCGTGCCACGCCGGGGGAGGGACCGTCCGCGCCGAGGGGTGCGTCTGTCAACTGTCCGAGGGGGAAGGGGAGTTGCTCCTGCCGCCGGGTGCCGCGCGGTTGCTGCTCCGGGGGGTGGGGGTGGCGGATGGGGTCGCGGAGGGCGGTCGGGTGGTCGTGGACGGACGGCCGCTCGGCTGCTCGGCCGGGCGGGGGGTGGCGCTGTCCGGGCGGGGGCGGCGCGGCGGCCGCGAAGGGCGGGGGCCGGGTGGCCGGGAGCCGGCGGGGCCGAGGGTGTGGCGGGGGCCCGCTGACGGGTTGTCCGGGGACGGCCCCGGGGGCGGTCCCGTAGGGGGCGGGGACGGGGCAGGGCGGACGGGGCTCGGGGGCGTCGCGGGGAGGGGCCGGTCCGGCGCGCTGCCGGGGGCGGTCGCCAGACAGCCGGCCACCACGGCGGCAGCGGCGGCGGCCAGCGGCAGCCCGAAACGGCGCAGCCACGGCCGCTGCGCAGCGGGCAGCCGGCCACGGCGGGCATACGGTCCCGGAGGCGCGGCGGGCCGCAGATCGCGGGGGGCGATGCTCTCGGCGCGCGCCGCGAAGGCCCGGCGCAGCCGGTCTTCCACGGGGCGCCCGGCCGCGGCGCCGCTGCCGTTCACCCTGTCGCCGAAGCCGCTGCCGTTCACCCTGTCGCCGATGCCGCTGCCGTTCACCCTGTCGCCGATGCCGCTGCCGTTCACCCTGTCGCCGATGCCGCTGCCGCCCGTGTCGTCGCCGGGCCCGCTGCCGGTGCGGCCGGTACCCGTGCCGGGGCCGTTCATGACCGCTCCTCCAAGGTCTTCTCCAGCGAGTCCAGTGCGCGGCTGGCGATCGACTTCACCGAGCCGCGGCTGATGCCCAGCGTGGTGGCGATCTGCGCCTCCGTCAGATCGCCCCAGTAGCGCAGGACGAGCACCTCCCGGCGGCGGGCGGTCAGCCCGCTCAGCGCGGCGAACACCTCCCGGTGCTCCTCGTCCAGCACGATCCGCTCCTCGGCGGACGGCGCATCCGCCTCGTACGGCGGGGTGTAGTCGCGCGCGGTGCGCCGGCGCCGCAGCACCGAGCGGGCGGCGTTGACGACCGCGGTGCGCAGATAGGCGAGCGCGTTGTCGACGTCGCCCAGTTGTTCGCCGTGCCGCTTGTAGAGCGCGGCGAACGCGTCCTGGACGACGTCCTCCGCGGTGGCCCGGTCGTCGACGAGCAGGACGGCCAGCCGGACCATGGCCAGCCGGTGTGCGTGGTAGAGCTCGCTGACCGTCGGCCGTGGCTCGGGCGGTGCGGGGGGATCGCCGTCCGGCAGCCGGGCCTCGGCGCCGGGCGGCCGGCCGTACGCGGGATGCCGGGGCGGACGGCCGGGGCGCGGTGTTTCGCGGTGGGCCGCCGCCGGGCGGGCGCTGCGCAGCAGCCACCGCCACAGGGCAGGCCGGGGCCCCGGCAGGGCGAACCGTACCGGGGCGTACTGCGGGCCGGTGGAGTACTCCATCGAATCCTCGGGCGGGCGGCCGGGCGCGGTGGCTCAGCCGCGCTTGCGGCGGACCGTGTAGACGGTGCCGCCGCCCACGGCGATCAGGGCCGCGGCGGCGCCACCGAGCGCCAGGGTGGTCGTGGAGGAGGCTCCGGTGTGGGCGAGTTCCGGGCCGCTGCCGGATCCCTTGGCGGGGGCGGGGCGGGCGCCCGACGTGGGACGTTCACCGCCCTTGCCGGGTGAGGCCGGGCTGACGCTGGGGCGGGGTGCGGCGCTGGTCCGCTGCGGACCCGGGCGGCTGGGGGTGGCGGAGGGTCGGGGGGTGCCGGGGACGGTGGGCCGGGAGGAGGGCACCGGGGTGACGCTGGTGGCCGGTGTGGGCGTGGGCCGGGCGCTGCCGTCGGCCGGCTGCGGGGTGGGCGCCGAGGCCGCGTGGCCGGTGTGCGGCCGCTGCGGCTGGGGCGTGTGGTTAGCGGCGTGTGCGGTGCCGGCGACGGACAGCGCGGTCAGCGCGAGCGCCGCGACCAGCCCGGCGCCGGCCGCACCGCGCAGTCGGGGGCGGGCGGCGGACGGCCGGGAACCGGCGGAGGTGCGGGAGGTACGGGTGGACTTCACGGTCGGCTGCTCCACGTTCTTCGACGGGGCGGCGCCTGATGGCGCCCTCAACCGTGACGACGTGCGGCGGGGGCGGAGGTTGCCGGGCGGTACGAAAAATCTTCCGCGGGCCCGCGCCGCTCGCCGGTCCGCACCGTCCGCGGGCCCGCACTGCCCGCCGGCCCACCCTCCCTCGCCCATGCCGGGCGGCGGCCTTTCCCCGGCCCGGCCCGGGGCGCGGGGCGGCGGGCCGGCTCCGTCGGGAGGGCCGTGGGGAAGGCGGGGACGGGGCTGGGGCCGGGGGCGGGAGGCGGGTGACGCTTCGCCAACTTGGCTCCCGGGCACCCGAGTTGGCCGACGCCGCGCCGCCCCGTCCTCCTGCGCCCAGCGGTCCTCGGCGTCGTGAGCCTCCCGGCGGGCCCGCCCGTGCCGAGGAAGCCGGGGAGCGCGCGACCGGCAGCCGGGGGTGTGCCGGGGCCGGTCAGTCCTTCGGGTCGATCAGGCCGAGCCGGTACGCCTTCGCGAGGCGGCGCGGGACCCGGTGGACGGAACCGTCGACGGTGACGGGCACCAGCTGCGGGGCGGTGGCCTTCCACTGGGCGCGGCGGTGGCGGGTGTTGCTGCGGGAGAGCTTGCGCTTGGGCACGGCCATGGGGCGGGGCCTCCTTCGGGCGGGCGGGCGAGAGGAGGTCCGAGGTTATATGAAAATGGATGCCGTTTTCAATTGGCTGGGGGGGTATGACGCGCGCCCGCCCGGGGCCGCCTGCGTCAGGCAGCCCCGGGCGGGCTTCCCGCATCCGGGAAACCGGGCGGGGAAACGGGCCGTGGATCAGATCGTCGAGGTGTCGATCACGAAGCGGTAGCGGACATCGCTCGCCAGCACCCGCTCGTACGCCTCGTTGATCTGCTCCGCGCTGATCACCTCGATGTCCGAGGCCAGCCCGTGCGCCCCGCAGAAGTCGAGCATCTCCTGCGTCTCGGGGATGCCGCCGATCATCGAGCCGGCGAGCGACCTGCGCCCCGGGATCAGCGCGAACGGCGCGACCGGCAGCGGGTTCTCCGGGGCGCCGAGCTGGACCAGGGTGCCGTCGGTGCGCAGCAGTCCGAGGTAGGCGTTCAGGTCGAGGCCGGCGGAGACGGTGTTGACGATCAGGTCGAAGGTGCCCGCCAGCTCCTCGAACGTGGCCGGGTCGGAGGTCGCGTGGTAGTGGTCCGCGCCCAGCCGCAGCCCGTCGTCCTTCTTGCGCAGCGACTGGCTCAGCACGGTGACCTCCGCGCCCATCGCATGCGCGATCTTGACACCCATGTGGCCGAGGCCGCCCAGGCCGACGATGGCGACCTTCCTGCCGGGGCCGGCCTTCCAGTGGGCGAGCGGCGAGTAGAGGGTGATGCCGGCGCACAGCAGCGGGGCCGCGGCGTCCAGCGGGATGCTCTCGGGTATGCGCAGCACGTAGTTCTCGTCGACGACGAGGTGGGTGGAGTAGCCGCCCTGGGTGGTCTCGCCGTCCCGGCCGGTCGCGTTGTACGTGTCGACGTTGCCGAGCTCACCGGTGCAGTACTGCTGCAGGCCGGCCCGGCAGTTCTCGCACTCCCGGCAGGAGTCGACGAAGCAGCCGACGCCGACCCGGTCCCCCGCCCGGTAGCGGGTGACCTCGGCGCCGACCTCGGCGACCACGCCGGCGATCTCATGGCCGGGGACGATCGGGAAGTTCCCGCCGTCGCCCCACTCACCGCGCACGGTGTGGAGGTCGGAGTGGCAGATGCCGGCGTACTTGATGTCGATCAGGATGTCGTGGGCACCCAGCTCGCGGCGCGGAATCGTGATCCGCTCCAGCGGTGCTTTCGGGGCGGGTGCGGCATACGCGAAGACAGAGGTGTGGGTCATGCCACCGAGAATGGATCGGTTCGCCGACCGTAACCAGTGCATCCTTGAACGTATGCATGGCGTGCCTACTACTGACGGAACCACCCTCCGGTCCGGTCCGCGGCCGCAGAACGTGGTCATGGACCGGCAAACGGAGCTGAGCGAGTTCCTGCGCTCGCGGCGGGCCCGGCTGCGGCCGCAGGACGTCGGGCTGCCGGAGTTCGGCGGGCGGCGCCGGGTGCCGGGGCTGCGCCGGGAGGAGCTGGCGCAGCTGGCCGGAGTGAGTGTGGCGTACTACATCCGCGTCGAACAGGGCCGCGGCCACAATGTCTCGTCCGCGGTGCTGGACGCCATCGGCAACGCGCTGCGGCTGACGCCCGCCGAGCGCGACCACCTCAACCATCTCGCCCGCCCGGCCTCCCGCCGGCTGCGCCAGGCCGCCCGCTCCGGGGGGCCGGCCCGCTGTGCGGAAACCCGGGGGAGGGTGCGCCCCGCGCTCCAGCAGCTGATCGACACGATGGAGTACATCCCGGCCTACGTCATCGGCCGGCGGCTGGACATCATCGGCTGGAACCGGCTCGCCTGCGCCCTGCTCGGCGACTTCACCGCGCTGCCGCCCGAGCGCCGCAATCTGGCCGTGCAGGTGTTCCTGGATCCGGCCGCGCGCGAGCTGTACGAGGACTGGGACTCCAAGGCCACCGCTGTGGTCGGTTATCTACGTCGCGATGCCGGCCGCTATCCGGACGATCCCGAGATGGCCTCGCTGATCGGCCGGCTCTCGTCCGGGAGCGCCGAGTTCCGGCGGTTGTGGGCCGCCCACGACGTGCAGGACAAGGGCTTCGGCAGCAAGGTCCTGCACCATCCGCTGGCCGGGCGGCTGGCCTTGGCGTACGAGACGCTGACCCTGCCCGCCGACCCCGACCAGCAGGTGATCACCTACCACGCCGAACCGGGGTCGCGGTCGGCCGAAGCGCTGCGGCTGCTGGCGTCGGATCAGGAGAAGACCACCGAACGGACCTTCAGTCGCTCCGAGCCATGACCGCCGTTCGGCCGGAGGCTGAAGTAGTCGCCGGTGCAGTTCGGGCCTGCGAAGACCGTGGCGACGGATGAGGTGTAGTTCTTCGGGGTGTGGGCGGGCGGGACGGACGGGTCGGTCACCTCGGAGAGGCTGAGGCACGCCCGGCTCGGCGGATCGGCGAGCAGGCCCACATGCGGCGTGCCGGTCGAGTCGCTGTACACATAGGTGAAGGGGCCGGTGGCCGCGCCGGCCGGGGCGGTGGGCAGGGACAGGGCGAGCGCGAGCGCGCCGACGGCGGTGGCGACGGTGTGGCGAAGACGCATGGGGATATTCCTTCCATTCCGGTTCCGTGCGGAATGTGAGCTTCCCAGGCATACGCCCGGTGATGTCCGCCGTCACACGAAGGAGTTCCGGCGAAACGTTCCCTCGATCGCTGTTCGGGGCGCCCGGGGTCGGAGCCGTCCTGATGTCGGGGCGCCCGGGGTGGGGCCGTCCTGAGATTCGGCGCGTCCGGGTCCGGGTCGTCCGGGTCGCGCCGCGCTACGGGCGGGGGTGCACGCCGCTCCGCTCCCGCAGGACCCCGGCGATCCGCTCGCACCAGTCGCGGGTCTCCCGTTCGAAGCCGAGGCCGCGCAGACAGGTCAGATACGGACCGAGCCGCTCGCCGTGGGCGAGGAACTCCGCCTCGTCCATGCCGCCGCGCAGCCGCGCCAGCAGCTGGTCGAAGATCTCGACCTTGGCGGCGGCGATCCGCGCCCGCTCCGTCAGCTGCTCGATCACCGCAGTGGCGTCGATCCGGTCCACGGCCTGCACCTTGACCAGCAGATCGTCGCGGATGAACGACGGTTTGGAAGCGGCCGCAGCGAACCGCTCCAGCTCGGCCAGGCCCTCGTCGGTGACGTGGAACAGCCGCTTGTTGGGCCGGGTCTCCTGGACCACCTGGCGGCCGGCGACCATCCCCTCAGCCTCCAGCCGGGTCAGCTCCGCGTAGAGCTGCTGCGGCAGCGCATGCCAGAAGTTGGCGACACCGGCATCGAACGCCTTGGCCAGCTGATAGCCGCTGTACTCGCCGTCCAGCAGCGCCGCCAGTACCGCGTGCTTGAGAGTCATGTCCCCGGCCACCCCTTCCCATACTCAAGAATATGACTAATCATATTCGCGACTATGAGACACCGGGGCCGGGACGCCCGGCCGGGCGAGGAGGAGGAGCCATGGGGACGACGGCGGACCGCTTCAAGGCAGCGGTGGAGGCACGGGAACTGGACGCGCTGGAGGGGCTGTTCACCGAGGACGTCCGCCTCTACAGCCCGGTGAAGTTCACGCCCTTCGAGGGGCGGCCGATGGTGCTCGGCCTGTTCGGCGTGCTGCTGCGCACCTTCAAGGACTTCCGTTACGTCGGCGAGCTGGCGGGCAGCGCGGAGACGGCGGCAGGGGAGGACGGCGGCTCCGCGGACTCGACGATCCTGGTCTTCCGGGCCACGGTGAACGGCAAGCAGATCCACGGCATCGATCTGCTGCAGTGCGACGAGGCGGGCCGGATCAAGGAGTTCACGGTGATGGTGCGGCCGCAGTCCGCGGTGCAGGCGCTGGGGGAGGCGGTGCTGGCCGGGCTGGTCGAGGACGGGCTGGTGCCCAGGCCGTAACGGCAGCTGGTGCCCCGGCCGGGCCGGAGGCCGGGGGCCGGGGCCGGGCCCGCCGGACCCCGGCCCCGGACCTAGACCCGCTCCACCTGCTCCACCGAGATCGCGGCGGCCGGGCAGATGGCCACCGCCTCGTGGACCGCGTCATGGAGTGCGGCCGGCGGTTCGGCATCGAGCAGCACGACGATGCCGTCCTCCTCGCGCTGGTCGAACACCTCCGGCGCGGACAGCACACAGCTTCCGGCGCCGCAGCACTTGTCCTGGTCGATGTGCACGCGCATGGTTCTCCCCACGATGGGCCGCCCGGCTTCTCATGGCCGTGGGCGGACGGGCTGGAACGGGTTGACGGGCTGGAACGGGTTGACGGGAAAGGCCGGGGTCTCGGTGCCGGAGCGGGGGCTCACCATGCGACCGGCAGCGCATGGACCCCGTAGATCCCCATGTCGTGACGGAACGGGACGTCCTCGAAGGGGATGTCGAGCCGCAGGTCCGGCAGCCGGCGCAGCAGCGTCTCGACGGCGATCTGCAGTTCCACCCGGGCGAGTGGCTGGCCCAGGCACTGGTGGACGCCGAAACCGAAGGCGACGTGACGGCGGGCGTCGCGCCCGACGTCGAGCGCGTCGCCCCCGGAGAAGGCGTCCTCGTCACGGTTGGCGGAGTTGAGGATGCACAGCACGCCCTCGCCGGCGCGGATGGTGCGGCCGCCGAGGGTGACGTCCTCGTCGGCGACCCGCGGCAGACCGTTGTGGATGATCGTCAGATAGCGCAGCAGCTCCTCGACGGCCCCCTTGATCAACGAGGGTTCCGCGCGCAGCCGCGCCAGCTGGTCCGGGTTGCGCAGCAGGGCGAGGGTGGACAGGGCGGTCATGTTGGCGGTGGTTTCATGGCCCGCGATCAGCAACAGCCGCCCCATGGAGGCGATTTCCTCGTTGTCGAGTTCGCCGCGGGCGACCAGCCGGCTGATGATGCCGTCGTCCGGCTCGCGCCGTTTGGTCTCGGCGAGCCGGCTCAGATAGCAGAGCAGCTCGTCCTGTGCGGTGCGCACCTCCTCGGCCGTCGACCGGAGGCTGAGCAGGCGACGGCTGTGGTCCTGGAAGAACTCGTGGTCGTCATACGGGACGCCGAGCAGCAGACAGATCACCAGGGACGGCAGCGGCAGCGCGAACTCGGCGACCAGATCCGCCGAGTTGCGGCCCGCGGTCATCCGGTCGAGCAGGTCATCGGTGATGCGCTGCACCTCGGGGCGCATCGCCTCCACCTTCTTCACCATGAAGTCGGCGGTGAGCATCCGCCGCAGCCGCGCATGCTCGGGGTCGTCCCGGCGGATGAAGGTCGGTTTGGACGTGGCGAGTTCCCGGACGCCGACGCTGAGGAAGGGGAAGCCCGGACGGGTCGCATCGGCGCTGAACCGCGGATCGCCGAGCACCGCCCGGACGTCCTCGTACCGGGTCACCAGCCAGCAGGAGGAACCGTCCCACAGGGTGGCCCGGGTGACCGGCTCCTCCCGGCGGGCCCGTTCGACGCCGGGTGCGGGGTCGAACGGGCAGCCGGCGGCCCGCGCGGCCGGGACGGCGAGGGGGGCGAGGCCCTCGCCCGGTCCGGTGCCGTGCTCCACCTCAATGTGCTCTGCAGTCGTCATGCGGCTGGTCCTTCCACGTACGGGACACGGCACTGCCGTGGCGAACGGTGCGGGTAGCGCTTCTCCTTGACGGGCTCTGCGGACTCGGCAATCAGCTCATGGCCGCTGTGGCCAGGGGCGTCACGGCCGGCGACGCCTAATTACCTAACTTAAGCAACTAAGTTGTTGATACGTTAACTCACCCTGAACGGGGGAGGGAAGAGGAGATCAAGGCATGCGCGAGGTTGGCTCAAACTGAGCGGGCCTCGCCCTCGGGCCGGCGTCCCGGAGTGGGGTTTCCGGCGCCCCAAGGGCCGCTAAAGTGCCTGCATGCCGGACCCCGGAAGTGACCAGGACCCCACCGCCGCGCTGCAAAGAGTGCTGGCCACGTTGTCCTACCTGCTCACCCGCTCCCGGGCGCACGAACGCCAGGCGGCGCAGGCGGGCGTCACGGCGGCACGCTCCGACCTGTGGCTGCTGATGGCCCTGGAGGACAGCGGAGGCGTCAGCAGGGTCGGCGATCTGGCCGCCCTGCTGATGGTCGAACCGCCTCATGTCACGCGCCAGATCAGCCAGTTGGAATCCCAGGATCTGGTCGAACGCACCCCGGACTCCCTCGACCGCCGGGCCCGCCAGGTAGCGATCACGCCCCATGGCAAGGCCGTCCTCAACCGCCTCCAGCAAACCAGCCAAGCCGGACTTCACGAGGCCCTCGCCGGCTTCGACGACGCCGATATCGCCACCACCGTCGCCGTGCTCAACCATCTGGTGGCGTACGCCCGCAGCAAGCAAGCAGCGGAAGAACGGCTGCGGGGGCGCGGGGTGTGAACGGGGCGGGGCACGGGCGGCCGTCCGCCCCGGGCCCCACCCCGTCCGGTGCCACTACTCGATCTCGACCCGGCCGCTGTGGCCCTGGGGCGAGGCGGTGCCGCCGTTCTTTCCGGCCTTGTTGTCCTGGCCGTCGGGGGTGCCGAGGTTGCGGCGGACCGAGTCGAGGATGGTCAGGCCCTGACCGACCAGACCGGCGGCGATCTCGCCCAGGCCGTCGGTGCCGTTGAGGACATTGACATTGGCGTTGGCCAGGCCCGCGGAGGCCTCCTTGACGATCTGCGGCAGCTGGTCGATGAGCATCCGGTCCAGCGCCACCCGGTCGTGCGAGGCGGCGGCCTCGGCCTGGATCTTCATCCGCTCGGCCTCGGCCAGGGCCAGCAGCCGGATGCGCTCGGCCTCCGCCTCGGCCGGCTTGACGACCTCGGCCACCAGCTCCTGCTGGCGCAGCTGGGCCGCACGCTCGGCGAGTTCGGTCCTGGCGGCGAGGACTTCCTGCTGTGCATGGGCCTGGGCGAGCGGGCCGGCCTGCGCGGCACGCGCCTCGGCACGGTCCACCTCGGCGGAGTACTCGGCCTGGACCACCGCGGTCTGCCGGGAGTATTCGGCCTGATTACGCGCGGCCTCCTGCTGTGCCTCGACCGATGCCTGGGTGGCATGGGCCTGGGCGATCTGCGCCTGCTGCTGGATGGCCGCCTTGTGCGGGGCGGACATCGCCTCGATATAGCCCGTTTCGCCGTCGTCGATCGACTGGATCTGCAACGAGTCGACGATCAGGCCGATCTTCGCCATTTCGGTCTTGGACGTCTCCAGGACCTCGGTGGCCAGCTTCTGCCGCTCGGTGACGATCTCCTCGACCGTCATCGAACCGATGATGGAACGCAGATGACCGGCGAAGATCCGGCCGGTCAGCACCGACATCTGGTCCTGGTCGGACAGGAATCGCTGACCCGCGTTGACCACGCTCTCGGTGTCGTTGCCGACCTTGAACGCGATCACGGCCCGCACCGTCAGCGCAATGCCCTGCCGGGTCACGCAGGTCTCGGCGACCTCCGCCTCACACATCGCCAGCGTCAGAAAGCGGACCTTGCGGAAGACCGGCAGCACGAACTTGCCGTGCCCGGTCACCACTCGGAATGGCGCGCCCCCCTGTCCACGCCTGCCTCCCGAGATCAGCATGGCTTGATCGGGGGCAGGAACGCGGTAACCGAACATCCTTCGTCTCCTCAACCGGCGTCGCCGGCAGTGCCGGACAACGCATCCAATGGATCGGCCCACTCCATGACGTCGACCTGGCGACTGCCACGGGACTCGGTCACGAGCACGGTCGCCCCTACCGGAAGGGGCTCGGCGGACCAGGCGAGAAAGGCCTCGGTTCCACCCCTGATCCGTACCAGGACCTCACCGGGACCGGCAGCCCCACGCGTGCCGATCAGCAGTACTCCCGTACAGCCGATCACGGCATCGTCCTGTGCCATCGGCGGCTGCCCTCCCCCGTTACGTTCCTGGAAATCCGACCATAGCGCTCCCGCACACGAGGGCCTATGGGGGGATGGCGGCGAGTTGGGGCACCGGGTCGCGGCCGTCAATGTCCCGTGAAGACATCCGCAAATGCGGTGCGTCAGTCCCGTACGCAGGTGCGGTGCGCAGGTGCCGAAGGCCGGGGCGCCGACCGTCGGCCAGGTGAAGCCGGCGGCGCCGGACGCGGCCGGTGGGTGAGCGGGGCCGTGGTGGCCCGGCGGCGGTCGGGCGTGGTGCTCGGGTGTGCCCGTCGGTGCCGCCGGGCCGGCTGATGGCCGGGCGGGGTCAGGGTTCGATGATCCCTCCGTGGGCGTCGGACGGGGACAGGATGGCCGACGGGGTGACCCCGCCGGCGAAGGAGACGTCATACCCGCCGTTGGCGAGGATGATCGTCAGGAGGAGCGTCTCGTTCAGCCGAGCGGTGCCTTGGGCATCGGTGGTGGCGATGCCCAGGAGGTTGCTGCCGATTTTGAAGATGAGGGTCTGGCCGGGCACGGGCAGACCGGTGACCTGGTCCGTCAGTGTGGCGGTCAGGAACGGGAAGTACACGTGCGGCGGGAACAGCTTCGACAGCGCCGGGGTCGCGGTCAGCGAGGTGGCGTGCACGGGCCGGATGTAGGTGAAGCCGTCCACCAGGTCGGCGCTGCCACCGGGGGTGGTGACGGTGACGGTCGCCGGACCGGCCGCCCCGGGCGGGGTGGTGGCGGTGAGCTGCGTACCGTCGGCGTTGACGCTCACCCCGGTGGCGGGGTTGCCGCCGATCGTGACACTCGCCCCGGTCAGGTTGGTGCCGGTGATCGTCACGACCGTGCCGCCCGCGATGGGCCCTTGGGTGGGGTTGATGGTGGCCAGCGTGGGGTCGAATTGGATGACGCTGACGTTGTTCCCGTTGATGTTGGTGACGTAGACCTTGCCGTTGGGGGCGACCGCCACGGCGATCGGTCCGGCGCCGACGGGGATCGGGGCGCCGATGACGGTGTTGGTGGCGGTGTCGATCACCGTCACGGTGTTCGCTGCCCGGTTGGCCGTGTAGGCGTTCCCGTCGGCGCCGACGGCGATTCCCCACGGCTGGTTGCCGACGGGGATCGGGGCGCCGATGACGGTGTTGGTGGTGGTGTCGATCACCGTCACGGTGTTCGACCCGATGTTGGCGACGTAGGCGTTGCCGTTGGGCGCGATCGCCACGAAGTTCGGCTGATTGCCGACGGGGATCGGGGCGCCGATGACGGTGTTGGTGGCGGTGTTGATCACCGTCACGGTGTTCGATCCCCGGTTGGCGACGTAGGCGTTGCCGTTGGGGGCGGCCGCGATCCCGACCGGCTGGGCGCCGACGGCGATCGGGGCGCCGACGACGGTGTTGGTGGTGGTGTCGATCACCGTCACGGTGTTTGCGGCGAAGTTGGTCACGTAGACCCTGCCGCCGGGGACGGCCGCTACCACGGCCGGCTGGTTGCCGACGGCGATCGGGGCGCCGACGATGGTGTTGGTGGTGGTGTCGATCACCGACACGGTGTTCGACCCGCTGTTGGGGACGTAGGCGTTGCCGTTGGGGGCGACCGTCAGCCAGACCGGCGTACCGCCGACGCCGATCGGGGCGCCGGTCACGGTGTCCGTGGCGGGGTCGATCACCGACACATTGGCCGATCCGGAGTTGGCGACGTAGAGGTTGCCGTTGGGGGCGAACGCCAGCCCGACCGGGTTGTTGCCGACGGGGATCGACGTGACGGCCAGGAACGTGGTCGCCTGTGCCACCGCCCGGCTCACCTCCACCGCCTCGGCAGTCGGCGAGACCTGGCCGAGGAGGGAAAGAATCTGCGGCAGTTCCTGCCGCGGTGACTGAACTGTCGTACTCATGTGGACCCCTTCGGTGGGGGCCGCCCCGGCCCGGCAAACCCCCGCGTGGGGAAAGCACAGGTCCAGAGATCCCGCTCCGGGGCACCACAACAACGGGCCACGCGTCGCAAAAAACGCGGGCTGCGCACCCCCGAGGAGGGATGGGCAGCCCAGTTGGTTCGGTAATGGCCTCTTTTCCCATGCTGAGGGGAGGTGAAACCTCTGCACGTGTTTGGACAGAAATGCGGAGCGGGGTACGGCGTGGAATCCCGGTGCCCGGTGCCCGGTGCCCGGTGCCCGGTCCACGGCAGCAGGCGCGGCCCGCGGCCCGCAGACCGGACGCCAGGAGGGAGTCGACTGGCTCCGCGCCTCCGGCCGGTCAGCGGAACGGAAGAGGCCGCCCCTGCTCCTCCTCCGGGCGCGGTCCGAAGATCCGCCGTTCCGCCGCCGTGATCGCGACGTCGTGAATGCCGGCCTCCCGGCGGCGCATCAGGCCGTCCGCGTCGAACTCCCACAGCTCGTTGCCGTAGCTGCGCCACCACTGGCCGTCCGTGTCACGGGACTCGTACTGGAAGCGCACGGCGATGCGGTTGCCGCTGTGGGACCAGAGTTCCTTGCGCAGTGCGTAGTCCAGTTCCCTGGCCCACTTCTGGCGCAGAAAGGCGACGATCGCGCCGCGGCCGGTGACGAAGGTGTCCCGGTTCCGCCAGACCGAGTCCTCGGTGTACGCGAGGGCCACCCGCTCCGGGTCGCGGGTGTTCCAGGCGTCCTCGGCGGCCTGCACCTTCCGCAGTGCGCCCGGCTCGTCGAACGGTGGGAACGGTGGGCGTGGGGCCATGGCGGACTCCTTCTCTCGGTACGGGAGAAACGGTCGTTCTCCCTGCTGGTCAGTAGAGCTTCGGCACCGGGCACGGCCTGGGTGAGCAGCTTCGCGCGGGAGGCCCGCCGCTCTTCACCGGCGGTCATGCGCTGTGTGCCAGGGGCGGGTTGGCGGGCGAGTACTCGGGGGCGGACCAGCGCAGGGGGCTGGCGTACGGGGTCTCCACCGCCTCGGCGAGCGTGAAGCGGGTGGTGCGGCCACGGGCGCCGAAGGTGGTTTCTGCGGTGCCGGTGAGCTGGAGGGTGGTGCCGGTGCCCCAGTCGAGGAACAACAGCCCGGCGCGCGGATCGGTTTCGAGGTTGCCCAGGGTCAGGAACATCGAGTTGCCCGGGTAGTCCTGCCAGGTGAGTTCGGTGGGTGAGGCCACCCGGACGAAGCCGGGGTTGCCGCCGCGGTGGCCGGCATCGGCACCGTCGGCCGCCGTGGTGGCGAGGAAGAAGGTGTCGGCGGCGCGGACGAACCGCAGCTGGCCGGGGGTGAGGGCCCGGCCCCGCCGCATGGCACCGGTCCGGACGGGGACGGACGCGCGGAGCCGGCGCTTTTGCAGATACCGCGGGCAGTTGGCGAAGACCTGCCCGGCCTCCACCGCGAACCCGCGGGCCGTCGGCGCGGCCGTGCCGTTGAGGCGCATACGGCGGCGGGTACGCGGGTCCAGGGCGAGGGTGCCGACCTCGGTCCCCTCGGTCGCGAGGGCCGCGGCGAGCGGATCGGACTCCGGCAGGCCGCCCGTGACCGTGATCCGGCGCGGGCCGGTGGCACGTACTAAACCGGGCTCACCGGTGAGCAGCGAGCTCCACATCCGGCCGGCCCGGTCCGCCGCGCCGGCCACCAGCATCGGCTGGCGGCCGAGGAAGGCCGCGGCCACCTCGCGGATGTCCTGCCCGATGGAGCGGCCGATGTGGTCGGCCGCGGTGCGTACGCCGAGGCGGTCCTGCACGGCGCGCGAGCCCTCGTGGTACGGATCCACGGTCCCCGGCCCTCAGAAGAAACCGCAGGCCGGTGCGGCCGCTGCCGGGGCGGGCGCACCTTGTGCGCCGGTGGGTACGGAGATCTCCAGCCGGGTGCCGTCCGGGTCGTGGAAGAAGATCCCGCCGGAGGCTGCGCCCTCGTGGTGGGCGGCGATGCCGTCGTACGCGAAGTCGACACCCCGCTCGCGGAGCCGGGCCTCGAACGCCGTGACCTCGTCGATCGTCCCGGCCTGCCATGCCAGGTGGTGCAGTCCGGCCAGGTGCGGGGCGTATGCGCCGTCCGCCTGCTGCCAGAGGGTGAGCGTGAGCTGTCCGTCCTGCCCCAGGAAGGCGAAGCGCCGGCCGTCCTCGTTGCCCTCGCCGAGCACGTCGAAGCCGAGCACCTCCCCGTAGAAGGCGAGGGAGCGGTCGAGGTCGGTGACGTTCAGGCCGGTGTGGCCGGGCCGCAGTGTGCTGGTCGCCGTCATGGCGGACACCTCTCCGTGGGGTCGATCGATCCTGTCGATCTAACTATTGAATATGACTTTAAGGGTTAGAAGCTTACGGGTCAACTGGTCACGTACTCTTGAGTGGTTAGCCCGAAGGGGCACGGACAGGAGAGGGAGGCAGGAATGACCGCGACCGACCCGCGTCCCCTGACCGGAGAGCCCGTCTCGCTGGATCTGCTGAACACCCGCTGGATGCACGACGGGGTGCGCCAGGATCTGCTCGCCGACCCCGCGGGGCTGCGCATCTGGCTCGCGAGCAACGGTCTCGACCACCGCTTTCCCGCCGACGACGCCGCACGGGAGCATGTGCTGCTCGCCCGCGAGGCACTCGCCGCCGCCGTCGACGGGGCCGGCGGCAAAGCCGGCATCGCGCGCGTCAATGCCGTACTCGGCCACGGCCGGATCCGCGCCACCCTGACCGCTGAAGGTCCCGGCGAGGAAGCGGAGTTCGAGGATCCGTCCTGGGGTGCGGCCTGGACCGCGGCCCGCGACTACCTGGACCTGCTGCGCGCCGCTCCCGGCCGGATCCGGCGCTGCGCGCACGAGGCGTGCATCCTGCACTTCTTCGACACCTCGCGGAACGGCACCCGCCGTTGGTGCTCGATGGCGGCCTGCGGCAACCGGGCGAAGGCCTCACGGCACTACGCCAAAACGCGCGAGGCCTGAGCGCCGTTCACCCTGCGCCGTTCACCCTGCGCCGTGCGCCGTTCACCGTGCGCCGGCTTCCGGCTTCCGGCCGGTCGGCGGGATCGCTCGCGGGATCGCCCGCGGGATCGCTCACGGAAGCGGCCCCCGACCAGGGGATACCCACCAGGTCGAGGGCCGTTCGCGTGGAGAGGTGCTGGTCCGGGGCGTGGTGAGACCCCGCCGGGGCCGCACCCGCCGTGTCAGGTCACCGGATCAGCGCCCGCTCCAAGCACCCCAGCGCCGACGCCAGTTCCTCCGCGGTGATGGTCAGCGGCGGCGCGAGCCGGATCGTGGAGCCATGGGTGTCCTTGACCAGGACGCCTTCCGCCAGCAGGCGTTCGCTGATCTCCCGGCCGGTGCCGAGCGCGGGGTCGATGTCGACACCGGCCCACAGACCGCGGGCGCGGAAGCCGGTCACGCCCTTGCCGGCCAGCGCGGACAGGCCGGTGCGGAGCTGCCGGCCCAGCTCGGCGGCGCGGCGCTGGAACTCTCCGGTGGCGAGCAGGCCGATGACGGCCGAACCGACCGCGGCGGCGAGCGGGTTGCCGCCGAAGGTCGAGCCGTGCTGGCCGGGGCCCAGCACACCGAGCACCTCGCGGCGGGCGACGACCGCGGAGACCGGGACGATGCCGCCGCCGAGCGCCTTGCCCAGCAGCAGTACGTCCGGCACCACGGACTCGTGTTCGACCGCCAGGGTGGTGCCGGTGCGGCCCAGACCGGACTGGATCTCGTCGGCGATGAACAGGCACCCGGCCCGCCGGGTCAGTTCGCGTACGCCGGTGAGATAGCCGTCGTCGGGGATGAGGACGCCCGCCTCGCCCTGGATGGGCTCGATCAGTACGGCGGCCGTCGTCTCGTCCACGGCCGCTTCGAGCGCGGCGAGATCGTTGTAGGGGACGGTACGGAAGCCGGGGGCAAAGGGGCCGAAGCCGTCGCGGGCGTCGGCGTCGTCGGAGAAGCCGACGATGGTGGTCGTCCGGCCGTGGAAGTTGCCGCCGGCCACCACGATCGTGGCCCGGTTGGCCGGGACGCCCTTGACGTCGTACGCCCACTTGCGCGCGACCTTGATGCCGCTCTCCACCGCCTCGGCGCCGGTGTTCATCGGCAGCACCATGTCCAGGCCGGTCAGCTCGGCCAGGCCCTCGGCGAAACCGGCGAGCCGGTCGTTGTGGAACGCGCGGGAGGTGAGGGTGAGTTGGTCGAGCTGGCGGTGCGCGGCCTCGATCAGGGCCGGGTGCCGGTGGCCGAAGTTGAGTGCCGAGTAGCCGGCCAGCATGTCGAGGTAGCGGCGCCCCTCGACGTCCTCGACCCAGACGCCCTCGGCGCGCGCGACCACCACGGGCAGCGGGTGGTAATTGTGCGCGAGGACCGGGCCCTCGGCCCGGATCAGCTCCGCCGACGAGCGGGGCGCGGGCACAGGGGCGGTACGGGTGGGAGCGGTCATCAGCGGATCTCCTGGGTGCAGCACTTGATGCCGCCGCCGGCCTTGTGGAACTCGGACAGGTCGACGGGGACGGGGACATAGCCCTGGGCGGTGAGCTGGTCGATGAGGCCGGCCGCCTGCGGGGCGATGAACACCTGGCGGCCGTCGGAGACGGAGTTGAGGCCGAAGGCCATGGCGTCCTCCCGGGTGGCGAGCACCGCCTCGGGGAACAGCCGCCGCAGCACCTCGCGACTGCCCCTCGAGAACGCCCCGGGGTAGTAGGCGATATTCGCCTCGCCCGTCTCCGCCGGCTCTTCGAGGACGAACAGCGCGGTGTCCAGGTGGTAGAAGTACGGGTCCACCAGCTGCAGGCCGATGGTCGGTACGCCGAAGAACTCCTGCACCTCGCGGTGCGCGGCCGGCGTGGTGCGAAAGCCCGTGCCCGCCAGGATGTAGCGGCCGGCCGGTACGAGGTCGCCCTCGCCCTCGCACAGCGACTCCGGCCGGTAGACGTCGTAGCCGGCAGCCTTGAACCAGGTCTCGTACTCCGCCGACTCCGGCTGCCGCTGCGGCGCGTGGAAGTACGAGCCGAAGACCTTGCCGCCCACGACGAGCGCGGAGTTCGCGGCGAACACCATGTCGGGCAGCCCGGCCACCGGCGGCACGGTCTCCACCGTGTGCCCGTGGTTGCGGTAGGCGTCCATCAGCGCCTCCCACTGGCGCCCCGCAAGGGCGGTATCCACCCGGGCGTCCGCACGCATCCACGGATTGATCGCGTAACGCACATCGAAGTGTCTGGGCTCGCAGACCAGATAGCGCCGGGGGCGCGGCACACGACTCATCGGCACGGGAGGATCCCTTCGCTCCTGCGGGACAGGCGGGCCCCCGGATGTCACTGAGGGTCACCCGGGGTGCTTCCACGGTAAGGAGCGACGGATTCGGGCCACAAGCAACAAATGCTGCTCACCTGCGCAGGAATGCTGCGTGAAGTGGCCGTTGACCGCTGGATAAGTGCGTGGGCGTTGGCCGATCTTGCTCCGGCGCCTCCGCATCGGCGGGCGGACCCGGTCCTGCCCGGGGTCCGCCGCCGCCCGCTGTCCGGTGTCCCCGCGTCAGTGGGCGGATCCTCCGGTGGCCTGGCCGGCGCCCGCCTCCGGGCTGTCCGGCAGCAGATGGGACAGCACCAGGTAACTGATCGTCTTGCGGATGAACGGCTCGGCCCTGATCCGTTCGAGCACCTCCTCGAAGTGCCCGACATCGGTCGCCCGTACGTGCAGCAGCGCATCGGCGCCGCCGGTCACGGTCATCGCCGCCGCGATCTCCGGATGGTTGCGCACGACCTCCGCGAGCCGGCGGGGCGGCGCCGCGCTGTCGCAGTACACCTCGACGTACGCCTCGGTCAGCCAGCCCAGCGCGGCCGGCCGGACGGTGGCGGTGAACCCCGTGATCACGTCGTTCTCGCGCATCCGGTCCACCCGCCGCTTCACCGCGGTGGACGACAGCCCGACCGCCGTACCGATCTCCGCAAAGCTCGCCCGGCCGTTGTCGATCAACGCCGCAACGATCTTGCGGTCGAGGTCGTCGAAGGGCGCGGCCTTGTTGGTCACAGGGTCTCCCGGTTCCTCACGGTCCCTACCGGTCCGTCTTCGTCGTGATCGGCTCACGGTAGCGATACCGGGTGAGGAAGGGGGAGACCGCGGCCGGCGTGGACGCGCTGCGTGAAGGGGGAGGAGGGCGGCGTGCACGCCCAGGGGGTGCGGCCGAGCGCGCCGGTGGGGTGCAGACGGGGTGCGGAGCGGGGTGCGGATGTTCCAGGGGGCGGCGGCCGGCACTCTTCAACGGGTTTTCCGCGGAGGCGAGAAGCCCGTTCAGGCGGGTCTGCAGCACCGCGCCGGCTTCCGCGCGCAGGTCGGCGGTCTTCTGACGGTGGGCCGGAGCCGGGTGCGTGGGTCCACGCTCCTCGCCGGAATCCACATGGGATCCTGGTGTGTCATGGATCTGCCGGACGGACGGTGGACGTGCGGCGATGACGAGGGTGCACCGATGAGACTCTGCTTCCTGGTGGAGGAGCAGTACCGCCATGACGGCATGCCGCTGGATGTGATCCGCCAACTCGGTACCTGGGGGCACCAGGTGGACGTGCTGTGGCCCGGTCGCTCGCTGCTCCCCATATCCGAGGCGATCCGGGCCGGCAGCCACGACGCCTGGGTCCTCAAGACCGTCTCCGGTGGCCCGGGGCTGACGCTGCTGGAAGCCGCCGCTTCCGTCGGGCTGACGACCGTGAACGATGTCCGGGCGATCCGTGGCGTACGCGACAAGGCCCTGGCCGCGGTGATCGCCCGCAGCAGTGGGCTGCCCGTCCCGGTGACGTATGCGGCCGCCCGTGCGGAGGAGTTCGCTCAGATCCCCGAGGCGGATTTCCCCCTGGTGGTGAAGCCCGCGGACGGCAGTTCCGGGCGGGCCGTCCGGCTGGTGGCGACGCCGGACCGGCTGCTGGATCCCGTGGCGCCGGACGATGCCGGTGACCTGGGCGGGCCGGGCGGCGGGCTGCTCATCGCCCAGCCCTATGTGCCCAACTCCGGTACGGATCTGAAGGTGTACAGCGTGGCCGGCGAGCTGTACGCGACCGAGCGGTGCTCGCCGCTGCACCCCGCGCACGCCGTACGCGAACGTCAGGTTCCGCTCACCCCCGAAATCGCCCGGATCACCGCCGAGATCGGCACGGTCTTCGGCCTCGATCTCTACGGCGTCGACATTCTGCTCGGACCCGACGGCCCGGTGGTCGTCGACATCAACGACTTCCCGAGCTTCCGTCAGGTGCCGGACGCGGTCGCCCGGGTGTCCGCCGCCGTCCTGGAACTCGCCCGTAACGGGACGGCAGGGCAGGACGCCGGAGGGGGGACCGGACCTCATACCGGGCAGGCGGCCGGGTCCGCCACCGGGCAGCCGATGCCCGGCCGGCCGGCCCCCGGTCAGCCGGTGTCCGGACAGCCGAGGACGGCGCCCGCCACGGGGGCGCCCGCCACGGGGGCGCCCGCCACGGCGTCCCCGTTCAGCGCCCCGTCCGTGCCGCGTCCCCACCGGCCGGCGGCCTCGATCGGTGGTGGCCGATGAGAATCGGCCTGATCACCGCGAATCCCGGCCATCCGCTGCTGGCGGCGGTCACCGGGCTGCTGACCCCGGAGCACCAGGTCGCCTGGCTGGATCCGGGCAGCGAGACGCACGGGCCGGACCCCTCCTCGCCCGCCGATGTCTATCTCCTCAAGGCACGCACGCCCCGGGCGCTGGCGCTCGCCGCTCTCCTGGAGGAGCACGGCGCCCCGGTGCTCAACTCCGCGGCGGCGACGGCGCGGTGCCAGGACCGCGTCGAGATGGCCGCCGTGGCCCGCGCGGCCGGACTGCCGTTCGCGGCCACCACCTCCGTGGCCACGCTCGGGCAGCTGGCCGCGGCCGGCGAACCGGGCGGCCCGCTGGTGATCAAGAGCCGGTACAGCCGGCGCCATGACCTCGTGGCCCGTGCCGACAGCGCCGCGCGGCTGCGGGAACTGGCCGCCGGCCGGCCCGCTGAGCCGGTGGTGGTCCAGGAGTTCACCCCGAACAGCGGCTGGGACCACAAGCTGTGGGTGGTCGACGGTCAGCTCTTCGCCGGGCTGCGCCGCTCGGAGCTGGCCCCGGAGGGCCGCGGGCCGACACTGCCGCTGCCGGCCGGCGACCTGCCCGCGGGCTGGGCCGCCGTCGCGCTCCGGGCCGGCGAGGTCTTCGGCCTGGACGTCTACGGCGTGGACCTCCTCGACGCCGGCGGCGGCAGGCCCCTCATCGTGGACATCAATGCCTTCCCCGGTATCCGTGGCCAGGCCGGCGCCCCGGAGGCGCTGGCGCAGCTCGCCCTGCGCACCGCGGTGACAGGCCGGAGCCACGCTGGCCACGAAAGGAAAGCGTCAGAAGGCAGCGAGAAATAAACCCTTTTCGGAGCCCACCGAACCGAAGCGGTACGGAGGCGGAAGCTCCTCCTCCATAAGGCCTAAGGCGTCGGACCCTGGGGTAGCGCTGCCCCGTCGGGAAGGCGTGGTGCGACGCGCCTTCCTTCCGCACGCATGGGGAGAGGCCAGCAACGGTGACACAGCCCTTCGAATTGCCCAACTTCTATACGCCCTACCCTGCGCGGTTGAACCCGCATCTGGAGACGGCGCGTACGCACGCCAAGAAGTGGGCCCGCGACATGGGGATGCTGGAGGGCTCCGGCATCTGGGAGGAGCGGGACCTCGACGCCCACGACTACGCCCTGCTGTGCTCCTACACCCACCCGGACTGCGACGCGGATGCGCTCTCGCTGGTGACCGACTGGTATGTCTGGGTCTTCTTCTTCGACGACCACTTCCTGGAGAAGTTCAAGCGGACGCTCGACCGGGAGGGCGGCAAGGAGTACCTCGACCGGCTGCCCGCCTTCATGCCGATGGATCTGACCGCGCCCGTCCCCGGGCCGACGAACCCCGTCGAGGCGGGACTTGCCGACCTGTGGGCGCGCACGGTGCCCCACATGTCCACGGCATGGCGGCAGCGGTTCGCCGAGAGCACCGAGCATCTGCTCAACGAATCCCTGTGGGAACTGTCCAACATCAACATCCACCGGGTGCCCAACCCCGTCGAGTACATCGAGATGCGCCGCAAGGTCGGTGGCGCGCCCTGGTCGGCGGGCCTGGTGGAGTACGCGACCGGTGCCGAGGTGCCCGCGGCCGTCGCCGGCACCCGGCCGCTGCGGGTGCTGCGCGACACCTTCTCCGACGGGGTGCATCTGCGCAACGACCTCTTCTCCTACCAGCGGGAGACCGAGGAGGAGGGCGAGCTGAGCAATGGCGTCCTGGTGCTGGAGACCTTCTTGGACTGCACCACGCAGCAGGCCGCGGATGCCGTCAACGATCTGATCACCTCGCGGCTGCAGCAGTTCGAGAACACCGTGGCCACCGAACTCCCCGTGCTCTTCCTGGAACAGGGGCTGGACCCGAAGTCCTGCGCGGACGTGCTGGCGTACGCCAAGGGGCTCCAGGACTGGCAGTCCGGCGGCCATGAATGGCACATGCGCTCCAGCCGCTATATGAACGGCGGCGGGTCCGCGGCCGGCACCTCGCAGCCCTGGTCGCCCTTCTCCTTCGGCGGTCTCGGCACGTCGGCGGCGGATCTGCGGACCGCGCCGGCCGCGGCCGCCGTGCGGCGCTTCCGCAGCTCCACCCACGTTCCGCACGACAAGGTCGGCCCCTCGCGCATCCCCGACCTCTACATGCCGTTCACCACGACCCTCAGCCCGCACCTGGAGGGCGCCCGCCGCCGGGTCATCGAATGGGCCCACCGCATGGGCATCCTCAGCCCGCAGCCCGGGGTGCCGCTGTCCGACGTCTGGGACGAGCCCGCGATGGTCCGCTACGACCTGGCGCTGTGCGCGGCCGGCCTCCACCCGGACGCCACCCCGGAGCAACTTGACCTGGGCACGGCCTGGCTGGCCTGGGGCACCTACGCCGACGACTACTACCCCCAGGTCTTCGGCCGGCCCCGGGACATCGCCGCGGCCAAGGTGTGCACCGAGCGGCTGTCCGCCTTCATGCCGCTCGACCCGTCGGCCGCCGCCCCGGAGCCGGTCAACGCCATGGAACGGGCGCTGGGGGACCTGTGGACGCGTACCGCGGGACCGATGACCCCCGAAGCGCGACGGACGTTCCGTGCGGCCATCGACTCGATGACGGCCAGCTGGCTCTGGGAGATCGACAACCAGATCCTGAACCGCATCCCCGATCCGGTCGACTACATCGAGATGCGCCGCGCGACGTTCGGCTCCGACCTCACCATGAGCCTGAGCCGCATCGGCCACGGCCGGCAGGTCCCGCCGGAGGTCTACCGCTCGGGCCCGCTGCGCTCACTGGAGAACGCCGCCGCCGACTACGCCTGTCTGCTGAACGATGTCTTCTCCTACCAGAAGGAGATCGAGTACGAGGGCGAGGTCCACAACGGCATCCTGGTCGTCCAGAACTTCTTCGGCTGCGACTACCCGGCCGCGCTGAACATCATCAACGACCTCATGACCTCGCGTATGCACGAGTTCCAGCATGTCGCCGCTCATGAACTCCCCGTCGTCTACGACGACTTCAGGCTCTCGCCCGAGGCCCGCGAGGCGCTCGACGGCTATGTCCACGAGCTGGAGAACTGGCTGGCCGGCATCCTCACCTGGCACCGGGGATGCCTCCGTTACGTCGAGCCCGAACTGCGTCACCCGGCGGGTTCGCCGGGGTGGCTGGGCGCGCCGACCGGGCTGGGCACGTCGGCGGCCCGCGCCTTCCGGTCGTCGGTCGCGAGCGTGGGATAGGGGAGCTCACCCGGACCTCTCCGCCTGTCCGCCCGTCCGCCTGCCCGCCTGCCCGGCCGTCCGGCCGTCCGGCCGTCCGGCGGGCGGGACCGGGCGCCGGACCACGGGTGCGCCGCCGTCCCCCGAACAGCGGTGCAGGACCCCGCGGAGCCTTCCGCGGGGTCCTGCTGGCTGGTGAATATCCCGTTCAGGGTGAATATCCTGATATGTCGTCGGGAACCTCACATGGCGACGTCCCGCACGGGGTGTGACCGAGGGCCGGACCACTGCCCATGGCTGACGAGGAGTTCCGACTGTGCGACGCATGATCGCTTTGCTTGGCGCTGTGGCCATCACGGGGGCATCCGCCGCGTTCGGCCCCATCGACGCAGAGGCCGTCACCGGCGTCATCACGTACCACATCCGGCAGGGCAACCGGATGTACCGGATCGAGGATCCCGGCGACGACCACTGCTACGGAGTGGGTGACGGATACGGCGAGGTGGACAACGACACCCCCACCGACCTTGTCCTGTACAACGGCCGCGACTGCACCGGATCCGTGGTGACCGTCGTGCGCAGCGGCTCCTGGCTCAACGCGCGGTTCGGGAGCCTGCGCCTGAGCGCGGACGGACCGCGGTACCCGCAGGAGCCGGAGCCGTCGGACAACCCCGATGACGCGGACAGCCCCGCGCCCTCGGACAACCCGGACGGCCCCGGGAACTCGGACAGCCACGGGAACTCGGACGGCCCCGGGAACTCGGACGGTTCGGGGAACTCGGACAGCCCGGACCAGTCGGCGGGCCCGGAGCGTCCCGCTGACCCGGTGAATGCCGCCGACCCCGTGAACCCGCGGGGGCAGAGGAGCCCGGAGAGCCCGGCGCGCCGGGGAACGGCCGGCTGAGGTCCACACCCGGCCCAGGCCCTCGGCGGCCGACGGCCCTGACGGGGCGTCCGAGGGCGGTGAGCCGGGGCACGATGGTGGGCGCCACCCGTGGGGAGCGGGTCCGTCGCGGGCTCGCGGCCGTCGGGCCGGGGAAGCCACGGGGCCTGACGTCTCACGGGGGCGGCGTCCGACGGAGGTCCGGTGTCCTACGGGGTTCTGCTGTCCCACGGGTTCTGACGTCCCACGGAGGTCCGCCGTCCGACGGAGGTCCGGTGTCCGACGGGCCTTGAAGCCCGGCCGGATACGGCTCAGCTGCCGATCAGCTGGAGGGCGCCCCACAGCGCCACCGTCGACAGGGCCAGGGCGGTGGGGACGGTGAGCAGGCCGAGCCGGGTGAATTCCTTGAGGCGGACGTCGTGTTCGTGATGGTGGACGATGCGCCGCCACAGCAGGGTGGCCAGGGACCCGGCGTAGGTGAGGTTGGGGCCGATGTTCACGCCGAGGAGCACGGCGAGGACGGCACCGGGGCCGCTCGGCGCGGCCAGGGGCACCAGCACCAGCACGGCGGGCAGGTTGTTGATCACGTTGGCGAGCACGGCGGCCAGAGTGGCGATGCCGAGCAGGGCGGGGAGCGAGGTGCCGTCGGGCAGCAGCTTCCCGAGCGCATCGGCGAGCCCGTTGTCGACGACCGCGCGCACGACGATGCCCAGCGCCAACACGAAGGCGAGGAACGGCAGCCCGGCGGCCCGGACGACGGCGGCCGGGGTGGTGTCCCGCCGGCCGAGCGCACGGACCGCCATGACGAGCGCACCGGCCGCGGCGGCCCAGGCCGGGTTGACGCCCAGTGCGGAGGTCAGGGCGAAACCGGCGAGCGTACAGGCCACCGTCACCAGCGCGAACAGCGGGAGTTCGGGCGGCTCGGCGGTGCTCGGGCCGGGGGCCGCGGCGGTCAGGTCCGTGGCGAAGAAGCGGCGGAAGACCGCGTATTCGACACCGATCGCGACCAGCCACGGCAGCGCCATCAGCGCACCGAACCGGGTGAAGCTCAGCCCGCTCGCCGTGAAGGCCAGCAGGTTCGTCAGATTGGAGACGGGCAGCAGCAGCGACGCGGTGTTCGACAGATGGGTGCAGGCGTACACATGGGGTGTGGGACGGGCGCCCATGTGCGCGGCGGTGGCGAACACCACGGGAGTCAGCAGGACGACGGTGGCGTCCAGGCTCAGGACGGCCGTGATGACCGACGCGAGGGCGAAGACCGCGCCCAGGAGACGGGCGGGCCGTCCCGCGGACCAGCGCGCCATCCAGGTGCCGCAGGCGTGGAAGAGCCCTTCGTCGTCGCAGAGTTTGGCGAGGACCAGCACCGCGGCGAGAAAGCCGATCACCGGTCCCAGCTGCTCGGCCTCGTCGCGGACATGGGCCGGCGGGATCACCCCGGCCACGATCACCACGGCGGCGGCCGGCACCGCGAAGACGGCCTCCGGCAGCCGGAACGGCCGGATCACGGCACACGCCAGGACGACGAACAGCATGGCAAGGGACAGGGACTCGGCAAGCACCATGCGTCGGCTGATCCCTTTCGTGCAGTGGCCGTGACGGGCGGGCGGGCGAGAACGCTCACCCGGGGCTCATGGGCCATGCCACCCGGAGCGCCGCGACGGGTGCCACGCGCCTCGCCGGTGTGCGGGCATGGCGAACGGGGTCAGCGCGGAGGCATCAGCCCGGAAAGAGTCGCCTCCACGAGGCCGCGCGCATACGTGGCCTCCAGCGGGCCCGGCCGGAAGACCAGCCGGTACATCATCGGGGCGACGATGTGGTCCATGACGAGTTCGGTGTCCGGGACCGGCTCACCGCGGTCGGCGGCGCGGGCGAGGATGACGCCCACCTGCTCGGCGGCGTAGGCCGAGCACTGACCCGCATTGCTGCCGTCCGGATCGCCGGCGAGCGCATCACGGATGTAGGCGCGCCCCGGGGGTGCGGACATCTCCTCCAGGAACTGTTCGGCCCAGGCCTCCAGGTCCGTGCGCAGCGCGCCGTGGTCGGCGGGCGGTCCCTCCGGGCGGAGGCGTTCGACGGCCACGTCGGACAGCAGTTCCTGGAGGTCTCCCCACCGGCGGTAGATCGTCGAGGGTGTGACACCGGCGCGCGCGGCGACCAGAGGGACCGTCAGCGCTGCGCGGCCCTGTTCGGCTTCGAGTGCGCGCACGGCGGCGTGCACCGATTCCTGGACGCGGGCACTGCGTCCCCCGGGGCGGGTCATCGGCCTGGGGCTCATGGCTCCACCTTAAGGGCTCGGGGCGTCACGGGGCGACATAAAAGCAAATTGTTTGCGTTAGTGCGGAGGGTGAGGTAGTGTGAGCTTAACGCAAACACTTCGCCTTTGGTTCGTGAGAGGACAGCTCATGGATGCCGTCAGGGACGCCGCCCCCGCCTGGACGGTGGGCGAGATCACCGTGCGCCGTATCGACGAGATGGCGCTCCCCGCGCAGACCGGGCGATGGCTGCTGCCCGAGGCCGGTCCTGAGGTGGTGGACCAGGCCCCTTGGCTGCGGCCGGATTTCGCCGACCAGGAGGGCGCCCTGCGCCTGGCCACGCACAGCTTCGCGCTGGAGGTGGAGGGACTGCGCCTCCTCGTCGACACCGGAATCGGCAATGGCAAACCCCGGACCAACCCCGCCTGGGACCGCCTGGACAGCGACTACCTCCGGCATCTGACGGCGGCCGGCTTCGCTCCCGAGACGGTGGACCTGGTCCTCCTCACCCATCTGCACACCGACCACGTCGGCTGGAACACCCGCGCCGACCAAGGCGACTGGATACCCACCTTCCCCCGCGCCCGCTACCTCACGTCCCGTACGGAGTGGGACCACTGGTCGGGAGCGGAGGTGGACGAGGCCCGCCGCCAGATGTTCCGCGATTCCATCCACCCCGTCCGCGACGCCGGACTGTTCGACCTGGTCGAGGTGCCCGGCGAGGGCACCGAAATCGTGCCCGGCGTCCGCCTCCTGCCCACCCCCGGACACACGCCCGGCCAGTTCGCCGTGGAGCTGCGCAGCGCCGGGCAGACGGCCCTGATCACCGGCGACTGCATCCACCACCCGGTCCAGCTGTCGCGCCCCGGCATCTCCAGCTGCGTGGACATCGACCCCGCGCAGGCCACGCACACCCGCCGCGCCCTGCTCGCCTCGCTCGCCGGCACCGACACCCTGCTCCTGGGCAGCCACTTCCCGCCGCCCACGGCAGGCCGGGTCGTCGCCGAGGGCGACACCTACCGGCTCTCGCCGGTAGGCCCGGACCAGGGGTGACCCGGGGGAGGGGCGCTCAGCGCGGCAGGAACTGCTGGCACTGATACGGCCCGGCGCGCCCGTCCGCCCCGGCGATGGTCACCTGGACCTTGTCCGGGCGGGTGCCGTGGAGGAGGACCTCGGCGCGGGCGAGGGTGCAGACCAGCTGGCCGGTGGCGGGATCCTGCGGCGAGGCGGCGGCGTATCCGGGCGCGTCGACGGTGACACTGCCACGGCGGGAGGTGGCGGTGAAGCCCTTCTCCGCGGGGATGAGATTCCCCAGCCCGTCGGCCCGCTCGGCCGCCGTCGGGCCGCCGGCCAACAGCTTGAAAGCGTCGTCGAGCTGGTCGATCGTCGCCCCGGGCCGCGGCACCCCGCGTGGTCCGCTGTCGGAGGCGAAGTAGATCCGCATGCCCTGCGAGATCCCGGACGGGGCGGTGCCGCCGTCCGTGACGCCGGTGGGACGGATGCCGCAGCCCGCGGCGGCGAGGGCCAGCAGACAGCCGGCGACGGCGGTGCGGGAACGCTTCATGAGGCGGATTCCGTACGGAGGGGGAGGCGGAGGGTGAAGACCGCGCCGACGCCCGGCGCCGGGGGCGCGAGCGCGATGGTGCCGCCGTGCAGACGGGCGTTCTCCAGGGCGATGGCCATCCCCAGGCCGCTGCCCTCGGAGCGGGTGCGGGCGCTGTCGGCCTTGTAGAAGCGGTCGAAGACATGACGGGCGACGTCGGGGGACAGGCCGGGGCCGTGGTCGGCGACCGAGACGGTCAGCCGGCCGTTTGCCGTCCGCACCGTGACGGTCACCGGCGGCGCGCCGTGCCGCAGGGCGTTGCCGACGAGATTGGCGACGATGACGTCGAGCCGGCGGCGGTCGAGCCGGGCCCGTATGCCCGGGGGCAGATCGGCCGTGACCCGGTCGGTCCAGCCGCGGGCCGCGAGCGTGCCGCGCACCGCCTCGGCCACATCCAGTTCGTGCACCGTCAGTGCCACGGCGCGGGCGTCGAAGCGGGATATCTCGATGAGGTCGTCGACCAGCCGGGCCAGCTTGGCGGTTTCGGCGCTGACCGTACGGGCCGCATGCGCGGTGTCGGGGGTGAGCTGACCGGCGTCCTCCTCCAGGACGCTGGAGACCATGGTCATGGCGGCGAGCGGGGTGCGCAGCTCATGGGAGACATCGGCGACGAAGCGGCGGGCCAGGGCCTCCTGTTCGCGCAGCTCCCCGACGGTGTGCTCCAGCGCGCCGGCCGTTTCGTTGAAGGTGTGGGCGAGTTCGGCGAGTTCGTCGCGGCCCTTCTCCTCGACCCGGATGCTCAGCTCGCCGGCGGCCAGCCGGCGGGTGGCCCGCGCCAGCCGGCGCACCGGCCGCAGCACCGTACGGGCCGCGAGCAGCGCCAGGAGGGCGGCCAGCAGCACCACGGGCACCAGGCCCGTCTGCACCGTGCGCACCAGGTCGGCGGTGTCGCGCTCCTCCTCCGCCAGCGAGACGACCGCGAAGATCTCGACTCCGGACAGCTGCCCGGAGCCGCCGCGACCGGCCGGTGCGTCCAGGCCGACCGGGGCGCCGAGGACCAGCCAGGGCTTCCCGCCGTACGCCACCCGCTGGAGCGAGACCCGGGTGCGGGTGCGCACGGCCGTGCGCAGTTCGGGAGTGATCCGGGTGCGGTCCGCGGACGGGTCGGAGGAGGCGGTGTAGTCGCGGTACCGGACGACGACCAGTGAGCCGCGCAGACCGGACGAGACATCGGTGGCGAACCGGGCCATGGACCGGGGGTCGGTGGGCACATCGAGCTCCGTCGCGAGCCGCTCGACGCGGTTGCGGAAGTCTTCGACGGCGGCGTTCCGGGCCCGCTTGAGGACCGCGTCCCGCGATTCCCGGTACGCCAGTCCGGTGGCGGTGACCGCAGTGATCAGGGCGACCACGACGACGGTGATGATCAGCCGCCCGCGAAGCCCGTCAAGGCGGGAGAGCCGCATACGGGCCCGCAGCGCGCTTCTCGCGGCCGCCCCCGGAGCGGACCGGGCCGCGGTCCTCCCCGTGCTCCTTTCCGTGTTTCCTTCCGTGCTCGCCCTCGTGGTCCCTTCCGTGGCCCGCTTCGTGATCCTCATCGCGCGCTCACAGCGGCCCGAAGCGGTAGCCGAAGCCGCGCACCGTCTGGATGTAGCGCGGCTTGGCGGGGAGATCCTCCAGCTTGGCGCGCAGCCGTCCCACCGCCGCGTCCACCAGCCGGGAGTCGCCCAGGAAGTCGTGCTCCCAGACGAGCTGAAGGAGCTGTTCCCGGCTGAAGACCCGGCCGGGGGCGGCCGACAGCTCCAGCAGCAGCCGCAGCTCGGTGGGCGGGAGGGGGACGGGGGCGCCGCGCTTGGTGACGGTCAGACCGGCCCGGTCGATGACGAGCCCGGCGAAGTCGGCGGTGTCCGTACGGGTCGCGGGACCGGCCCGCCGCAGCGCGGCCCGGATGCGGGCCTCCAGCACCCGGCCGGTGATCGGCTTGACCACATAGTCGTCGGCGCCCGCCTCCAGCCCGCTGACCACGTCCAGATCGTCGCCGCGGGAGGTGAGCATGATGATCGGCAGCTGGCTCCGGCCGCGGATGCGGCGGCAGACCTCGAAGCCGTCGATCCCGGGCAGCATCAGATCGACCACCGCGATCTCGATGCCGCCACCGCGCGGGCGGGACAGCAGCTCCAGGCCGGCTTCACCGGTGGCGACGCCGTCGACCTCATGGCCGTGCCGGCGCAGCACCAGCTCCATTCCGTCGCGTACGGACATGTCGTCCTCGATCAGCAGCACATGCGGCATGCCGCCGATTATGGGCGAGGGTTTGTGCAGCTCAGGAGTTATCCACAGGGCGAAAGCGCGGTCCCGCGGCATTGTTACGTTCTCATCATGCGGCCATGGAACGACCACCAAGTGCGGCCCCGACATTGGCCGCATGACGCAGAACACATGCTCCCGGTCCCGGTCCCGTACCGCGCGCCTCGCGCTGCTGATCGCCGTCCCCGCCCTCGCCCTGACCACCGCCTGCGGCGGCGCCGCGTCGTCCGGCGAAGGGGTTGCCTCCGTCAGCGACGCGCCCGCCACCGGCCAGGGCAAGGACGGCGCCGACTCGTCCAAGGGCGGTGGCGCCCAGGGCAAGAGTGCGTATTACGACGCACAGATGAAGTTCGTCCAGTGCATGCGCAAGAAAATCAGCAAGGACTACCCCGATCCCAAGCTGAGCGGCTATCTCGACTGGACGAAGATCAACAAACTCCAGGACGAGATGGGCAACGACGACGTCGCCAAGGCCGGCCGGGGCGGCGCTTGTGTGTCCGAGATGCGGAAGGCCATGAGCCTGGAGCCGCCCCGCGACACCCAGAAGGACTACGAGTCGATGCTCGCGCACGCCAAGTGCATGCGTGCCCATGGCGTATCGAAGTTCACCAATCCGGAGCTGAAGGACGGCAATGTCATCCCCGGCGGAGACCCGAACCCCGCCTCGCCCGAGATCGGGCGGGACTCGCCCGCCTACCAGCAGGCCGAACAGGCCTGCAAGGACAAGCTCCTCGACGGACTGGACGGCATGCAGTGAGCTCCGCACCAAAGCGCCGCCGGGGGCTCGTCGCCCTGGCGGCCGCGGCCACCGCGACCGCGCTGACCGCCGGCGTCATGCTCCTCACCACCACCGGCCAGGACGCCTCGGCCGACGGCCGCAAGCCGAAGGGGCCGCCCACCACGACCGAGATCACCCGCACCGACCTCGTCCAGAGCAAGACCGTCGACGGGCACCTGGACTACGCGCAGCGCCGGGCGGTGAAGTCCCCCGTGGAGGGCACGATCACCAAGGCCGCCCAGCCCGGGAAGACCGTGTCGCTCGGGCAGCCCCTGTACGAGCGTGACGCCCGGCCGGTGGTCCTCCTCTACGGCCCGACACCGATGTTCCGCACGATGAAGACCGGCAGCCGCGGCCCGGACGTCCTCCAACTGGAGCGCAACCTCCGAGACCTGGGCTTCGGGGCGGGGCTGTATGTGGACGTCCGCTATGACGCGGCGACCGAGGCCGCCGTCAAGGCATGGCAGAGGTCCCTCGATATGACCCCCGACGGCGAGGTCGGCCGGGGGGACGTCGTCTTCCAGCGCGGCCCCGTGCGGGTGGTGTCCGCCGACGCCGCCCTCGCCGACAGCATCGGCCCGGACAAAAAGGTCCTGACCGTCGCCTCCACCAAGCCGGTCGTACGGGCCTCGCTCGACGCGGCCGACCGGGCGCTGGCCGCCAACGGCACCAAGGTGGAGATCGCCATGCCCGGTGGCGGCACCCAGCACGGCAAGGTCAGCGGCGTGGCGGCCCCCGAGGGCTCCGATTCCGCCGAGGGCGGGGCCGCCGGATCCGGTGGCTCGTCCAAGGGCGACGGCATCGAGGTCGACATCACGCTCGACCGCGGCGCCAAGCTCCGGGCGGAGGACCGGCAGGCCACCCTCAGCGTCAAGTTCGTCAGTGAAAGCCGCAAGAACGTGCTGACGGTTCCGGTCGAAGCGATCGTCGCACTGCGCGAGGGCGGCTACGGGCTGGAGCTGGTCCAGGGCGCCAAGACGCGCATGGTGCGGGTCGAGACCGGTCTGACGGCCGACGGCCGGATCGAGGTCAGCGGTTCCGGTCTGGCCGAGGGTATGAAGGTCGGAGCGGCCGAGCAATGACCCCAGCCGTGATCGAACTGCGGGCGGCCGCCAAGGCGTACCCGGGCGGGGTGCACGCCCTGCGGGGCGTCGACCTCCGGGTCGCCCGCGGTGAACTCGTCGCCATCGTCGGCCCGTCCGGCTCCGGCAAATCCACCCTGCTCAACCTGCTCGGCACCCTGGACCGGGCCACCTCGGGCGAGGTCCGGGTGGCCGGGCACGACGTCAGCCGGCTGTCCGACGCCCAGCTCTCCGCGCTGCGCGCCCGGCACATCGGCTTCGTCTTCCAGCACTTCCCTCTCGCCCCCGGCCGCAGCGCGCAGGACAATGTCGCGGACGGCCTGCTGTACGGCGGAACGAGCCTGCGTGAGCGCCGCGCCCGCGCCCGTACGGCCCTGGAGGAAGTGGGGCTCGGACACCGCATCGGCCACCTGGCCCACCAGCTGTCGGGCGGCGAAAAGCAGCGGGTGGCCATCGCCCGCGCGCTGGTCGGCGACCCCGATCTGCTGCTCGCCGACGAGCCGACCGGCGCGCTGGACACCGCCTCCGGTGAGCTGGTCATGAACCTCATCCGCACACTCCATGCGGCCGGCACGACCGTCTGTGTCATCACCCACGACAACGACATCGCCGACTCGCTGCCCCGCCGTATCCGCTTCCGCGACGGCGAGATCGTCGACGACTCCGGTGCCGCTGCGGCCGCGCCCGGCTCCCTCGCCGAGCCCACCGAGCCCACCGAGCCCACCGAGCCCACCGAGCCCACCGAGCCCACCGAGCCCACCGAGGAGGTGACCCGATGAGCGGCCCCGCACTCCGGGCGGCCCGGCTCTCCCCGGCCGATGTGCTGCGGGTCGGCGCCGAGGGCCTGCGCAGCCGCCGTACCCGTGTCGTGCTGTCCGCACTCGGCATCGCGATCGGCATCGCCACGATGGTGGCGGTCATCGGGCTGTCCACCTCCAGCCGCGCCGACCTGCTCGCCCGCATGGACCGGCTCGGCACCAACCTGCTCACCGCCGAGGCGGGCAAGGACGCCCTCGGCAACGACGTCAAACTCCCCAAGAACGCCGTGTCGATGGTCGAGCGGATCGGCCCGGTCCAGCACGCCACCGCCACCGGCGCGGTCGACGCCCGGGTGCGCCGCAGCGATGCCGTACCGGAGGAGCTGGCGGCCGGCGTCACGGTCCAGGCCGCCCGCCCCGACCTGCTCGACGCCCTCAACGCCCGGACGAGCCAGGGGCGGTGGCTGAACCGCGCCGACGAACGGCTGCCCACCGTCGTGCTGGGCTCGGTGGCCGCCGACCGCCTCGGGATCAGCGCACCCGGCGCAAAGATCCTGCTGAACGACCGGTGGTACGTCGTCACGGGAATCCTCGCCCCCATCGAGCTGGTGCCGACCCTGGACCGTATCGCCCTGGTCGGATACTCCTCCGCCGAGCGCTACTTGGGCTTCGACGGCCACCCGACCACCGTCTTCGAGCGCTCCACGGACGCCTCGGTGGAGGCGGTCCGGGACGTCCTGGCCCGTACGGTCAGTCCCGGCGACGAAGGCTCGGTGCGGGTCTCCCGTCCGTCCGATGCGCTGGCGGCCAAGGCCGCCACCGACAAGGGGCTGACCAGCCTGATGCTGGGCCTGGGGGCGGTGGCGCTGCTCGTCGGGGGTGTGGGCGTGGCGAACACCATGGTGATCTCGGTGCTGGAGCGCCGCCAGGAGATCGGTCTGCGCCGCGCCCTCGGCGCGACACGGGGCTCGATCCGGGTCCAATTCCTCACCGAGTCCCTGCTGTTGTCGGCGCTCGGCGGGCTGGCGGGCGCGGCACTGGGCGCCGCCGCCACGGCCGCCTTCGCACACGCCCAGGGGTGGACCGCCGTCGTACCACCCTGGTCACTGGCCGGGGGCCTGGGCGCCACCCTGGTCATCGGCGTCATCGCGGGCCTCTACCCGGCCGTACGCGCCTCGCGGCTGCACCCGACGGTGGCGCTCAGCGCCACCTGACCCGCCCGCGGAACACCCGGCGGGGCGGTGCCGGCATACCGGTCAGCGCCGATTCGGCGCACTCCGGCGGGGCGCCGGCGCCACGAGCGGACCGGGGCGCTCCCCCGAAGGGGCGACTGCGGCAGATCCCCGTGCCTGTTTGCCGGCGCCTGTCCGTCCGCAGAGCTGGCACGCAGGCTCCGTCCGAAAGGTATCCGGAGGGTCACCACTCACCACTCCCCGACACGATTGAGAAGAATATTGGCTTATGTCTGAATTTTCACGCAATTTTCCTTGTTGGAGGCAGGTGAGCGTCGTAGCTTGGGAGTTGTCGTAGCCGGTACGGCTCGACCACAAGGAAAAATCAACTGGGAGGCGAGAATGAGCTTCCGCAAGGTCTTCCCCACAAGGCGTAGGCGCGACCACGACCGCCACGACCATGACCGTGACCGTCGCGACCGCGACCGTGACCGCAGGGGTCGCGGGAATGGCCGCGGACGTGGCCGCGGACGTGGCTACTGACGCAAACCTCTGAGTTCGAGGCAGGCTCGCGTACCCCGCGGGTCCGCCTCGTCGGTTTGGTGGGCCGTGCCACGTGGTCCCGCTCCACCGCCCGTAGCAGCGACGAGATGACGTCCCGAGCAACGACGAGGTGACGTAGCGACCATGCACCTGCGCAGCTCACGCCGGCGCCGAGAGCGCCCCGAAGCGTCGCCTCAACGAGGCGTCGAACCGCCGCCCGTTGAACGGACTTCCGGCCTGCCGGGCCGGGCCGCCGACGCTTCCACCGCTCCGGCCGCTGCCGATGCGCGGGCGACCTCGCCGCCGCCCCCGGACCCCGCCATGGACCGGGTGTTCCGGGGGCTCATCGCGGACACCTCGATCCGCACCCGGCGCGTGGGCTTCCAGGAGGCCGTACGGCGCTTTTGGCCACTGACCCGGGGCGACCGCCGCTGGATCGCCCTCGTCTGTCTGAGCGCCGTCTTCGCCGCACTCGCGGAGACCGTGGCCATCCTGGTCTTCGCCCAACTCACCGACAACGCCCTGCAGAAGGGCTCGGTCAGCGCCTTCTGGGCGCCGGCCGGGGTGTGGCTCGGCGTGGCCGTCGCCGGCGCGATCGTGGGGTATCTGGGCAACTCCCTCGCCGCGTGGACGGCCGAACGCTTCGTGATGCGGCTACGGGCCCGGATCTTCGCCCACCTCCAGACGCTGCCGCCGCACTTCTTCCAGCGCAACCGCCGCGGCGACCTGGTCGAGCGGCTGACCGGCGACGTCGACGCCATCGAACAGCTCGTGGTCTCCGGCCTCGTCCAGGCGGCCACGGCAGGGTTCGGCGTCATCTTCTACGCCGGAGCGGCGCTCTGGCTGCGCTGGGACCTGGCACTCGCCACCTTCGCCCTGGCCCCGCTGTTCTGGCTCGCCACCAGCCGTTTCACCGGCCGGGTCAAGGAGGTGTCCCGCCGGCAGCGGGCGGCGGACGGCGCCATCACCTCGGTGGTCGAGGAGGGGCTGGTCAATGTCGTCCTGACCCAGGCCTACAACCGGCAGCGCGACGAACAGGAGCGGCTCCGGCGCGAGGCACACAGCTGGCTGCGGGCCTCGGTCACCAGCGCCCGCCTCAACGAGCTGTACGGCCAGCTGGTCGAGGTCCTCGAAACGTTCTGTGTCCTGGCGATCATCGGCCTGGGCGCGTGGGAGATCTCCGCGGGGCGGATGACGCTGGGGCAGCTCCTGGCCTTCGCCGCGTTCGTCGGCTACCTCTACCCGCCGATCCGCGACCTCGGCCAGCTCGGACTGACGGTCACCGAAGCCACCGCCGGGGCCGAACGGCTGCTGGAGATCCTCGACGCCCCGCCCGCCGTCACCGACCCGGAGCCCTCGGCCGTCGTTGCGGCGCCGAGCCGCGCTGTCGGCGCGGTGGAAGCGTGCCGGGTCGGCTTCCGCTACCCGGGCGGCAAGGAGGAGGTGCTCCATGACTTCTCGTTCACCGCGGTGCCCGGGGAACTGGTGGTCATCACCGGTCCCAGCGGCGCGGGCAAGTCGACCCTGGCCGCCCTGCTGCTGAGGTTCTACGACCCCGACACCGGCAGCATCCGCCTGGACGGCATCCCCGTGAACCGGCTGCCGCTCGCCCAGCTCCGCCGGAACATCACGCTGCTGCCCCAGGACACCCTCGTCCTGCACGACACCGTGGAGGAGAACATCGCCTGCGGACGCGACGGCGTGACCCACCCCGACGTCGTCCGCGCCGCGCAGGCCGCCGACGCCGAGGTATTCATCGACGCACTCCCCGAGGGCTACGACACCGTCATCGCCCCCGGCACCTCCCGGCTCTCCGGCGGCCAGCTGCAGCGCATCGCGATCGCCCGCGCCATGCTGCGCAACGCCCCCGTACTCATCCTCGACGAGCCCACCACCGGCCTGGACACCCTGGCCACCCAGCGCATCATCGCCCCGCTGCGGCGCCTCGCCGAAGGCCGCACCACCCTCGTGATCACCCACGATCTGGACCTCGCCACGGACGCCGACCGCATCCTGGTCCTGGACGGGGGACGTCTGGTGGAGTCGGGCAAGCACGCCCAACTCCTCGCCCGGAACGGCCTGTACTCCACCCTCTTCCACACCCACCCGCCGCCCCGCAACGGCGCCGAGCACCCCCTTGCCCGCCCGTCGGGCAGTCACTGGCGGTAGCCGGTAGCCGAGGCTGGTGCCCGCACCCCCAAGAGGCCTGCCGTACGCCGTACGGAACGCCGTAGGCCCTACGCGCACGCCGTACGCGGCCCCACTCCCGGTCCTGGCCCCGGCCTCACTCCCGGTCCCGCTCCCACTCCAGGTCCCGCTCCCACTCCAGGTCCCGCTCCCACTCCCACTCCCGGTCCCGGCACCGAAGGGACCCCGTAGTGGCGGCATCACCCCACTCACTCTCAGTACACGCGGCGACACGCAAGGCGTATGCGCGCCTGGCCCGCTTCCCGGGACCAAGATGGTCCCGTGAACCAGGAGCGCGCGTGAGCGAGACATCCGCAGCGGGGAGTGCCGGCACCGCCGGAGCCCACCACCTCCACCGGGCGGTCGGTTTCTGGGGACTGATGTTCATCTCCCTGGGATCGATCATCGGCTCCGGCTGGCTGCTGGGCGCCCTGACCACCGCAGTCATCGCCGGCCCGGCGTCGCTGGTCTCCTGGGTGCTCGCGGCGACGATGCTGGCCGTGCTCGCGCTGGCTCACGCGGAGCTGGGCGCCACGTACCCGATCGCGGGCGGCACCGCCCGGTTCCCCTTCTTCGCCTTCGGCCCGCTGGTCGGCTTCACCGCGGGCTGGATGTCCTGGCTGCGGTCGGTCCTGATCTCGCCGATCGAGGTCGAGGCCACGCTCTCGTACATGGACCGCATCGGCTGGGTCCACGACCGGGTGCACGTCCTGCACCCCAACGGCACTCTCACGGTGGCCGGCCTGGTGATCGCGAGCTGCTTCATGCTGCTCTTCACGATCATCAACGTGCTCGGCGTACGGCTGCTGTCCGGGATCAACTCGGTCACCGCGGTGGTGAAGACGGCCGTACCCCTGCTGACCGTGGTGGTCTTGATGACCCTGGCCTTCCACGGCTCGAACTTCACCGCGGGCGGCGGCTTCGCACCCCACGGGGCGCACGGCGTCTTCGCGGCCCTGCCCGCCGGTGTGGTGTTCGCGTTGCTGGGCTTCGAGCAGGCCATCCAGCTGGCGGGTGAGGCGCGCGATCCCCAGCGCGATGTCTCCCGGGCGGTGATCGTGGCCATGGCGGTCGGTACCGCGCTCTACCTCCTGCTGCAGATCGCCTTTATCGCCGCCCTGGATCCCACGGCCGTGGCCAACGGCTGGGCCAACCCGGTGGGCAAGGGCAATTTCGGGCCGTACGCCACCCTCGCCACCGCCGTCGGAGCCGGCTGGCTGGCGACCGTCCTCTACGTCGACGCGGTCATCTCCCCGGCCGGCACCGGCCTGGTCTACATGGCCGGTGCCGCGCGCCTCTCCTACGCCATGGGCCGGGAGCGGGTGCTGCCCAAGGCCCTCACCCAGGTCGGCCGCAGCCGCGTACCCGTGGTCTCGATCCTCCTCGCCTTCGTGGTCGGCGAGATCGCGTTCCTGCCGTTTCCCAGCTGGCAGGCGCTGGTGGGCCTGGTCACCTCGGCGGCGGCCATCATGTACGCGTTCGCGCCGGTGGCACTGCACGCCCTGCGCGTACGGGACGGCAGCCGCAACCGCCCCTACCGGCTGCCCGCCGGAACGGTACTGGCGCCCGCCGGCTTCGTCTTCGCCAACTTGATCTTCTACTGGTCCGGCTACGAGGCGGACTGGAAGCTCGGCATCGCCGCCCTGCTCGGCTTCGCGGTGCTCGCGCTCACCCGCCGCGGAGTCCCCGCGGCCGAACGCAGCGGACTGCGCGCCAGGTCGGCCGTCTGGGTGTGGCCCTGGCTCGCCGGCATGATCCTCATCGGCCGTTTCGGCCGCTACGGCGGGACCCGCGCGCTCCCCGCCTGGTGGGACCTGGTCATCGTGATCGTCTTCAGCCTCGTCGTGCACTACACCGCCGTACGGCTGGCCATGCCACCCGAAGCCGTGGAAGCGGCCGTCCAGCACGAGGAGTCGGGCGAATCCGTCCCACCGCCCGCCGCCTCCACACGGTAACGACGGCTACGAGCCGACGGCCACGAGCCCAGGTCACGAGCCGACGGTCACGAGCCGACGGCCACGGGCCCACGGTCACGAGCCGACGGCCACGGGCCCACGGTCACGAGCCGACGACCATGGGCCCACGACCACGGGCCCATGACCACGAGCCGACGACCACGAGCCGACGGCTGAGGCACGCAGAGGCCTGGCGGTGAACGCACCAGGCAGCAGAACAGTCCCGTCACCGACCCCGGGCAATGCGCGACCACCCGCTCTCGTGCTGCTCACACGGGCCATGGCGCCCCGTGCCGGAGAGCCCCGCGCGGCTTTGCAGAACGGGGCGTCGGCCAAAGGGTCGTCCCAACAGCCCGCCGCCGCACGCTACTTGATGTGATCTTTCCGACTCCTGCGGACGCCCGCCGGCGCCCCGCTGCCCGCGGCAAAGGCCCCGACCTGGCATGTTCCCCTGCCGGGTCCCTCCCCTCCCCTCTTGCGGCCCTTGTCCTCCGCCCCGGTACGCAACATGCTGATCGACCGAGCCGGTGTCGCCCTCTTCCCTTGCGACACATCGCAGAACACCTGCCCCACACGCTGAACCTGCCGCACCACTGCCCCTCCACCACACCACTGCCCGCCCCCACACACACCACTGCCCGCCCCCACACACACCACTGCCCGCCCCCCACCCCTGGAGGCAGCCCCGCAATGACGAACCCCGCAGAAGTGCGCCTTTCCCGGAACAGCCGCAAGCTGCCGCCGGCCGCCATCGCGGCGGCCGCCGCGATGGCGGCCTCATTGCTCGCCGGCTGCTCGACCGGGGAACAGAAGGGGCCCGGGACTCCGGGCCCGGTGAGGACCTCGCAACCCAAGGGCGACGCCTCTTCCCCCGCCCCCTCTGCCGGCCCTTCTGCGGAATCACGCGCCTTCTCGCCGTACGTGGACACCTCGCTCACGCCCTCCTACGACCTCCTCAAAGGCGCCGAGGAGACCGGAGTGAAGGAGTACAACCTGGCCTTCGTCTCCCCGGGAGGCGGCTGCGTACCCAAGTGGGGCGGCAGGCAGGAGCTGGGCGACAACCCGGTGGCGCGGCAGGCGGACGCGCTGCGCGCCAAGGGTGGCGACGTGCGGATCTCCTTCGGCGGACAGAGCGGCAACGAACTGGCCAGGGTCTGTGGCTCGGTGGACAAACTGGTGAACGCGTACCGCAAGGTCATCGACGCCTACGACGCGACGAAGGTCGACTTCGACATCGAGGGCCCCGCCCTGACCGACACCAAGGCCAACGACCTCCGCGCCCGTGCGCTCGCCCGGCTCCAGCAGCAGCGCACCGGTCTGGACGTCTCCTTCACCCTCCCGGTGCTCCCTTCGGGCCTGAACCGGCACGCCGTCGCGGCGTTGGAGAGCGCCAGGAAAAACGGCGCCCGGATCTCCGCCGTGAACATCATGGCCATGGACTACGGCACCTACTACGACGGCGACATGGGCAGGTACGCCATCGCAGCCGCCACCGCCACCCACAAACAGGTCAAGGCGGCGCTGGGCATCCGGGACGAGGCCCGAGCCTGGAAGACCGTCGCGGTCACGCCGATGATCGGCGTGAACGACGTCAAGGGCGAGGTCTTCAGGCCCGACGACGCGGCCGAACTCAAGAAGTTCGCCGAGGACAAGGGGCTCGGCCGGCTCTCGATGTGGTCGGTCACCCGCGACAAGGCCTGCCCGCAAGGCGTGAACTCCAAGGCGATGGCGACCTGTTCCAGCACCGGAAAGGCAACGAACGAGTTCGCCAAAGCTTTCACCGGCTGAGCACGAACGGAAGGAAGCACCCCGCCAGAGCCCGGGGCGGACACAGCGGCGTCCGTCCCGGGCGGATCCACGAGCCACGCCATACCGCCGGGGCCGGCCGCGCTTCCGCTGCGCGGGGCGCCCGAGGGGGCCGCTTCGTCCGGGCCGGACACCCCCTGGCGATGCGCCACGTCACAGCAGCCGGAAGCCGAAGCCGAAACCAGCGACGGTGATGGCGAGGCCGACGAGGAGAATCACCGGCCCGATCACGTAGTTGGCCCAGTTCTTCTCGCCGTTGACACGCAAGAGGGCGATGGTCAGGGCGACACCGGCATAGACGATCGGGCACCCGAAGATCCCGAGGACCACCATGAAGAAGCCGGGCCAATCGGGGGGGACATTCGGGTTGCTGTGCGCGACCCCCGCCAGGATCACGCCGCCGGGCTCACCGGGCACAGGTCACTCGTCCCCCTTCTGGGCTTCCTTGGCCAGGTCTTGCATATCCGACTCGATTCCGGCGCCCCCTGCGTAGATCGTCGTGTTGAGGCCGGTGCCGAAGGCGCTCTTGTGCGCCGCGTCGGCGAACTTACCCCGATCACTGAGGTTCTCGCCGCCGAGGCTGCCGTGTTCCTCCATGTGCCGGAAGGCGCCGTCGCCGGCAGTGTTCCCGAGGGCACCGGTGACGGCGTTCGTCCCGGCGTCCCATGCGATGGTCTCGCCGTCCTTGTCGTTCCACACGTCCGCGGTAGCGCCGCCCGCGATGTTGCCGAGCGCACCATTGACGGCGTTGCCCGCCCGGCCTTCGCCTCTGAGCATCCTGCCGACAGCGCCTGGCAGGTGGGTGCCTGCTCCGCCCGCTGTGAACGCTGCCGTGCCCAAAGCTTCCTTGCTGGCGGTGTCGAAATCGACACCCACCGTCACCGGTTGCCCGGTGAGAGCCTGGTTGAGCATCTGGCTGCCCGAGTCGGCGACGAAGTTCGTGGCGAAGCTCTCCGCACCCTTCGTGAGGAACTTGGCGCTGAACCGGGCCACCGCAGAGAGCATCTTCTCCACTGTCGCCGCAGTTTCGGCGCTCACCCCGGCGAAGCGCTCCAGCAGGGCCGCCACCTTCTCGGCCGCCGAGGTGAACAGCTTGACCAGGTCCACGATCTTGGCGACCTTCGCGGCCACGGCCGTATTGGCGACGAGGTCGGAGAGGAAGCCGGTGAAGACGGACAGCGTGGCACCGAGCACCTCCATCTCGGCGATCTCGACGCAGATGTCGATGATCTCTTCGTTGATCTTGTCGATCTCGTCGGCGAATTCCCGCAACCCGCCTGCGACATGGTGGAAGTTGGTCGCGGCGTCGGTAATGGTCTTCTTCTGGTCCTGCCAGTGCTTCTCGAAGGCATCGCGGGCCGCACCGTGCCAGCCCTGCTTGTCGACACCGTCGACGGCGTAGTCGATGGCCCGTACGACCTTGCTCAATTCGGTGCCCATGGAGTCCCAACCACGGGCGATCGAGCGGAGCGTGTCGCCGTTGCCGCCGGGGAGATCCACGCCGAATGCCTCAAGGATCTCCAGGACCTTGCCGTCGATCCAGCTGTTGATGCTCACGTCACGCCTCCCGGCGCCGGGTCACGGACTGCAGGTGGCCGAGGGCGACCTGGTCCGCGTCCTTGTAGTGGGAGGCGTTGATCCGCAGCCGGTCAGCGTCGCTGGTGAGCACCTCGGGAAGGCGCCCCAGCGCCTTGATGGTGCTGCTCAGCAGCTTCTGGTACTTCTCCATCGCGCCGTCGCAGGCACCGAGGACGCCAAAGGCCTCTCCGACCTCCGACGATGTCGCCGCGAACGCATGGATCGGGGTGGCCAGTTCCTTCGCTTCCCGGTCGAATGTGCCCGCCAGATCCGTCAGCGCCGTGGGATCGACACCGAACTGCCCACTCATCCCGCTTCCCCCGTTCAGATACGTACAAGACTTCGAGTAGTACGTCGGGGAGCGGCCGCCAGAAAGGACCTTAACGAGTTCAGCACACAGGATTGGCGGGCGCTTTGCCTCCATGGGCCTATCCGACCTTGGGCATGGCCAAATCTGGACACGATCGTTGCGGAAAGCGGCCCCGGTCGGCGCGAGGGCCCGGGGCAAGGCGATGGCAGACGACAGCGGATGGCATTTCCCTTCCACGTTGTGCCCGATGAGGCACCGGCGGAGGATACGAGAGGGGACTCGTGAGGGGTTGCCCCCAACACGCGCCACCGAGTTGACTCTGGCCAGGTCCACCACTCGGGTGGCCTTGCACCGAGAAACCAAGGAGGCTGGCCATGCACACCGAGATCACTGCAGACCGGACCAACAGCCAGGACCAGGACACCTTCCTGATCGAGGTCATCGACATCGACGACGAGTTCCTCCTGCAGCTGAACAAGAACAACCCCTGCTGACCAACCGTCATCAGCACTGCGGCGCGGGGCTGGTACCGGCCCCGAGCCGCCCTGATGCGCAGATCTGGCGGGAGCCCCGGTGACAGTCGAAGCATTCGTGCCGTCGCCCTGGGAGCACGAGGAGCACGCGACGCTCATCCCGTTCACGTCCCTCGCAAAGAGTGCACTCCGGCCGGCCGGGCAGTTCCACGACTGGGCGCAGCGCGTGGGTGACGGGGCCGTGCAGTGCTCCAAGTGCTGGCTGCTGCCGGTCTGCGGCGGTCACTGCCCGAAGCGCTGGAGCGACGGGGAGATCGCCTGCCCCTCCATGAAGGCCAATCTGCCCCAGCGGCTCTCCCTGGGCGCCCGCAGGATGGGGCTGCAACCCACCGGCCGGAGCGTCGGGTTTTCGATCCCTCAGTCGACAATGGAGCTCTGAATGCTGGTTCGCGCGGTAAACCCGCTGTTCATCCAACCCGATGCCACCGGGATCCAGGTATCGAGCCCGCTGGTGCCCGCCCGGCTCCGGGTAGGGCCCGAAACCGCCGAGCTCCTGATCAGTGCGCGGACCCCGCTGTCTGTCCCCGAGGCTGAGTCCGGCACCACGTCCTCCCTACGGGCAGCGGTGGAGCAGCTGCTCGCGCTGGGCTTTCTGGTCAAGGCGGACGACGAACCCGTTCCGGCGGCCCCGAGCCCGTGGGATGCCTGGGGGCCCGTCGCTTGGTGGTTCCACCAGCGCACCAGGAACGTGGCCTTCCTCCCGGAGGAGGAGGTCAGGGACTTCCGGAGCGAGTTGCACACCCGGCCCCGGCCGAGCGGTTACGCACACCCCGGCCCGGAGACTCCGGTGCTCCTGCTTCCCCGGGTTCGCCAGCCGATGACCATGTCTTTCCAGGACGTGCTGGAACAACGGCGCACCCATCGCACCTTCACGGATCAGCCGGTGTCGCTCGACGCCCTCGCGACATTGCTCCACTACTCCTTCGCCCCGCTCCGGTTCTCCGACTGCGGCGATCTGGGCGTCACCCAGTTGCGGGCCGCGGCCACGGGCGGCGCTCGGCACGAGACTGACGCCTACGTGGCCGTCTTCGACGTCCAGGACGTCTCACCCGGCCTCTACCGGTATGACGCGATCCGCCACGGCCTCCTCCCCGTCGATGCCCGAGTCGACCGGGAATCCTGGGAAGGGCTGACGTCGCGGCAGGGATTTTTCACCACAGGCAGCTTTGCCCTGATCACCGTCGCAGTGGCTGAGCGGATGTCCTGGAAGTACCGGCATGCACGGGCCTATCGTTTCCTCATGCAGGATGTCGGCCACGTGGCACAGGTGGTGTCCATGACGGCTACCGCACTGGGTCTGGGTGCTGCTATCACCGGCGCCTTCCAGGACGACTTGGTCGATCAGGCGCTCGGGCTCGACCCAGGCTCAGAGTTCGCCACCTTTGTTATGGTCTGCGGCACTCCTCGGACCAGGGCCGACGGCATGCCGCTCGACTCCGATTTCCCCACTGAGCCCTGGCCGCTGAGTTGAACGCACCGACTGCTCCGCGACACCTGGCGTTCCTCGCCGACGACAGCCGGGTTCTGGAGGACGAACTCGCCCTGATGCGCGGTGTCATGGCCTGCTCGCCGATCCGGACGCCGCCCCCGTGGACCTCCCACGGGCAGCCAACCTCCTGGCACTCGCGCTCTTCCGGCTCGGGGGGTCGGTGAGGCCCGTCAGCTCTGCCGCGTCGAGCTCGCGTTCACCCTCCTGCAGCGCGCGTCGGCCGGGCGCTGCGACGCCCCTTGGTGGGCGCTGGAGGTCCAGATCAACCTCCTGCACATCGACAGCGCGCACGGGGACGTGACAGAAACGCCGGCCGCCCTCGCCCGCCTGGAGGAGGTCGCCGCGGGGCCTCACTCTGCTGAGGTCTGCTGAGGAGACCGGCCGCAGGCCCGGTGATCGCGCCATGCTTCGCAGCATTGACGCCCTGCCGGCAGAGCATGGCCGGTCCGGGGTGGCCGGGCTCCCACACCACGAGACGACGAAGGCCCGGACAGGTTTCCCGGTCGGGGCCTTCGTTCAGCCCGGTGAGGCCGGGCGGAGGATACGAGTAGCTGTGGAGTTACGTCGCGGCCGGTACTGAGCAGCCTGCGGGCGACCGCGCAGAGGGGCGGAAGCCGGTCAGCCGGCGAAGCCCGGGACCACCAGGCCGGACTCGTACGCGATCACCACCGCATGGGTCCGGTTCTGCGCGCCGAGCTTGGTCAGCACGTTTCCGACGTGGGTCTTGACCGTCTCCAGGCTCACCGTGAGGGACTCCGCGATCTCCGGATTGGAGAGCCCGGTGGCCATCAGGCGCAGCACCTCCTCCTCCCGGCCGGTCAGGGCGGCGTGCGGCAGGGCCTCGGCGGAGCCCAGTGGGCGGGCGGCGACCATGCGGCCCAGTGCGGCCGGGAAGAGGACCGCTTCGCCCGCCGCCACCACCCGGACCGCCTCAGCGATCTGACGGACCGGGAGGCGCTTGAGGACGAAGCCGCTGGCGCCCGCGCTGAGGGCGGCGGTGACGTAGCCGTCGTTCTCGAAGGTGGTGATCACCACGACCTTCGGCGGGTCGGCCGCTTCGGCCAGCAGTTGGCGGGTGGCCTCGATCCCGTTGCGACGCGGCATCCGTACGTCCATCAGGACCACGTCCGGCCGCAGGCTCTGCGCCCGTTCGACCGCCTCGACGCCGTCGGCGGCCTCGCCGACCACCGTGATGCCCGGCTGTGCGGCGAGCAGCATGCGCAGGCCGCTGCGGGTCACCTCCTCGTCGTCCGCGATCAGGAGGGTGACGGCGGGGCTGGTGACGGGGGGAAGGGGCATGCCTTTGCCCGCGTCGGATCCGCTCACGCCGACACCCGTACCGGCAGCCGGAGGGGCATGCCTTTGCCCGCGTCGGATCCGCTCACGCCGACACCCGTACCGGCAGCCGGACGGCCAGCCGCCAGTGCTGCGTCCCCTCCGGGCCGGCCTGGAACTCACCGTGCAGCAGCCGGACGCGCTCGGCCAGTCCGGGCAGACCGTGGCCGGAGGTCGGGAAGACCCCCGGGCCCGGGTCCGTCCGTACCCCGGTCCGGTTGACCACCGTGAGATCCAGTCCGCCCGGCCCGGCCGCCACCCGGGCCACGATCGGGCCGCCCGCTCCGTGGCGCAGCGCGTTCGTCAGCCCCTCCTGGAGGATCCGGTACGCCGCCCGGGAGAGCGTCCCCTGCACCTGCGCCAGGTCGCCCGACAGTTCCGGTTCCACCACCGCGCCCGCGTGCCGCAGGCGGTCCAGCAGCTCGGGGAGGTCGGCCAGGGTCCGGGTCGGCGCCGTCCCCGACTGTTCCTCGCGCAGCACTCCGAGCACGTAGTCCAGGTCCTCCAGCGCGGCCCGCGTCGACTCCTCGATGCTGCGCATGGCGGCCCGCGCCGTCGCCGGGTCGGCGGAGAGCGCCTCGCCCGCCACCGCCGCCTGGATGGTGGCCGCCGTCAGCGTGTGCCCGATCGAGTCGTGCAACTCGTGGGCAATCCGGTTGCGTTCGGCCAGCAGCTGTTCCCGCTCGGCGGCCAGCGCGAGCCGTTCGGCCGCCGACGGCCCCAGCAGCCGTGGCGCCGCCCACCGCAGGGCCTTCGTCACCAGTACGCAGATGGCTACCGCCAGCAGGATGCACACGGCCGCCACCACCCAGCTCCAGCCGCCCGACACCCGGACCGACGTGCCGAACAGACTCGCCCGCGCCTCGGCGCCGAGCCAGTTCCCCGGCAGGGAGAGGCCCATGATGAACAGCACCCCGCTCGCCAGCGCCCCCGTCCAACCGACGGCCACGTGCAGCACCAGCCAGAGCGGGGTCCGCCAGCGGTCGAGGCCGAGTGAACCGGAGGGCCGGCGACCGGCCACCGGATTCGGCAGCGGCACCCGCAGCAGCCGGCGGGCCGACACGACCAGCGCCCGTCGTACGGGGCGCGCCAGGCCGACCACGCCGACCAGTACCGCCCAGACCAGCAGGACCAGGACGATCTGCACGCTCTCCGAAGCGGATCGCCACGACAGCGCCGGCAACAGGGCGAAAGGCAGCAGCGGAAGGCTCGCCAGCGCGCCGCAATAGGCGAACAGCACACCCGCATACGTGGAGCCGCGCAGCAGCGGCCGAATTCCCCTGATCATGGGCGCCAGTATCGCCGGGCAGCCCCCCGGCAGCCTCCCCCGATCGGGGGAGCGATTTCTCCCGCCTTCCCGCGATGCGGTCAGCGGGCCCTGGAAACCAGGATCGTGCCTCGACGAAACGATTCCCCAGGAGTTGACTTATGTGTGCTCAGACCCGGCAGGGCCTTCGTTCCTCGACCCGGCAGCAGGGCGGCAGACGGCGACGAGCCGTGTCGGCCGCGGTCGCGGTCGCGGTGGCCATCGGCGTCATGACGCTGGGCGCCCTCGCCCCGCCCGCCGCCTCCGCCTCCGCCTCGGATTCTGCCGCCTCCGCTGCTGCCGCCGCCAGGCCGGACGCCGTCCAGCAGGCCCTGAACACGCTGGTGCGCGACGACGGGATGCCCGCCGCGCTGGCGAGCGTCCAGGGCCGTGACGGCCGCATCCGCACCTACACCGCAGGAGTGGGCGACCTGACCACCGGCTCGAAGGTGCCCAGGGACGGCCAGGTACGGATCGGCAGCAACACCAAGGCGTTCACGGCGGTCGTGGTCCTGCAACTGGTCGGCGAAGGGAAGATCGGCCTCGACGCCACCGTCGACACCTACCTGCCCGGCCTCGTCCGCGGAAAGGGGATCGACGGGCGCCGCATCACCGTCCGCCAGCTCCTCCAGCACACCAGCGGACTCCCCGAGTACGGCATCCACGTCGACGACGACGAGATCAGGAACCGGTACTTCGAGCCCCGCGAGCTGCTCGACATCGCCCTCCGGTACAAGGCCGACGCGGCTCCGGGGACGACCTGGGGGTACAGCAACACCAACTACGTCCTGGCCGGCCTGATCGTCCAGAAGGTCACCGGCCGCCCCCTCGCCGAGGAGATCGACCGGCGCATCATCAAGCGCATCGGGCTGCGCCACACCTACTTCCCCACCCCCGGCGAGATGACCATCCGAGAGCCGCACCCCCACGGTTACCACCGCAACCCGGCGAACACACCGCTGCGCGACTTCACGGAGATGGACCCCTCCGCAGGCTGGGCCGCAGGCCAGTTGATCTCCACCAACTCCGACCTCAACCGCTTCTTCACCGCGCTCCTCGCCGGCCGCCTCCTCCCGGCGGCCCAGCTCGCCGAGATGCGCACGACCGTCCCCGCCGGGACCTCCGGCCTCCGCTACGGGCTGGGGCTCACGAGCAGGCCGCTGTCGTGCGGCGGCGTCTACTGGGGCCACGGCGGCGACATCGCGGGGTACGAGACCCGGGGCGGTGTCACCGATGACGGCCGCGCCGCCAACGTCGCGGTCACCAGCGTCCCGACGGACAAGGCAGCCACGCAGCACGTGAAGGACGCCGTGGACAGGGCCCTGTGCGGCTGAATCACGCACCCGGCAACCCGGCAACCCGAACAACGGTCCAACGATTCCTCAGGAGTTGACTCATGCGTGGACAGACACGGCAAGGGCTTCGCCCGCCGGGCCGGCAGCAGGGCACGCGGCGACGGGCCCTGCCCGCCGCGGTCGCGGTGGCCATCGGCGTCATGACACTGGGCGCCCTCGCCCCGCCCGCCGCCTCCGCTGCTGCCGCCGCCAGGCCGGACGCCGTCCAGCAGAGCCTGAACGCGCTGGTGCGCGACGACGGGATGCCCGCCGCGCTGGCGAGCGTCCAGGGCCGTGACGGCCGCATCCGCACCTACACCGCAGGAGTGGGCGACCTGACCACCGGCTCGAAGGTGCCCAGGGACGGCCAGGTACGGATCGGCAGCAACACCAAGACCTTCGTCGCGGTCGTCGTCCTCCAACTCGTCGCGGAGCGGAGGGTGGCCCTGGACGCCTCCGTCGACACCTACCTGCCCGGCCTCGTTCGCGGAAAGGGGATCGACGGGCGCCGCGTCACCGTCCGCCAGCTCCTCCAGCAGACCAGCGGACTCCCCAACTACAGCAACCACCTCGGGGACGACGTCCGGTACTACACCCCCCGCGAACTGCTCGCCACAGCCCTCCAGCACCCGGCCGACTTCGCCCCCGGGACGAGTTGGAAGTACAGCAACACCAACTACGTGCTCGCCGGCCTGCTCGTCCAGAAGGTCACCGGCCGCCCCCTCGCCGAGGAGATCGACCGGCGCGTCGTCCGACGCGCCGGGCTGCGCCACACCTACTTCCCCGCCCCCGGTGACGCGAGCATTCGGGAGCCCCACCCCCACGGCTACTACCGGGAATCGGCGGACGTGCCGCTGCGCGACATCACGGAGATCGACCCCTCCTGGGGCTGGGCGGCAGGCCAGATGGTCTCCACCGGCTCCGACCTCAACCGTTTCTTCAGCGCACTCCTGGCCGGCCGCCTCCTGCCCTCGGCCCAGCTCGCCCAGATGCGCTCCACCGTCCCCGCCGAAGCGACCTTCGGCCCCGGCGCCCGCTACGGACTTGGACTCGTCAGCAGGCCGCTGCCGTGCGGCGGCCTCTCCTGGGGCCACGGCGGCAGCTTCCCGGGGTACGAGACCCGGGGCGGCGCCACCGACGACGGCCGCGCCACCAACGTCGCGGTCACCATGCAGCTCACCGACGAGGCGGGCCGGAGGAATCTCGAACGCGCCGTGGACACCGCCCTGTGCCGCTGAACCCCGCCGAGGGCGTTCCGTGAAGCAAAACGACCGATGGGCCCGACATGGGGTCGGGCCCATCGGTCTCATGTGTGCGCACAGCCGCCACATCGTCACCGCCCACGACGTCGGCCCGGCCGATCTGGAGGGCCGCCTGGTCGCCCACCTCGTGAGGGAACTCCTTGATCGCTGGAGCCTGGATCACCTGATCAGCGATGGCCTACCGGACCTCGGTCGTCGCCCGCCACCTGGAGGCCCGACTGCACGACGTCCGGCACAGGGCCGGAACGGTGCTCATGGTGCTGGGCGTCCCGGACCGGGTGATCGACCAGATCATGGGCTGGGAACCGGGCGGGGCCGCACGGATGCGGCGCGGTATCTCCATGTCCCCGACCACCTGTTGAAGGAAGTGGCCCGGAAGATCGGCGCGGCGATCTGGGGAACCCCGGGAACAGCCCTTGTGGACAAAGACCAGGACAACGAGGGCTGAGAAGCGTCGAAGGGCCCCACCGCAAGCGGTGAGGCCCTTCGACGTATTGCCCGGTGAGAGCAATGGCGGAGGATACGAGATTCGAACTCGTGAGGGGTTGCCCCCAACACGCTTTCCAAGCGTGCGCCCTAGGCCACTAGGCGAATCCTCCGCCGCAAACAATACAAGACGTTGGGGAGTGCTCGCGAACATGATCCGGAGGCGGGGGCCGGCGAGGGGGTGGAGTGGGCCGGGGCGGGGGTCCGGGTCGTTTCTTGGGCGGGGGATCCGCTACTGTGGTGCGCAGCCCCTCACGTGGCGCTATCTGACTGAACTCCCCCAGGGCCGGAAGGCAGCAAGGGTAGGTCGGCTCTGGCGGGTGCGTGGGGGGCGCTTGCGTTTGCGGGGCCGGTCGGTTGTCAGTGCGGCCCGATATCGTCGTATGCGTGTCGTCCCTTGCGCTGTACCGCCGCTACCGGCCCGAGACCTTCGCCGAGGTCATCGGGCAAGAGCACGTGACCGATCCGCTGCAGCAGGCGTTGCGGAACAATCGGGTCAATCACGCCTATTTGTTCAGTGGGCCGCGTGGCTGTGGCAAGACGACCAGCGCGCGCATCCTGGCGCGCTGCCTCAACTGTGAGGAAGGTCCCACTCCCACGCCCTGCGGGAAGTGCCAGTCCTGTGTGGACCTGGCCAGGAACGGCCGGGGCTCGATCGACGTGATCGAGATCGACGCGGCGTCGCACGGTGGCGTGGACGACGCCCGTGAGCTGCGGGAGAAGGCGTTCTTCGGGCCGGCCGGCAGCCGCTACAAGATCTACATCATCGACGAGGCGCACATGGTGACCTCCGCGGGCTTCAACGCCCTGCTGAAGGTCGTCGAGGAGCCGCCGGAGCATCTGAAGTTCATCTTCGCGACGACCGAGCCCGAGAAGGTCATCGGGACGATCCGGTCGCGTACGCATCACTACCCGTTCCGGCTGGTGCCGCCGGGCACCCTGCGGGAGTACCTGGCCGAGGTGTGCGGGCGGGAGGAGAGCCCGGTCGAGGACGGGGTGCTGCCGCTGGTGGTGCGCGCCGGAGCCGGCTCGGTGCGTGACTCGATGTCCGTGATGGACCAGCTGCTCGCCGGCGCCGGTACGGACGGTGTGACGTATGCCATGGCGACGGCGCTGCTGGGATACACCGACGGGTCCTTGCTGGACTCGATCGTGGAGGCGTTCGCCGCGGGGGACGGCGCGGCGGCCTTCGAGGTCGTGGACCGGGTCATCGAGGGCGGTAACGACCCGCGGCGCTTCGTTGCGGACCTGCTGGAGCGGCTGCGGGATCTGGTGATCCTGGCGGCCGTGCCGGACGCGGGGGAGAAGGGGCTGATCGACGCCCCCGCGGATGTGGTGGAGCGGATGACGGCGCAGGCGTCCGTCTTCGGGGCGGCCGAGCTGAGCCGGGCCGCCGATCTGGTCAATGCGGGCCTGACGGAGATGCGCGGGGCGACCTCGCCGCGGCTGCAGCTGGAGCTGATCTGTGCGCGGGTGCTGCTGCCCGCGGCGTACGACGACGAGCGGTCGGTGCAGGCGCGGCTCGACCGCCTGGAGCGTGGCGCGGGGGCGGCGCTGCTGGGCGGGGCCGGTGGCATGAGCGGCGGTGCGGGTCCCGGGGGAGAGCCCGGGACGGGGCCGTCGCCCGTGGTGGCGTCCGGTGGCGGGCCCGCGGCCGGATATGTACCGGGGCCGGAGGCGCATCCGGCGGGACCGTCCGGGCCGGCCGCCGCGCGTGCCGCGGTGCGGGGCGCGGCGGGTGGCGGTGCGGGTGGCGGCGCAGGGGCTCCGGCCGGCTCGGCTCCGGCCGCCCCGGCGGCTCCTGGCCCGGCCGCGCCGGCGGCCGGTGCGGAGGCGTCCGGCGGGCCGGTGGCCGGGCCCGGCGGGGAGCCGCAGCGGGGCGACGGCAGTAGCGCGGGGGCTCCGCAGGGCGGCCCCGTGCAGGCTCCGCAGGGCGGCCCGGCGCAGGGCGGTGGCCAGGAGGCCGCGGCTCCGCGGCCCGGAGCCTGGCCCGGGAGTGCGGTCAAGGGCAACGCCGGCGGCGGAGACAACGCGGGCGGCAGCGGCCCCGGCGCCGGGCGGCAGCCCGGCGGCTGGCCCACGGCCGTGGCGCCGGGACAAGGTGGACAGGCACCGCAGGGCGGTGCGCCCGCCGCGCCGCCCGAGCCGGCGGCCGGACCGCCCGCGCCCGTGTCCCGGCAGCCGCAGCCCGGGGCGGCCCCGGGGGCGGCGCAGGGTGCCGCCCAGGTGCGGCAGATGTGGCCGGACATCCTGGATGCGGTGAAGGCCCGCCGCCGCTTCACCTGGATCCTGCTCAGCCAGAACGCCCAGGTCTCCGGCTTCGACGGCACGACACTGCAGATCGGCTTCCCCAATGCCGGTGCCCGCGACAGCTTCGCCAACGGCGGAAGCGAGGACGTCCTCAAGGACGTGCTGGCCGAGCGGTTCCAGGTGCAGTGGCGGGTCGAGGCGATCGTCGACCCGTCGGGCGGCGCCAATCCGCCGGCCGGCGGCGCTCCCCGTAGTGGCGGGGGCGGTTTCGGCGGCGGCAGCGGGGGTGGCTTCGGTGGCGGAGCGCCCGGCGCCCCGCAGCAGGGCGGGCCGCAGTCCCCGCCCCAGCAGGGCGCCCCGCCGGCGTCACCGTCGTCCGGGGGCCAGTACGGGCCGGGCGGTGGCGCATCCGGTGGTGGCAGCGGCAGCGCCGGCGGCAGCCAGGGGGCTCGGATGGCGCGGGAGGCCGTCTCGCCGTCGGCCTCCGCGGGCGGCGGCCAGGGCGGTGCCGCGGCGGAGGCCTCGTACCCGCCGCCGGAGCCCCCGCCGATGTCCATCGAGTACGACATGCCGGCCGAGGACGACCCCGATCTCGTCGACTCCGCGCTCAGCGGCCACGACCTGATCGTGCGCGAACTCGGTGCGACGGTGGTGGAAGAGTTCAACAACGAGTAGCTGACACCTCGGCAGCGTGTAGCTGACTCTCGGCACGGCGCGGCCGGCACTTCGGCACCGCGCGGCCGGCACCTCGGCACCGCGCAGGCACCGTCAAGGCTGCTGCGTGGGCTGCCATACCGGGCGCCTGACCGGAGAGCGGTACAAGGGCCGCGGTGCGGGGACAGCGGTGCAGAGGGGGGCCGAAGGGGGGCGGAAAGCCGGTGGGCCGGTAAGCGGGCGTACACCAGGCGTACACCCGTGCTCCTCCCTACGGCGTAGGGCGCCGGGCCGGTGAAACACGTAGGCTCGGGCTACCGCACCAATCGTTGTCGTATGGCAGGAGTCACGTCGTGATCCCCGGTGGTCAGCCCAATATGCAGCAGCTGCTTCAGCAGGCCCAGAAGATGCAGCAGGACCTTGCGGCCGCCCAGCAGGAACTGGCGGAGACACCCGTCGAGGGTTCCGCCGGCGGTGGTCTGGTCAAGGCGACGGTGACCGGCTCCGGTGAGCTCCAGAGTCTGGTCATCGACCCCAAGGCGGTGGACGCCGACTCCGCGGAGGAGACGGCCGAGACCATCGCCGACCTCGTGCTGGCGGCGGTCCGGGACGCCAACGCCAGTGCCCAGCAGCTCCAGCAGCAGAAGCTCGGTCCGCTCGCCCAGGGTCTGGGCGGTGGCGGAATCCCCGGTCTCCCCTTCTGAGGAGTAGCCAACTAGCGTACGCAGCACGGCAGAAGAGAAAGAAGACGTTCCGTGTATGAAGGCGTGGTCCAGGACCTGATCGACGAGCTGGGCAGGCTGCCCGGCGTCGGTCCCAAGAGCGCGCAGCGGATCGCCTTCCACATTCTTCAGGCCGAGCCGACCGATGTCCGCCGGCTCGCGAACGCGCTGATGGAGGTCAAAGCGAAGGTCCGGTTCTGCGGCACCTGCGGCAATGTGGCGCAGGAGGAGCAGTGCCGGGTCTGCCTGGACCCGAGGCGTGATCGGGCGGTCATCTGCGTCGTGGAGGAGCCCAAGGACGTCGTGGCGATCGAGCGGACGCGCGAGTTCCGCGGTCGCTACCACGTCCTCGGTGGGGCGATCAGCCCGATCGAGGGCGTGGGCCCCGACGACCTGCGGATCAGGGAACTGCTGGCCAGGCTCGCGGACGGCACCGTCACCGAGCTGATCTTGGCCACCGACCCGAATCTGGAGGGCGAGGCCACGGCCACGTATCTGGCCCGCATGATCAAACCCATGGGCCTGAGAGTGACGCGGCTGGCGAGCGGACTGCCGGTCGGCGGTGATCTGGAGTACGCGGACGAGGTCACGCTCGGGCGGGCCTTCGAAGGGAGGAGACTTCTCGATGTCTGATGCCACGCTGCACAACGCGACACAGGACCCGGACGACTTCGCCGTATCGATCTCCGACTCGATCGAGAGTTTCATCGTCGCGGTGACGGAGGTCGCCAAGGGCGATGAGCCGGACAGCGCGGTCCCCTTCCTGCTGCTGGAGATCTCCCAGCTGCTGCTCACCGGCGGCCGTCTGGGCGCCCACGAGGACTTCGTCCCCGACGAGCGGTACGAGCCGGACACCGGCCCGGAGCCGGACGTCGACGAGCTGCGCGAGCGCTTTGCGGTCCTGCTCGACCCGGTGGACATCTATTCCGAGGTCTTCGACCCGTATGTGCCGCGCAGCGAGCCGGTCGCCAGCCGGATCTCCGACGACCTGGCCGACATCATCACCGATCTGCGGCACGGCCTGGCGCACTATCGCGCGGGCCGGGTCAGCGAGGCCCTGTGGTGGTGGCAGTTCTCCTACCTGTCCAACTGGGGCCCGACCGCCTCGGCCGCCCTGCGCGCGCTGCAGTCGCTGGTCGCCCACGTACGCCTCGACCAGCCACTGGTCGAGCTGGACGGCCTGGACACCGACAGCGACGTCACCGCCGACGAGGAACGGCTCGCCGAGGAAGCCGGCCGGGTCATGGCGGCGGAGATCGCGGGGCCGCTGGGGCTGCGGGGGAGCTGAGGCCGGGGGCGGCCGCCGGGGGCGCACGAGGCGCCTGACGCCGGTCCTCCCGTGATGCCTCGCGCCGTGGCCGGACCCTGTGAGCTGGGTTACGTTTTCGTGTGTACCGGGCTGGAGCGGGCATGTGCTCGCCGGGCAGGCGCAACGGTGCGCCGTGTGGATACCGCCGCGGGACGCGGAACTCACGAGGTCAGGTGGCCATGGGTGATCAAGCCGATCACGGTGGTCAAACAGTGAGTCACGCGTCTCACGATGCGGTATCAGCAGGGCGGACTCCGCTCGCTCGTTAGACTGAGCCGACCGCAGTACCCCCATTTCCGGGGGTCCGGGAGGAAACTCCCGATGAGACAGTTGCGAGGAGCGCACGTGGGCCTTGTCGTGCAGAAGTACGGCGGCTCATCCGTTGCGGATGCCGAGGGCATCAAGCGCGTTGCCAAGCGAGTCGTCGAAGCCAAGAAGAACGGCAACCAGGTTGTCGTGGTGGTTTCGGCGATGGGCGACACGACGGACGAGCTGATCGATCTCGCGCAGGAAGTGTCCCCGATTCCGTCGGGGCGCGAGTTCGACATGCTGCTGACCGCCGGAGAGCGGATCTCCATGGCCCTGCTGGCGATGGCGATCAAAAACCTCGGCCATGAGGCGCAGTCCTTCACGGGCAGCCAGGCCGGCGTCATCACCGATTCCGTGCACAACAAGGCACGGATCATCGACGTCACGCCGGGCCGCATCAAGACCTCCGTCGACGAGGGCAATATCGCCATCGTCGCCGGGTTCCAGGGTGTGTCCCAGGACAAGAAGGACATCACGACGCTGGGGCGCGGTGGGTCGGACACCACCGCCGTCGCGCTGGCGGCTGCCCTGAACGCCGATGTCTGTGAGATCTACACCGATGTGGACGGTGTCTTCACCGCCGACCCCCGGGTCGTGAAGAAGGCCCGGAAGATCGACTGGATCTCCTTCGAGGACATGCTGGAGCTGGCCAGCTCCGGATCCAAGGTGCTGCTGCACCGCTGCGTCGAGTACGCACGCCGTTACAACATCCCGATCCACGTCCGCTCCTCGTTCTCGGGGCTGAAGGGCACGTGGGTCAGCAACGAACCGCAAGGGGACCAGCCGATGGAGCAGGCAATCATCTCGGGCGTCGCACATGACACCTCCGAGGCGAAGGTCACGGTCGTCGGAGTCCCGGACAAGCCGGGCGAGGCCGCGCGCATCTTCCGTGCGATCGCGGACTCCGAGGTCAACATCGACATGGTCGTGCAGAACGTGTCGGCCGCATCGACCGGGCTGACCGACATCTCCTTCACGCTGCCCAAGGCCGAGGGCCGCAAGGCCGTCGCGGCCCTGGAGAAGACCCGTGCGGCGGTCGGCTTCGACTCGCTGCGCTACGACGACCAGATCGCCAAGATCTCGCTGGTCGGCGCGGGCATGAAGACCAACCCGGGCGTCACGGCGACGTTCTTCGAGGCGCTGTCGAACGCGGGCGTGAACATCGAGCTCATCTCGACCTCCGAGATCCGCATCTCGGTCGTCACCCGTGCCGATGACGTCAACGAGGCCGTGCGCGCCGTGCACACCGCCTTCGGTCTCGACACGGACAGTGACGAGGCCGTGGTCTATGGCGGCACCGGGCGATGATTCCGGCCGAGGCGGGCCGTCCGTCCCTCGCTGACACGGCGTGGGCACAGGCCCGTACGGCCGCCAAGCCGCATCTCGCCGTCGTCGGTGCCACCGGCACCGTCGGCTCGGTCCTGCTCGGCATCCTGTCCGAGCGGGCCGACATCTGGGGCGAGATCCGGCTGATCGCCGCTCCCCCGAGCTCTCAGCCGCTCCCCCCTGTTCCCGACTCCGCTCGAACAGGGGGGATCGCCATGGGCAGGGGGGACGCCCCGCCTTCGGTCGGCCGCAAGCTGACGGTGCGGGGCGCGGAGGTCGAGGTCGTCGCGCTGAGCGAGGAGGCCTTCGACGGTATCGACGTCGCGATGTTCGACGTCCCCGACGAGGTCTCCGCGCAGTGGGCGCCGGTCGCGGTGTCCAAGGGCGCGGTGGTCGTGGACAACTCCGGCACGTTCCGGATGGACCCGGACGTGCCGCTCGTCGTACCCGAGGTCAATGCGCACACGGCACGGGTGCGGCCGCGCGGCATCATCGCCGGCCCGAACTGCACGACGCTCTCGATGATCGTCGCGCTGGGTGCGCTGCATGCCGAGTACGGGCTGAGCGAGCTGATCGTCTCCTCGTACCAAGCCGTGTCCGGCACGGGGAAGGCCGGCATCGACACGTTGCGGGCGCAGCTGTCCGCGGTGTCCGGGACGGAGCTGGGGACCGGGCCCGGCGATGTGCGACGGGCCGTGGGGGACACGCTGGGGCCGTTCCCGGCGCCGATCGCCCTCAATGTCGTGCCCTGGGCCGGCTCGCTCCAGGAGGGCGGCTGGTCCTCCGAGGAGCTCAACATCCGTAACGAGTCCCGCAAGGTCCTGGGGCTGCCGGACCTGCCGGTCACCGCGACCTGTGTGCGGGTGCCGGTGATCACCACGCACTCGCTGACCGTGCACGCCCGGTTCGAGAACGAGGTCTCGGTCGCCGGTGCGCACGAGATCCTGGCCGCGGCCCCCGGGGTTGTCCTCAGCGACGACCCGGCCGAGGACGAGTACCCCACCCCCGCCGATGTCGTCGGTACCGATCCGACCTGGGTCGGCCGGGTGCGGCGCTCGCTGGACGATCCGCGGGCGCTGGAGCTGTTCGTCTGCGGGGACAATCTGCGCAAGGGGGCGGCCCTGAACATGGCGCAGGTGGGCGAGCTGGTGGCGGGGGATCTTCGGGGGTAGGGCCGGGGTGCCGTAGGGGTTTGGCGGGGGCCGGTGGTGCCGGTGGTGCCGGTGCGGGTTCCATCGGGGGGCCGTAGGGGGTCCGGTCCGTTCTGTTCCGGTGCGGGGCCAGTACGGAATGCCGGTACGGAATACCAGTACGGGCCGATGCGGCGGATCAGGCGAGAATGCGGGGGCGGGTGCGGGGCTGCTTGTAGTGGTCCGGCGGGGTTGCCGGTACGGGCTCCGGCTGTGGAGCGGGGGGTGACGTGGCGGGATCGGCCATGATGCGGGGGGTGACTTGGCGGGATCGGCCGCCGTGCGCCGGGCGCCTGGGCGATACTTTGTCGGGCGCGTGAAGATCCTGTGAGCGAATGGCCGGTCCTCACCTCTTGATCTGGGCTGACGATCTGTTCGACCATTCCCTCCCCGCCGTACTGCAACCGGCAGTTGGCCGGGGAGCGTCTTTGTGGCTGCCCTCAGGGTGGCCCGGGATGTCCGCGGGCCGCCATGCGGGGGCCCGGGTATCGGGGTCTCTGCGTAGGGGTAATGGGGACATTCAGGAAGAGCTGGTACGCATGAGGGCATTTAATGCATCGTCAAAAGCGGTGCCTTGCGCGTACAACCCTTATAGGGGGAAGCGTGTCCAACAGGCGTGGCAGAGGTACTCGGATTCACCGTCGCCCCAGCGGGGGCAGCAGGCGCAACAGTGCGCCCGCCGCGCGCCCTTGCGCCCGGGGGCATGCCAGTGATCGCACCCTGGCCCACCACGCGCCCCGCGCAGATTCCTCCTCAGCGTGGGGACACTGACGACGCGATGGCAGCGGGCACCACAGTCGACCACCTCACCGAGACCTATCGCGCGCACTACCGCTCCCTGCTCGGTCTCGCCGCGCTGCTCCTCGACGACACCGCCTCCTGTGAGGACGTCGTCCAGGAGGCCTTCATCCGCGTGCACTCCGCGCGCGGACGGGTGCGCGAACCCGAGAAGACCCTCGCCTATCTCCGGCAGACGGTCGTCAACCTCTCGCGCTCCGCGCTGCGCCGCCGCATCCTCGGGCTCAAGCTGCTCTCCAAGCCGATGCCCGACATGGCGAGCGCCGAGGAGGGCGCCTACGACCTGCTGGAGCGGGACCAGCTGATCCAGGCGATGCGCGGTCTGCAGCGCCGGCAGCGCGAGGTGCTGGTGCTGCGCTACTTCGCCGATATGACCGAGGCGCAGGTGGCCCAGACGCTGGGCATATCGCTGGGCTCCGTCAAGGCCTACGGGTCGCGGGGCATCGCGGCGCTCCGCGTCGCGATGGAGGCTCCGGCATGAGTGGCACCACGTTCGGCCGGTTCGACCCGTTCGACCCGTTCGCCTCGTATGGCTCGTGTGGCGCGACCCGCCCGAGCAGCCCGCGCACGTCGAACGGACCGAGGAACTCGGTCATGCCGAGCAACCCGGTCACGTCGAGCAACCCGGTCACGTCGAACGGACCGAGCGACGCGATCACGCCGAGCAGGCCGCTCTCCTCCGGCACGTCGGGCAGTTCGAGCAGTTCGAGCAATGCGATCGACCCGATGAACCGGAGCGGCGCACACGGCAGCGGGCTCGGCCCGCTCAACTCGGCGCGTGGGGGCGCTCCGTACGACCCTCTGCACGATGTGGCCGTGGCCCCTGGGCTCTATGCGGCGCGTGAGGCGCAGAGCCACCCGGGCGACGAGCCGGGTGCGCACCGGCGGCGGGGCCTCGCATCCGGGCAGGGTGCGAAATCCGGCCAAGAATCCGGCAACAGCGATGACATCGGTGCCGCGGACGGCGCACCGGCCGCGGCGGAGATCGCACCGGCCGCGACGGAGAACGCACCCGCCGGCGTCGTGGGAGCACCCGCCGGCCCGCGGGGAACACCCGTCGGCGCCGGGGGCGGAGCAGACGCGGGCATGCAGGCAGCACCTGTCGTCAGCACGGGCGGAGCGGGCGCCGGGGACGGTGCCGACAGCCACGCGTACGGCAGTGATGGGCACGCCGGAGGTGGATTCGGCGGCGGCGCGGGCGGCGGTCCCGGCGACGGCCACGGCCGGAGCCACCCCACCGGCGGCTTCGGCGGCGAGGACGATCTGCGGCGGCTGTTGCAGTCCCGCGTCGGTGCCCTCGAACCGTCGCCGGACGCGCTGGAACAGCTGCGCCGCGCGGTGCCCGCCCGCCGTCAGCGCCGCCGGCATGCCGTCCTGGGCGCGGCGGCCGCGCTGCTGCTCGGCGGCACGTCCATTCCCGCCATGGTCCATGTGGCGAACCTCGCCGACAGCTCCGAGGACCGGCCCGCCAACGCGGCGAGCAGCCAGCACGCCCAGGACGGCAGCGGGGCCACACACGGCGAAGGCACCGAACAGGCCGGTCCGCAGCCGGCCGGCAGGGACGGCCGGCTGCCGGGCACGGTCATGCCGCCCGGCACGGGCAAGGTCAAGGGGAAGAACGGCGCGGGCCCCGGTGCGGGCGCCGGCACCCCCGCCCCGGACGAGACCATGGACGTCACCTCGCCGGCCTGCGGGCGCGACCAGCTCGGCCAGGGCACCAGCAAGGTCGGCACGGCGGACTCCACGGGCCGCATCTACGGCATGTTCCGGGTGGTCAACACCTCCGGCACCGCATGCTCCGTCGAGGGCGGCGGCACCCTCGGCCTGGTCGCGCAGGGCGCCACGAATCCCGACCACATCCATGTCGTCGACCACACCTCGGGCGACGAGGCCACCGGCCTGCCCGACCCGGCCACCACCCCTGACCAGCTCGTTCTCAAGCCAGGGCAGGCCTACGAGGTCAAGTTCGCCTGGATCCCGCAATCCGGCGGCGGCACCACCGGCTGCGTCAGCCCCGGCCCCTCGCCGACCCCCGCCCCCTCCAAGGACCCGGGCCAGTCGCCGGATACCGGTGCCACGGCGACGGGTGCCGGCGGCGGCCAGGCGGGCGGCGACGAGGGCGCCGGGGGCGGTGCCGCGCCCCGTGGAATCGTTCTCACCCACACACCGGAGGCCGGCGAGCCCGCCGCGGCCGACGCCAGGATCACGGATGCCTGCTCCGGAACCGTGTACCGCACCGAGGCGCTGGCGTCCCCGTAGCAGCCGACGGCCCAGGGCCCGCGGCAGGGGCGGGTCCGTGGGGAGGCGGGTCCGGGGGAGGGGCGGGCCCCGGAGGGGTCGGTGCGGCACCGCCGTACGGGCCCCGTACCTTTGAGGGTGTGTACCGGTTCCTGCTGACCCCGCGGTGGTGGGGAATCAATGTGTTCGCCCTGCTGGCGATCCCCCTCTGCATTTTCATGGGCAGCTGGCAGCTGAGCCGCTTCGAGGACCGCGTCAACACCCACCGGCAGCAGGAGCACCGCTCCGCCTCCGCAAAGGCCGCGGCGGCCCGTCCGCTGGCCGGTCTGCTGCCCGTCGACACGGTCACCTCCGGCCGGCAGGCCAGCGCCCGCGGGCACTACGACACCGCCCACCAACTGCTCGTACCGGACCGCACCTTGAAGGACCGGCACGGCGAGCAGCAGGGCTTCTATGTCCTCGACCTGCTGCGTACCGACGGCGGCAAGGCGCTGCCGGTCGTAAGGGGCTGGCTGCCCGGCGACGCCGGTGCGAAGGCCGACACGGCGAAGGTGCCCGCGCCGCCCAAGGGCGAGGTGACGGTCACCGGAGCGCTGCAGGCCTCCGAGAACCAGGGCACCGACGGCGTACAGGCCGGCGGCGGACTGCCGCCGGGCCAGCTCGGCATGATCAGCGCGGCGTCGCTCGTCAACATCGTGCCGTACGAGGTCTACGACGCCTGGATCACGCTCACCGACACCCAGGCGCCGCTGCATGCCGTCCCCCCGGCCGCCGCAGAGGGCAGCGGCCTGGACCTCAAGGCCTTCCAGAACCTCGGCTACACCGGCGAGTGGTTCGTCTTCGCCGGCTTCGTCGTCTTCATGTGGTTCCGCCTCTTCCGCCGCGATGCCGAAGCCGCCAAGGACGCGGCGCTGGGGATCGCGCCGGAGGGGGACGGGGACGGGGACGTGCAGGATTCTGAGGGCGCGGCCCGGGGTGAGGACGGGCTCCGGGACGAGGGTGCGCTCCGGGTTGAGGGCGCGCTCCGGGGTGACGCGCTCCGGGGTGAGGACGGGGACGGCGAGCAGGGCGGCGAGCGCGGCGCCGGTCAGGCCGAGGAGCAGGGCGACGGCCAGGCGGAGGAGCAGGGCGGCGGTCAAGGCGAGGCGGCGCCGGCCGGGCGGGCCTGAACCCCGACCCTGCCCCCCTTTCTGCAACGATGTTGCACCTGGTCAGAGGGCGTATCACGGCAGTAGCCGCAATCGGATCGGCGTGCCACGGTAGGCCGTATGGCAGGCAACGGCACCCACCCGCACGGCCATGATCGGGCGCACCACGACGATCACGGCCATGGCCACAGCCACGACCCTGGTTTCGGTCTCGGTCTCGGTTTCGGTCTCGGCGACGGCGACGGCGACGGCCACGGTCGGGGTCAGGGTCAGGGCCACACGCATGACTCCCGGCGTTCCGGCGGCCTGTCGCGGATCCGGCACCGGCTCGCCCACCTCGTCACCCCGCACAGCCATGCGGCCATGGACAAGGTCGATGCCGCGATGGAGACCTCGCGCGAGGGACTGCGCACCCTGTGGCTCTCGCTCGGCATCCTGGGCCTGACCAGCGTGATCCAGCTGTTGGTCGTGGCGCTGTCGGGGTCGGTGGCGCTGCTCGGCGACACGATCCACAACGGCGCCGACGCGCTGACCGCCGTTCCGCTGGGCATCGCCTTCGTCCTCGGACGCCGGGCCGCGAACCGCCGCTACACCTACGGCTACGGCCGGGCCGAGGACCTCGCGGGCGTCGCCATCGTGCTGACCATCGCCGCCTCCTCGGCGCTGGCCGCCTACGAGGCCGTGGACCGGCTGCTGAACCCTCGTGACGTCACCCATCTGTGGGCCGTGGCCGTGGCCGCTGTGATCGGGTTCACCGGCAACGAGTGGGTGGCTCGCTACCGCATCCGTACCGGCCGGAGGATCGGCTCGGCCGCACTCGTCGCCGACGGCCTGCACGCCCGTACCGACGGCTTCACCTCACTCGCCGTCCTCCTCGGTGCGGGCGGCGCGGCCCTCGGCTGGCGAGCGGCCGACCCCCTCATCGGCCTGCTGATCACCGCCGCCATCCTCATGGTGCTGCGTGATGCGGCAAGGGAGGTCTACCGGCGGCTGATGGACTGCGTCGACCCCGGACTCATCGACGCCGCCGAGACCGCACTGCGTACGGTGAACGGCGTCCGCGGCGTCGGACAGGTCCGTATGCGCTGGATCGGCCACACCTTGCGTGCCGAGGCCGATATCGTCGTCGACTCCCGTCTGACCGTGGTGCAGGCCCATGCACTCGCGGTGGCCGCAGAGCACGCCCTCATCCACGCCGTCCCCCGGCTCACGGCGGCGACCGTGCACACCGACCATACGAGCGAGGGCACTGATCCTCATGCGGCTCTGGCACATCACGCCGCTGGCTGACCTGCCCCCCGCCCCCGCCCCTCCCACCCTCCCCACCGCGGTCCCATGGCTGACGGCGGACCGGGCAGCGGTCGTGCGGCTCGCCGCAGAGGCCGCCGCCCGGCAGGCCGCCGCCCGGCAGGGGCGACGAGGGGAGGGCCACCCCCGCGTCCGTCGCGGTACGCAGCTCCCGCGAACCACCTCGCCGCGTCGCCCCTTGAGCCTCCGCGGCGCCCCGCTCCCACAGAGCACCCCGCCGCGCCCCACCACGGGCGGCACCACGGGCGCACCGCTCCCGTGGGCCACCTCGCCGTGTCACGCCGATCCACAGGGCAACCCCGCGGAGGCGCCCGTGCCGACCCGCCGCCCCTCGGACTTCCGGCCCTTACCGGACTTCTGGCCCTTACCGGCCTTACCGGCGCCCCGGTCCTCCTCTACCTCTTCTCGATCACATACCGCTGGGCGAAGTCGAGTTCCAGGCGGACCTGCTTGATGCGCTCCTCCACGACCAGGGAGCCGTGCCCGGCGTCGTAGCGGTAGACCTCGTGCGGATGGCTGCGACCCTCCAGCCGCTGGACGTAGTTCTCCACCTGCTGGATCGGGCAGCGTGGGTCGTTGACGCCCGCGGAGATATAGACCGGGGCCCGCACCGCGTCCACATATGTCAGCGGCGACGAGGCCTCGAAGCGCTCAGGGACCTCCTCGGGGGTGCCGCCGAGCAGGGTCCGGTCCATCGCCTTGAGGGCCTCCATCTCGTCGTTGTACGCCGTGACATAGTCCGCCACCGGAACTGCCGCCAGACCCACCGCCCATGCCTCCGGCTGCATACCGAGCCCCAGCAGCGTCAGATAGCCGCCCCAGGAGCCGCCGGCCAGCACCAGCCGCTCCGGGTCGGCCAGGCCGGAGGAGACCGCCCACTCGCGCACCGCGGCGATGTCCTCCAGCTCGATCAGCCCGACGCGGTGCTTGAGCGCATCCGTCCAGGCGCGGCCGTAGCCGGTCGAGCCGCGGTAGTTGACGCGTACGACCGCGAAGCCGTGGTCCACCCAGGCCGCGGGCGACGAGGCGAACGCGTCGCTGTCGTGCCAGGTCGGACCGCCGTGTATGTCGAAGACCGCCGGGAAGGGGCCCTCGCCCTCCGGCTGCTGCACCAGCGCATGGATACGGCCACCGGGACCCTCCACCCACACGTCCCGCACCGGCACCGAACCCGGCGCCTTCATACCGGGCGGGTCCAGCACCACCGTGCCGCTCGTCGAACGCACCTCCGGGGGCTGCGCCGCCGACGACCACAGGAACTCCACCGTTCCGTCCGGCCGCGCCGTCGCGCCCGAGACCGTGCCGGCCGGGGTTTCGACCCGCGTCAGCAGCGGGCGGCCGACCGGAGCGCCGGTGCTGCCCGGCTCACCCAGCTCGTAGCGCCACAGCTCGCTCCGGGCCTGGTATTCGTGCTCCACCAGCAGCGCCGACCCGTCGGGATACCAGTCGGCACCCACGTCTCCGGGCAGGTCGATCTCCAGGGCCGTTTCCGTCCCGGTCAGCGGATCCCAGATCATCGGCTCCCAGCGGCCGCGCCGTTGGTGGCCCACCAACAGCCGGGCATCCCCGTCCACCGGGGCGAAACCCATCACCGACAGGCCCAGCTCCTCGGTCCCGCCGTTGGTGTCGTCCAGCTCCGCGACCGTGGAGCCGTCGGGCCGCACGACACGGATCGCGGAGTGCATCGCATCGCCGTGCTCGGTGTGCTCGAGGGCGATCAGCGAGCCGTCCTGCGAGAGATCGCCGACGCCCGCCGACTCGCGGTGCCGGTAGATCTCCACCGGCGGCTCCCCCGGCCGTACGACATGGACCGTCGAGCCCTCCTCGTCCGTGGAGCACCCGACGACCGCCGTCCCGTCCCGGCCGATCGCCAGACCTCCCGGATACGAGGCGGCGAGGCCCGGGGTGGCCGGCTCGTCCGGGCCGCCCTCGAACGGTTGCCGCATCCAGACGCCGAACTCGTCCCCGTCGGTGTCCGAGAACCACCAGATCCACCGGCCGTCCGGCGACAGCGTGCCGTCCGTCGTGCCGTTCGGACGGTCCGTGGCCTGCCGCTGGCTGCCGGTCGCCCGGTCCCACGCGTACAGCTCGAAGGTGCCGGTGGCGTTCGAGACGAACAGGGAACGGTCCGGGGCGTCCTCGGCCCAGTCCGGCAGCCCGATCCGCGGCGCACGGAAGCGCTTCTCCCAGTCCGGCATCGCGTCGTCGGCGCCGCGGGAATCCGCCGAGCCGTCCGAGCCGTCCGAGCTGCCCGAGCCGTCCGAGCCTGTGGAACCGGCAGAGCCCGCAGAGCCTCTTGAATCCTTCGTCGCCCCGCCCGTCACCGCTATCGGCCCGGCCGAACCGGTCCTCGTCTCAGCCGTGTGGCGGGAGCCGGTCGTGGAAGGGGTCGGAGCGGTGGTGGGGCCTGGATCTGCGGTCGTCTCGTCAGTCATGGGCCCATTCTGCGCCCGGCGCCGGAAAACCGTTGGCGAGGGCCACAAGCCTGTGGATAACTTCGCCGGATGCGAAGACACACCGGCCCTGACGACTGGCGTGAGGCCAATCGTGCGAGGTGGGACGAGCGCGTCGCCATCCACACCGCCAGCGATTATTACGACCAGGACGGATTCCGCCGGGCCCGCGACGTCCTCCGTGACTTCGAGATCGCGGAGGTGGGGAATGTCACCGGCCGGTCCCTCCTCCACCTCCAGTGCCACTTCGGCCAGGACACCCTCTCCTGGGCTCACCGTGGCGCGGCCCGCGTCGTCGGCCTGGACTTCTGCGAACCCGCCATCGACACCGCCCGCGAACTGGCTGCCGAGTTCGGTTACGGTCCGGACCGCGCCACGTTCGTCGCCGCCGACATCTATGACGCCGCCGAAGCCGTCCCCGACACCGCATACGACGTCGTCTACACCGGCATCGGCGCCCTGAACTGGCTCCCGGACCTGGAGCGCTGGGCCGACACCGCCGCCTCCCTCGTCGCCCCCGGTGGCTTCCTCTACCTCGCCGAATTCCACCCGCTGTGCGATGCCCTGGACGACGAGACCGGATCGCGCATCGTCCACGACTACTTCAGCCGCGACGCCTGGGTGGACGAAACCCCCGGCACGTACACGGATTTCGACGCACCGACGGTCAACAACCGCAGCGTCGAATGGCAGCACCCGCTCGGCGATGTCGTCTCCGCCGTGGCCCGCACCGGCCTGCGCATCGACTTCCTGCACGAACACGACATGACGATGTTCCAGCGCTTCACCGCACTACGCCGCGACGACGACGGCTACCACCGCTTCCCCGGCGACCGCCCCCGCATCCCCCTCATGTACTCGCTGAAGGCAAGTCGTACCCGCTGAAGGCGAGTCGTACCCGCTGAGCACGAGGCCGGGCACCCGCCCGCGCCACGGGACTGCCGTCCGTACGGTCCCGCGGCCCTGCGCATCGGGCGCTCGTCACGGCGTGGGCGCTCAGCCCAATCGCACCGGCAGTGCATTCAGTCGCCAGTTGCCCGGCAGTGGCAACCGCTGCAGACGTTCCGGTTCGATGCCCAGTGACATGGCCGGGTAGTGCGCGAGCAGTTTGCCGAAGGCGACCTCGCCCTCCTGCTTGGCGAGTGTGGCGCCCAGGCAGTAGTGCGCCCCGTGGCCGAAACCCACATGGTTCTCGGCGTGGCCGGCGGGGTGCCGGGTCAGATCGAGACGGTCGGGGTCGGTGTAGTGGCGGGGGTCGAAGTTCGCCGCAACCAGGATGAGTTGCACGGCGTCGCCTTTGTGGATGCGAGTGCCGGCGAGGTCGACGTCGTCGGTGGCGTAACGCAGCTGGGTCATCTGCACCGGCCCGCACCAGCGCATCAGCTCATGGACGGCACGGGGGAGCAACGCCGGGTCCTCCCTGAGCAGGCGGAGCTGGTCCGGGTGGGTGAGCAGGGCCGCCGTGCCGTTGCTGATGAGGTGGGCGGTGGTCTCGTGGCCGGCGAGGACGAGTGTGAGGATCATGGTGACCATCTCGACGTCGCTGAGCCGGCCGCCGTCGTCGTCATGGGTACGGATCAGCTCGCTGAGCAGGTCGTCGGTGAGCGTGCTGCGCCGCTCCCGGACCATCTGGTGGATGTGCTCGATCATCGCCGGGAACGCGGTGGCGAGCCGGTCCGGCTGCTGGGAGACGAGGTCGGCACCCCACTCCCGCCACTGCGGGCGGTCCGCTTCGGGTATGCCGACCAGTTCGCAGATGACCGTGATCGGCAGCGGGTAGGCGAAGTGCTGGATGAGATCGACGACACCGTCCTCGGCGTATCCGGGGAGCTGGGCCAGCAGCTCATCGGCGATCTGCTCGACCCGCGGCCGCAGGCCGGTGATCTTTCGGGCCGTGAACGCCCGCGACACCAGACGGCGCAGCCGGGTGTGGTCGGGGGCGTCGTAGTTGAGAATCGATCCGAGCAGGTAGACGTGGAGGTGCTCGGGGAGGCCCAGCATGTCCATCAGCCGGGTCGCCGGGGTGTCCTCGGCCGGGTGGTCCAGGGACGGCGAGGCCGGATTGTTCACGAACCGCTGGTCGCGCAGGACTTGGCGGACCTCCTCGAAGCGCGTCACCAACCAGAGGGGTGTGTCGTCCACGAACCGGCCCCGTACGGCCGGGCCCTGCTCGCGGAGCGCGCCGTAGCCCGTGAACGGGTCGGCGAGCAGCGCCGGTTCCATCACATTCGGCTCGCCCGGGTGTTTCCCGACGTGCGCGGCGAACGGAGAGGTGGGTGATGCCGACATCTTTCGTTCTCCTCCGGGTTGGGAGTCGTTCTGGGAGTCGGGTGGGAAGTCGGTAGGGAGCCGAGGGGAGGGGCGGAGGGCGGGGCGGAAGGGGAAGAGGTGGCGGAAGGGGCAGGGGCCCGACACGGGCGGCGGTGGCGGTGGTGGTGGTGGCGAAGGCCGGCCGTGGTGAAGGCCGGCCGCGGCCAGAACCGGCCATGGCTGTGGAAGCGGTCAGTCACGTACCTGCCGGCGCATCTCGCGGGTGGTGAGCTCCCCCATGCGTTCGTAGAGCGCGATGACCTCCGGCGCGGCTGCGGCGGCTGCGGCCTCGGGGGCGGGTGAGGTTTCCAGCGCGCTGCGGATCGTTCGGGCGAGTACATCGGCGCGCACCTCGGGGGCGGCCGGGGCGCGGCCGACGAGCAGGGCCTCGGCCGTGAAGAAGCCGGCGGCCGTGGCCAGCAAGGCGTATTGCTGGTGGTGCACCTCGAGGTCGTCGCGCACCAGGCCGTGTTCGCGCAGCACTTCGAGGTGGCGGCGCAGCAACCGGTCGCCCTCGGCGATCAGCTCCGCGAGCTCCCTCTTCGCGGTGTCGTGGAGCCGGCCGAGGACATCGACGTCGTCGGTGTACAGGGCGCGCAGTACCGGTTCGCCCAGGAAGTCACGGAAGCGGCAGCGCAGCATCCGGCTCGGCAGGATCTCCAGCGGGTCGGCGCGCATCCGGACCAACTGCCCCTGATGGCTGCGTAATTGCGCCTCCAGTACGACGGCCAGAAACAGCGCGTCCTTGGTCTTCCAGTGGAGGTAGACCGTGCCTTTGCCGACCTTGGCGCGCCGGGCGATCTCGTCGATCGTCACCCGGCCGTAGCCCCAGGCGAGCAGCAACTCCCCGGCCACTTCGAGGATGCGCTCGCGACGTTCCCCCCGGTCCATGGACCGCCCCCCATGACTCCGTGACCAGATTTCGTATCCGGTCACACAGTCAAAATTAAGGTCCGGCGGAGCCAGGCGATAAGGGTTTTTCCGGCCAGGAGCCCGGACGGCGAGCGCCCCCGCGTCCGCGTCGCGATGAGGCGACGTCAGATGTAACCACCCTCTCAGGCGGCGGTGGCAAAACTCCGCGGGGCGGAGGGGGCAATACCGGGCAAGATGACCGCGGATAATCCCCTGACCTGGCCAAATACGCGTGGAGGGCGGGGTGGGGGCAGTACACCGGAGTCTTGTCACCGAGGCGAGAGATCTTGGAATTGAGCCGCTGAACCGGATAGGTGATGAGTACACTCGCCGACCATGTGTGAGGCCAGCCGGAAAACGAAACGGCATAAAAAACGTATTTCTCAGCCATGTGCCGACGTTTCCGTCCGGCACGGAAAGGTCCTGCGGAACCCGGCCGCCGCTGCCGGACGCGCCCCGAGACTCACCGCACCGGCCCCGGCCGAGGCCACCCCGGTCTCGACGTGAGGCGCCGCGCCAACCGGGGCCGGCATGCGCAGTCCCGGGACCCGCGCGGCCACTGGCTGCTGCTGAGCGTCTTACTTCCCCTGGCGTTCGGCGCCCTGCTGTTCGAAGGCTGGACCACGCACGAGGTCGACGCCGCCAAGACCCGGAGCGACTGCACCGAACCGGTGCCCAGGGCGGTGGACAAGGGCGGCCCGGTGGTACGCCTCACCGGCGGCACCGTGCGGTCCGCCGCGATGCCCGCCCGTACCGTGGCGCTCACCTACGACGGGGGCCCCGACCCCGTATGGACACCACGCCTGCTCGACCTGCTGCGCAGACACCATGCGCACGCCACCTTCTTCCTGTACGGCGCCCAGGCCGCCAAATACCCCGACCTCGTACGGCGGATCCGGGACGAGGGTCATGAGATCGGCTCGAACACCTACACCGGCGCGGTCATGGGCTCGGCATCGCCCCTCCGCGCCCGGCTGGAACTCTCCCTCACGCAGAAAGCGCTGGCGGGCACGGCGGGCATCCACACCAAGCTGCTGAGGCTGCCCCGGACCACCGCGGTGGACACGATGTGCGGCGCGGAGTGGAAGGCTGCCCGGCACGCCGGCGCGGAGGGCTACACCCTGGTCGCCGCCGACCGGTGGTTCCGTAAACCGTCGCAAGGCGTGATCCGGCAGTTCAGCCAGACCGACACCGCCTACCAAGAGACCGAAAAGCTGCTCGGCAACCCGGACGTGCAGAAGTTCACCACCGTGACGTCCGGGACCGGACTGGCCGCGGCCGAGACGCCGGTCTCCCCCGTCGAGCGCGGGGTGGGTACGGCCCTGGTCTGGGCGAGGGCCGTCGGGTACGCCTTTGTGCACGGTATGACCTGGGTGCTGGGCATCGCCGGCGCGCTGGGGGTGCTGCGGCTGGCCTCGCTCGTCTTCTTCGCTCGGGCCCATGTCCGGCGGCTCACGCGTTTCCGCCCCGGCTCCCCCTGGCTGCGGGAGGTCACCGACCCGGTGGCGGTCCTCGTTCCCGCCTACAACGAAGCGGCCGGCATCGAGTCCACCGTCCGTTCGCTGCTCGCTTCCAGCCACCCGCACCTGCAGGTCATCGTGATCGACGACGGGTCGACGGACGGCACGGCGGACATCGCCTCCCGGATCGGCGATCCCCGCGTGGAGGTGATCCGCCAGCTCAACGCGGGCAAGGCGGCCGCTCTCAACACCGGACTGAGCCATGCCCGCTACGACATCGTGGTCATGGTCGACGCCGACACCGTCTTCGAACCGGACGCCATCTACCGGCTGATCCAGCCACTGGCGCACCCGGCCGTGGGTGCGGTCAGCGGAAACACCAAGGTCGGCAACCGCCGCCGCCTGCTGGGCAGGTGGCAGCACCTGGAGTACGTCTTCGGGTTCAATCTCGACCGGCGGATGTTCGAAGTGCTGGAGTGCATGCCGACCGTCCCCGGCGCCATCGGCGCTTTCCGCCGCGACGCGCTGATGGGCGTCGGCGGCGTCAGCGAAGAGACCCTCGCCGAGGACACCGACCTCACCATGGCCCTGTGGCAGGCGGGCTGGCGGGTCGTCTACGAGGAGTCCGCGATCGCCTGGACCGAGGTGCCCACCTCGCTGCGCCAGTTGTGGCGGCAGCGGTACCGCTGGTGTTACGGCACGCTCCAGGCCATGTGGAAGCACCGCCGTGCGGTGGTCGAAATGGGCCCGGCCGGACGCTTCGGACGCCGCGGGCTGAGCTATCTCGCCCTCTTCCAGGTCGTCCTGCCGCTGTTCGCGCCGATCGTCGACGTCTTCGCCCTGTACGGGGCGCTGTTCCGCGGCCCGGTACTCTCGGCCGGCGTATGGGTCGCCTTCCTGGCCCTCCAGCTGGCCTGCGCCGGATACGCCTTGCGGCTCGACGGCGAGCCGGTGAGGTCGCTCTGGGCGATGCCGTTCCAACTGTTCATCTACCGGCAGCTGATGTACCTCGTGGTCATCCAGTCCGTGGTGGCCTTCCTGCTCGGCACCAGGCTCAAGTGGCAGCGCATGCACCGTTCCGGCACCGCCGCCCAGCACATCGGGCAGCCGGTTGCGTATCAGAGCCTGTCCTCGCAATGAGAGCCGGAAGAGCCTCCCGGGGGGCTCGTCCGCTGCCGGGCCGGGCGGCTCTCGGGTTCTGTTGACGGCCCCTGGCCACACCCCGTTCGGTTGTGCAGATCCAAGTACCATTTGGTGAAGAGGACATGACAGTGCAGACTTCCGCGCATGACTGATTGGCTGGACGAGCCGCCCGATCACGACTGGCGGGGCGGCGAAGCGGGGACGGCGCACCTCAACACCGGGCAGGTGTGGCCCCAGGCCGGACACCCGCCCCGGACGCACCCGGCACGCTCGATGAACAGCCCCCCGCACAGCGCCCGTTCGCCTGCGCCGCCGCCCCGGGGTCTGTACAACGGTCCCTCGGGTCCGTACGACGGCCCCCGTGGTCTGTACGACGGTCCCCCGAGTCCGTACGACGGTCCCCCGAGTCCGTACGACGGTCCCCCGAGTCCGTACGACCGTGGTCTGTACGACGGTCCCCCGAGTCCGTACGACGGTCCATCGGGTCCGTACAACGGCCCCCCGAGTCCGTACAACGGGCCCCCGGCCCCGTACAACGGCCCCACCGGCCCGGACGCCACCCGCACGGGGCCGGGCCACGGCCGTACCGGCCCGGGTAACGGCCGTGCCCGCAGGGGCCGGCGGGCCAACGGCCGGTCCCGTCGGCGCCGCCGCATCACGCGACTGGTGATCCTCCTGGCCACCGTGCTGACCACCGGCTCCCTGGGCACCTACGTCTGGGCCGACACCAAACTCAATCGCGAGGTCGATCTCGGCAAGATCGCGGACCGGATGCCCCAGGGCCGGGGAACCAACTACCTGATCGTGGGCTCCGACAGCCGTGTGGGCCTGTCCGAGCAGGCCAAGAAGGATCTGCACACCGGCGGCTCGGCCGACGCGGGCCGCCGCACCGACTCGATGATCCTGCTGCACACCGGCGTCCACGGCACGACGATGGTGAGTCTGCCGCGCGACTCGTGGGTGACCATCCCGCCGTACATCCGCCCCGACACCGGCAAGCACTACCGCGCGTCGAAGAACAAGCTCAACGCGGCATTCTCGTTCGGCGGCCCCGATCTGCTCGTCCGGACCATCGAGCACAACACGGGCATGCACGTCGACCACTACACGGAGATCGGCTTCGCCGGATTCGTGGGCATCGTGAACGCGGTCGGCGGCGTGCCGATCTGCCTGGACAAGGACGTCAGGGACGAGAAGTCGGGCGAGAACCTGAAGAAGGGCTGCCACACCCTCGACGGCCGCACCGCGCTCGCCTTCGTCCGCCAACGCCACCAGGAGGCCAAGGGCGATCTGGGGCGCAGCCAGAACCAGCAGAAGTTCCTGGCCGCCCTCGCCCACAAGGCCGCCACACCGGGCATCCTGCTCGACCCGACCAAGGTCTACCCGACCATGAGCGCCGGGCTCGGCACGCTCATCGTGGACAAGGACACCGGCCTGCCCAATCTCACCTCCCTGTTCAAGGCGATGAAGGGCGTCACGACAGGCGACGGCAAGCGCCTCAACGTCCCGGTGTCGAACCTCGGCTTCCACACCCCCAAGGGCAGCGTCGTGAAGTGGAACGCCCCGAAGGCGAAGCAGCTCTTCACGGAGCTGAGCGACGACAGCCCCGTGACCTTCCACGAGAAGAACTGACGTGCCGCACGCCACGCTCCCCACACCGCATGCCGCATGCCGCGCGCCCCACTCCCCACCCCCCCCACACACACCACCGCACGCCCCGCACCCGCGCCCCGGAGCTCCCCGAGGTGCCGGTACCGAGGCAAGTCAAGATCAAGATCAACTAGGGTGCTTTTCGGCCTCGCTGTGTGAGCACTGTGCCCGAGGCCACCGCATCTTCTGACACCCCAAGCGAAGACAGGGAGCTCCCCCCACAATGAAGCGATCACGCATATGGCGCGCCCTGACCGTGGCCGGTGCCGTCGTTCTGAGCGGCGTCGCCACCACTCCTGCCGCGCACGCCGCAGCCTCCGCGTGCAGTCATGACTGGTCGGGCCCGCAGATCTGCCTCACGACCTCCGGACAGTCCGGTTCGCCCAACCCCGGTGTAGTGACCACCGCTTGGACGAACCCGCCCAAGAGCCGGAAGACGGCCACCGTCTACATCTCAGCACCGCAGCACCACTACACCATCACGGCCAAGCGCTCCGGTGGCCAGATCATCGGCCGCACCGTCCCGACCAATACCGGCGAGGGAAAGCTCTGCGTCAGGTACAAGGGCAGCTCCCACACGGCCTGTGTGGACCTGATCAACCGCCTCTGACTGCCGTTTCGCGACGGATGTCATGACGCCACGACGCCACGGCGCCACGGCGCCACGACGCCACGGCGCCATGACCTCATGACGGCGGCTCGGCGGCTTCCTCCCGAAGGCGCCGAGCCGTTGTGCGCAGCCGGTCAGCGCAGCCGGGCATCGGCGTAGACGACCATCGCGTCGCGCTGGTAGACGGCCAGCCCGTCGGCGATCTTGTCGTAGTTCGCGCGGAACCGCGGGTCGTCGACGTAGGTCTGTCCCAGTCCCTTGTACGCGGTCGCGTTCGGGGTCCAGAACCGGCAGACGCCCTGGTAGTGGGCGTCCAATTCGGCCTGCACCGCAGGATCGGCGACCGGTGTGCCCCCCACCATGAACTCCGCGATGCGAATCATCTGCGCCGTCACCTCACGCTGCCACTGCTCCTGGTCCTCGGCGGTCATCGTCTCGATGGCCTGACGGGACTGCTCCCACGCCTCGGGCCACCGCTCTTGCACCTCGGCCTCAGCGGGGGAGGGCTCGAATCCCTCGAACAGGTTCTCCGGTCTGTTGATCTTTGCCATGCCGCTGTCGTCCTCGTCTCCTTCGAGTGCGGCGATGGTCCGCCCGACCGTGCGGACCAGCGTCTCCAGCCGGTCCCGCTCCGCCAGGAGCCGCCGGTGGTGTTGGCGTAGCACGGCCACCCGATCGACCTGGCGGTCCAGAACCGCCTGGATCTCGCGCAGTCCCAGGCCCAACTCCCGCATCAGCAGGATCTGCTGCAGCCGCAGCAGCTCTGCCTCCTCGTAGTAGCGGTGCCCGTTACTTCCGATACGGGCGGGCGGCAGCAGACCGATCTCGTCGTAATGCCGCAGCGTGCGGGATGTCACCCCGGACATCCGGGCCACATCCGCGATCGACCAGGCCATTGCCGTGCCTCCCATCGCCGGACCGGTCTCTCCGGCCGTACGGACGACCGTAGAAGTTGACGCAGCGGAAACCGCAAGTCGGAGCGCGCCGGCCGACGGATGTGCCGGCCGACGGATGTGCCGGCTGACGGGCGTGCCGGCTGACGGGCGTGCCGGCTGACGGGCGTGCCGGCTGACGGGCGTGCCGGCTGACCGACGTGCCGGCCGCCGCAACGTGCCGGCCGACCGCTGGAACATGCCTGCCCCATCGGCCGGATCGGCACCGCCGATGCCCCCTCCAAAGCCGCTGACCTGACTACAGAAAGAGCCCCCAGACGCCGTCGAGCGACCAGCTTTGCCAGCTCATGGCGCACAGCGAGGCGGCAGAGACCAACATCATCATCAGGTTCTGCCCCTGCTCCGCCCAGTCGTGGATCATCAGCACGAGGTAGATCAGGTTGAGCACCAAACCCGCGACCAGGGCTATCGGTGTCAGGAAGCCCACGATCAGTCCGAGCCCGAGAGCCAGCTCCGCGTAGGCGACGAGGTAGGCCATCAGCCGGGGGCGGGGCTTCACGAACCGGTCGAAGCTCGTGCGCACCGCGGGCCATCGGTGTTCGGCCGCGATGCCGGCGGCCCAGGTGATGCCGCCACCGGCGAACCACGTCTTCTTGTCCTTGTGGCGCCAGCTCTCCAGCCACCACAGCCCCAGGCCGATACGGAGGACGGCGAACCACTCGGCACCGTTGAGCCAGATCGTTTGCATGCTGTCCCCTCGACTCATCCACCAAATCTGACGAAGTGTCAGTTCAGCGCCAGTTCAGCGGACCTCGGGCGATCTCGCAAGAGGGAGAGTTCCCGGCCGCGCCTTGTCGTCGCAGGGGTGAGCCCATAACCTCGAAACTGATGGAGCGTCAGATTTCGGTCCGGGCGTGACACACCGGCGGGCAGTTGGGGGTACAGCGTGATCAGCAACGAGAGCGGCACGGCGGAGCTTCCCAGGATCATCAGCGTGGACGATCACGTGATCGAGCCCGCGCACCTCTTCGAGACCTGGCTTCCGAAGAAGTACCAGGACAGGGGACCGAAGCCCTTCACCGCAGGCATCGGCGAGCTGGCGTACGTCGGCGGAAAGTACCGGTTCACCACGGACCCCGAGGGCCAGATCACGGACTGGTGGGAGTACGAGGGGCTGATCTTCCCGTACAAGCGCATCATCGCCGCCGTGGGCTTCTCCCGCGACGAGATGACGCTGGACGGGATCACCCGGGAGCAGATGCGGCGCGGGTGCTGGGACCCGAAGGCCCGGCTGGCGGACATGGACGTCAATCACGTGGAGGCATCGCTCTGCTTCCCGACGTTCCCGCGCTTTTGCGGGCAGACCTTCGCGGAGGCCGAGGACAAGGAGGTCGGGCTCGCCTGCGTCCGGGCCTACAACGACTGGATGGTGGAGGAGTGGTGCGGGGACAGCGGCGGCCGGCTGATTCCGCTGTGCCTCATCCCGCTGTGGGACATCGACCTGGCGGTCGCCGAGATCCGGCGCAATGCCGCTCGCGGGGTGCGGGCGGTGACCTTCAGCGAGATCCCTACGTACCTGGGGCTGCCGTCCATCCACTCCGGGTACTGGGACCCGTTCTTCGCGGCGTGCGAGGAAACCGGGACGGTCGTGAACATGCATATCGGGTCGTCGTCACAGATGCCGGCGGCGTCGCCGGACGCACCGCCCGCCGTGCAGGCTTCGCTGAGCTTCAACAACGCGATGGCCTCGATGATGGACTTCCTCTTCAGCGGCGTCCTCGTGAAGTTCCCACGGCTGAAGCTCGCGTACAGCGAGGGGCAGATGGGGTGGATCCCGTACGCACTGGAGCGTGCCGACGACGTCTGGGAGGAGCACCGGGCGTGGGGCGGGGTGAAGGACCTGATCCCCGAGCCGCCGTCGTCGTACTACTACCGGCAGATCTTCTGCTGCTTCTTCCGCGACAGACACGGCATCGAATCGATCGGGACCGTGGGCGTCGACAATGCCACCTTCGAGACCGACTACCCGCACGTCGACTCGACATGGCCGCACACGAAGCAGGTGGCGGCCGAGCATGTGGCGGGTCTGCCCGAGGACGTGACGTACAAGATCATGCGCGGCAATGCCATCCGGATGCTGGAACTTCCCTTCGACCAGGCCTGACCGGCTGCACCGTGCACCCCGGTTGCACCGTGCACCCCGGTTGCACCATGCACCCCGGGTACGCCAAGCACCCCGGCTGGACCATGCACCCCGGGTACGCCACGGACACTGGCCGCACCACGCGCACCGATCCCGTCCGGCACCGTGCCACGTCGTGGTCCGGGTCGTCCACGAGGCGCCGGTCAAGGGGTGGTGCGGATCAACCGCCGGCGGGGTAACGCCACTCGAAGCGCGCGAGCTGCCGCGCCCTGGCTTCCACGACCGCCATACGGGCAGCGCGCTCGGCGGTGTCGGTGTGGGAGGCCTGGCTCGTCGCCTGGCCGGTCCACTTGCGGTAGTGGAGCCCGACCTCGGAGGAGAACCAGCCACGGCTCGTGGCATTCAGGGCGAGCAGCAGCCCCGTGTCCTCCGAAGCCGGCAGGGCCATCCACCCGCCCAGGGCGACGAGCAGGTCGCGGCGGACGAACAGCGTCGCCGGGTGGACCTGGGCGCGGTAACCATGCGCCGTCCAGAAGTCGAGCACGGCTCCCCGCTCGATCGGCCCCGGCTCCGGGTCGCCGGGAAAGCCGGCCGTGGAACCGTCGGGCAGCAGATCGAGGGCGCGTGACGTCGCCCAGCCGAGGCCGCTGTCGGCTTCGAGGGCGGCCAGGTCGCGGGCCAGCGCTCCGGGTGGCATCTGGTCGTCGGCGTCCAGGACCTTGATGTACTCGCCGTCCGCGTGCGCGAGGGCGATGGTGCGGGCAACGCCGGGACCGCCGGGCCGTCCTTGCCGGAAGGTCACCCGCGCGTCATCGGGGACGTGCGGGGCGACCTCTTCGCTCTGCCCGTCCTCCTGGATGACCCACTGCCACTCCCATCCGTCGGGGAGCTCCTGCCGGCAGAGCGAGTGATAGGCCTCCGGCAGGTAGTGCGCCGACGGTGCATGGACGGCAGTGATGATGATGATGATGCGCCGGCGCACGGCACTCACCACCTCTCCAGGGCGAGTGGTGAACCGCATGTCCGTGCGGTCGCCGGCTTCAGCCGGCCGGCGCCGAGGGACTGCCGCAGCGCGTCCGCGATCCGCTCACCTGCCACTGCGACTGCGCCTGCCACTGCGCCTGCGCCTGCCTCTGCCACTGCCATGGGTGCTCACCGTTCCGTTCCTTGGCGCCCTGGCCGGCGGGCCGGCGGGACGGCATCAGCCTATGACTCCTCAAGAGGTGTTGACGGGTGGGGAGACGTTCTTCGTGGTCCGTGCAGCTCATGAAGAGAGGGGGAGTGGCGCGCCGCCCTGACCCGTTGTTTCTTCGGAAGGGGGACGGGGTGTGAACCCACGGCCTTTTCTTCCCGAATTCTTCCCGAACGGGTCCGGACGAGAGGCCGGCACCTGACGGACCGGAGTGAGCGGGCTGACTTAGCCGTCCCGTTCCCGTCCCGTTCCCGTTTCCCGTTCCTGCTGTTCATGTTCTGCGCAGGGCATGAAAGCGCCCGATCGCTGGCGACGGGGGATGCACCAGCGATCGGGCTACAGCCAAGACTAGCAAGGCTTCCTGCGCGACGGGGAGCCAACTTCGGAATTGTCATGCAGAGTTGTGATCGGAGTCACGTAGCGCGGTCCGGCACGGGCGGAAGCGGAGAACCAAGGGCGCCGTAGAGCCGGCCGGCGGCATCCCGCCTGACGCGCCGACGCGTGCCGCCGGCCGACCCCGGCTTCGTTACCTGCCGCACGGCGGCGCGTACGAGAGATGGGGCAGATATTCGCGCCATTTTTCCGGTGTCAGAACACCCCGAGTGGTCGAGCAGATGCGACGAATTGCCTCGTCGGCGTCCAGGTTCCACAGCCGGACGGTACCGGCCCCGCTCGACACTCCGAGCAGGTGGCTCGTGGGACTGAACGACAGAAAATTGCCCGTCTTGGCGTTGGGGCTCGTCGATTGACCGATGGGGGCGGCCTTGGACGGGAGCGTGACACGCCAGAACCGGACCGTGGTGTCACTGCCGCCGCTCGCCAGGGTGTGGCCGTCCTTGCTGAACGTCAGCGATACGACCGCTTCGGTGTGGCCCGTGAGCGGGGAACCCAGCCGGGTTGCCTTGCGGGGGTCGGACGTGTTCCAGAGCCGGACGGTGTCGTCGTCGCTGCCGCTGGCCAGGGTGTGACCGTCCGGACTGTAGGCGAGCGCGTTGACGGGGCCCAGGTGTCCCGTGAGAGGCGCGCCGAGCGGGGTGGCATGACGTGGGTCGGCCATGTTCCAGAGCCGGATGGTGGCGTCCGCGCTGCCGCTGGCGAGCGTGCGCCCGTCCGGGCTGAAGGCCAGGGAGTTGATGTAGCCCTTGTGCCCGGTGAGCGGCGCGCCGAGCCGGGAGGTATGGGACGGGTCGCTGACGTTCCACAGCTGGATGGTGCGGTCGTCGTAAGCGGTCGCGAGGGTGCGCCCGTCCGGGCTGAAGGCCAGCGCGTGGGGGCCCATGAACCGTGTCCGCAGGGTGACGGGCGGGCCGTAGGGGACCGGCCGGGCCGGATCGGTGACGTTCCACAGGTACACCGCCCGGTTCGCCGTCAGCACCGCGAGGGTGTGGCCGTCGGGGGAGAAGGCCAGCGAACGGTCGCCACCGTCCGCGGGCATGAACGGCCTGCCCAGCGACATGGGCCGGTCAGGATTCTGCACGTTCCACAGCCGGATCCGTCCATCGCGCGCGGCCGTGGCGAGCACGTGCCCGTCCGGGCGGAACGCTCCGCTCCGGCCGATCATGTCTGCCGTCGGAATCGACCACAGCCGGGCCTTGCTGTCGCCGCTCCCCGTGGCAAGGGTCCGCCCGTCAGGGCTGAAGCCCACCGCGTACATCTCACCGCTGCTGCCCGCGAGAGGCTCGCCGACCTGTGACGGATACGCCGGATCACGGACGTTCCACAGGCTCGCCGTGCTGTCCGCGCTGCCGGCGGCGAGCATGTTTCCGTCGGGGCTGAAGGCCACGGACCACAGGGGACCGGTATGGCCGGTCAGCGGTGCGCCGAGCGGTGCCGCGTGACGTGGGGCGGCCACGTTCCAGAGCCGGATGGTGTTGTCCGCGCTGCCGCTGGCGAGAGTACGGCCGTCAGGGCTGAAGGCCACGGAGTGCACCGTGCCCGTGTGGCCGGTCAGTACCGTGTCGATCGGCTCAGGACGACGCGGGCCGGCCAGGTCCCACAGCCTGATCGTGGTGTCGTCGCCACCGGCCGCCAGCGTCTGTCCGTCGGGGCTGAACGCCACGGACCGTACGGCGGCGGTGGGGCCGGTCAGGGCACCGCGCGCCTTCGGCCGGTGCGGGTCGCGGACATCCCACAGGCCGACGGTGTGATCCTCGTCGGCGGCGGCCAGAGTGCGTCCGTCGGGGCTGAAGGCGAGGAGGTAGACCGTGCCGTCATGGCCGGTCAAGGGCGCCCCGAGCAGGTGGGGGTGGCGCGGATCCCGCACATCCCACAACCGGATCGTGCCGTCGTCCGAAGCACTGGCGAGGGTGCGTCCGTCGGGGCTGAAGACGGCGGTGCTCACCCAGCTCGTGTGGCCGGTGAGGGGCTTGCCCAGGGGTTTGGGGCGCGTCCGGTCCGCCACGTCCCACAGGCGAACGGTCCGGTCGTAGCCGGCGGTGGCCAGGATCCGCCCGTCCGGGCTGAACGAGGTGAGGTAGACGGCGCCGGTGTGGCCCAGAAGCGGTGTGGCCAGCGGCGCGTTCACGATCGAGATCAACCGGTTGTTCGTGCCCTCGTCGTCGGGCCGCAAGCCGTGTGCCACCAGATCGAGTTGAGCCGACAAGGACGGATCGGTGTACTGGGCGCGATCGGTTTCGGCCAGCACCTGCTCGAAAACGGTGTCGTCCCGCTGCTGCCACGCGACCACCGCCGAACCGGCAGCCAGCATCGCCATGACGACCAGAGCCGCCACCGCGCCACGGCTGATCCAGACCGTGCGGGTGCGCAGTCTGACCGAAGCAGCCAGGAATTCCACCGCGCTGCGGGTCAGAAAGGTGTCACCGGCAGACTGCGCCCAGGTGCGGGCCTGCTCCAGACGGGAACCCCGGTACAGCAGCGACGTGTCGCGGTGAGAGCCCTCCCAGGCCCTGCCGTCCTCCTCCAGCTGCTGGCGCAGCAGATGGCCGTTCCTGTCCTCGTCGATCCAGTCGCGCAGACGCGGCCAGGCGTGGAGCAGCGCTTCATGGGTGATCTCCACCGCCTCCGCGTCGAGCGTCACCAGGCGGGCGTGCACCAGCGCTTCGAGCGATTCCTCCGTCTTGCCCGGGTCCGTCGACTCGTCCGCCAGGTGGCGCCGCGTCCCCCGCCTACGGGTGGCCTGGGTGTCCTCGCCCAGCCGGACCAGCCTGAGCAGGAGCAGTCGCGCGGCCGTGCGCGCGGTCGGGTCGAGGCCGGACCAGGCCCGCTCGGCGGTCGCCGCCACCGCTCCCTGGATTCCGCCCGCCGCCCGGTAGCCGGACAGCGTCAGCCGTCCCGCCTTCCGCCGCTGCCAGGTGGCGAGCAGGGCGTGGGAGAGGAGCGGCAGCACCCCCGCGTCGTGCGTTCCACCGGGACCGTCGGCGCTCACCTCCCGGACGATCAGTTCCGCCAGTCCCGGTTCGAGTTCCAGGCCCACGGCCTTGGCCGGGCCGGTCACCGCTTCGCGCAACTCCGTGGTGGTCAGCGGCCCGAGCACCATGTGCCGGTGTTGCAGCGCGTCGGCCAGTTCGGGATACCCGAGGCATTGCTCGTAGAAGTCGGCGCGGATGCCGAGGATGACGAGTACGGGGGCCGGTTCACCCGGGCCGGCGGGAGTGCACACAGCGTGCAGGAGCTGGAGGTAAGTGCGCCTGGCAGCCTCGTCGGAGCAGAGGGTGAACGCCTCCTCGAACTGGTCCACGATCATGACCGGACGGGCGGCCGAGGGCGTCCCGCGCCCCGCCCATGCCGCGGCGGCCTCCCGCGCCGCGTGCGCGAAGCCCGGAGTACCGGGCTCCTTCGCCGCCGTCTCCTTGGTGCCGGAGATGACGTGTGCCAGTCCAGGGATCCGGCGGGTCAGCTCCGCGAGAGGATCCCCTCCCGGAACGAGTTGCAGCACCTCCCTCTCCTGGTTCTCCTGGTTCTCCCGGCCTGTCCCGCCGCCCGGTGCGCCGTTCCGCAGCGCGGGCACCAAGCCGGCGTTCAGCAGGGAGGACTTTCCCGCCCCCGAGGCGCCCACGAGCATCACCAAACCGCCCGTCGTCTCCGCCGCGCGGAGCTGAGCGACGAGGGCATCCGTGCTCCGCTCCCGGCCGAAGAACCACCGGGCGTCCTGCCGGCGATACGAAGCCAGCCCCCGGTACGGGCACACACCGGCGACGGTCGCGGCCTCGCCCGGAGGGTGCTCCTTCTCTTCCGCGGACGCCACGACGCGGTCGCCGGCCGGGCCGGCGACCGCCCGCTCCCACAGACGCTGCCACTGGGCCAGGTCGTACAGGCCCGTGGACACCGGCGCGGGCCGCAGACGCCGCGCTTGGGGGATCAGGATGTGCAGCACCGCCGCGAGGGCGGCGAACTGCGCAGGCACGTTCTTGGCCCGTCGCCAGTCGCTGATCCGCTGCACGGACACCCGCACGGGCCGCCCACGCTCGTCGACCCGCTGCAGCCGGACGACCGCCTCGGACACCTTCTTGAGGGGAGGGTTGCCCGCCTCCTTGTACAGCAGCGCGAGACGTTCAGCGAAGGCTGAGCGTGCCCCTGAGTCGGAACTCAAGGCCTCCACCCCTTACTTCCCCCGCACTCAGATATCCGGACCGGAAAACTCACCTTAGTTGGCTGACCTGTGGTGAAGCAGTGGACCCGATGCCGGAACCACCTCGGCGGGAGCCGCAGCTGGCAGGATCACGACGCAGCGGCGCACCATCCGGGCGTTGCCCGGAGCGGCCACCGGCTCAGCGTCCGGAGAGACCACACTTCACGCATCTTCTCGCCTCCTTCCGTCGGAGTCACGAGCCGGTGGTGAAGGTCTCGGCGCATGAGCGCGCGGGACCTGCGGAGCCGGTCCCACCGGACTGCGATCCCGTCGACCACGTGTCGGCCCTTTCCTGGTCCGCGCCCGTACGGCACGGACCGCCGCCGCCTGCGCGGTTCGGCACCGGTCCCCACAGGGGAGGGACCGGCGCCGGACGGCGCGGCGTGGTTTCCGTCCTGCGGCTCGGGCCAGGAGTGCGGTCCGGGCGGGCTCACCGGCCGGCACAAGGGCGAGCTGAGCCCCGGCACTTGCCCCGTCGAGGCAATGGGCAACCGGCAACCGCGCGAGCGCGCCCCTGTGACCCGGATCACTTCCGGTGCCGTGTCCGGCAGTCAAAGGGAAGGCCCCTGAAGGGGCGTCAGCGGGCACCGCCGGGCGGGCGCGAATTCAAGATCCGCTCGCCGCTCACTCCCGAGAGGGTTCCAAGAATGCACCAGGCCCGGCTTCCGTTTCCGGAAACCGGGCCTGACCTGCTACTTCTCAGTCGGGGTGGCGGGATTTGAACCCACGACCTCTTCGTCCCGAACGAAGCGCGCTGCCAAGCTGCGCTACACCCCGAAGCAACGAGCTCTACTTTAGCGGACCGATCCCCGTAGGTGAAATCCGGTTGTTGTGGAGCCGGGGAGCGGGCCTGGCCTGGTCGATCCCGATGGTGATCAAGGGGAGGGCGCAGAGGGCCAGGCCGAGGGTGACGGCGGTGGCGACGGTCGGGGAGGGGGCGCCGGCGGCGGCGGGGACGACCAGGGTGAAGGCGAGGTAGAGGAGCGGGTAGGCCGGCCACTGCCAGGCGTAGGGCAGGCGGAAGCCGCGGGGGGTGGTGAGCAGGAGCCAGTCGGCGACGACGGCGAGGGGAGTGACGGCGTACAGGAGCAGGTGGGCGATGGCTTGGGTCACACCGGTGGCGGGGGCGGCCGGCAGGGTGAAGGCGGTGGAGTCGGCGGCCGGGAAGGCGTAGTGAATGAGGGCGGAGAGGGCGAGGGCGGGGAGGAGCGCGCCCGTGATGCGGGGGCTCACGGGGCGGCGGCCGGTCCAGGCGCGATGGGCGGAGCGGGCCGAGACCAGCACCGCGGCGAGGTTGGCCTGCACGGTGAAGCGGGTGAGGAGAGGGGCCGGGCTGCCGGCGCCGAGGCCCGCGAGGAGCAGACCGGTCAGGGCGGCCGTGGCGATGAGGGCACGGAAGGCGGCCACCAAGGGGTGGCGGCTCGTGGGGGCTACGGCTGCTGCCGGGGTGCGGGCGGCGGCGCCGGCCGGGCCGGCGGCATGGCGCGTGGACTGCGAGGTCCGGGTGGGGTCGGACATCCCTCCACGTCAGGGGGATGATCAACGGATCCGGGAGACCTCATCCGGCAAAACCCGGCCCGGGGCGCGGGGTGGCCCGAGCCCCGGGCCGAGGGTGCTCCGGTCGGGAGACCGGGGGAGCCGGAGTCCGAGAGGGCAGGAGTCCGGGGAAGCTGCTGTCCGGGGTGAGCCGGAGCCGGGGAGAGCCGTGGTCCGGGGAATCCCCGGGTACGTACGAGTGCCGCCCCGCCCATCCCTCGGCCCCGGCCGCCCGCCGGGGACCTGCATGCGCCCGCCGGGGACCTGCTGTGCTCCGGGGCAGCCCCGCCCGCCTCAGCTCTTCGCCGTCAGCGTCAGCAGCGTCGCTTCCGGGGGGCAGGCGAAGCGGACCGGGGTGTAGCGGTTGGTGCCGCAGCCGGCGGAGACATGGAGGTAGGAGGTGTGGCCGGCGGCGGTGTGGGTGGACAGGCCCTTCGCGCGCTCGGTGTCGATGTCGCAGTTGGTGACGAGGGCACCGTAGAACGGGATGCAGAGCTGCCCGCCGTGGGTGTGGCCGGCCAGGATCAGGGGGTAGCCGTCGGCGGTGAACGCGTCCAGGGTGCGCAGGTAGGGGGCGTGGACGACGGCCAGGGAGAGATCGGCGCCGGACTCCGGACCGCCGGCGACCTCGGCGTAGCGGTCGCGCTTGATGTGCGGGTCGTCCAGGCCGGTCAGGGCGATCTCGACGCCCTCCAGCTTGAGGCGGCCGCGGGAATTGGACAGGCCGACCCAGCCGGCGGCGTCGAACGCGTCGCGCAGCTCTTCCCACGGGTTGTGGACGACGCCCACGGCGGGCGCGTTGCCGTTGAGGCCGTGCCGGCCCTGCATCCGCTCGATGAGGTAGCGGGCGGGATTGCGCAGCTTGGGACCGTAGTAGTCGTTGGAGCCGAAGACGTAGGCGCCGGGGAACTCCATCAGCGGGCCGAGCGCGTCCAGTACCTCGGGGACGCCCTCGGGGTCGGAGAGGTTGTCGCCCGTGTTGATGACGAAGTCGGGGCGCAGCCCGGCGAGCGACTGCAGCCAGCGCTGTTTCTTGCGCTGTCCGCTGACCATGTGGACGTCGGAGACCTGCAGGACGCGCAACGGCCGCATGCCGTGGGGCAGTACGGGCACGGTGATGCGCCGGAGGCGGAAGGAGCGGACTTCGAAGCCGGCGGCGTAGGCCAGGCCGGCCGCGCCGACTGCGGTCAGGGTCAGGGGTACTCCGTATCGCGCGCGCATGGTCCCCATCGTCGCAGAGTGCGGGGGGTAGGTGCAGCGTGAGGGAGGCGCCCCGACGGGTGGCGGGCGTGGCGGGGCCGGGGGATAAGACGCGGCGGTTGCCGGTGGGTGGGGGCATACTCGACGGCATGACCATGCTCAAGTCCAAGCTGCAGGACGACCTCACCACCGCGATCAAGGCGCGCGACGAGCTGCGTTCCTCCACCCTCCGTCTCACGCTGACCGCGATCCAGAAGGAGGAGGTAGCGGGCACCGAGGCGCGCGTGCTGTCCGACGGCGAGGTCGAGAAGATCATCGCGCGGGAGGCGAAGAAGCGCCGGGAGGCCGCGGACGCCTTCGAGAAGGGTGGCCGCGGGGAGTCGGCCGAGCGCGAGCGCGCCGAGGGCGAAGTGCTCGCGGACTATCTGCCCAAGCAGCTGACCGACGAGGAGCTGGAGCAGCTGGTCGCGGCGGCCGTGGCGGAGGCCAAGGGTGCCGGAGCCGAGGGGCCGCGGGCGATGGGCGCCGTCATGAAGATCGTCAACCCTCAGGTGGCGGGCCGTGCCGAGGGCGGCCGGGTGGCCGCGGTGGTGAAGAAGCTGCTGGCCGGCTGAGCGGCCGGAGGGATTTCTGAGGGAAGGACGAGGGGCGCCCCCATGGGGCGCCCCTCGTCCTGCGTCGTACGGGCCGACGCCGGTCGTCGTACGGGCCGGAGTCTTCCGGCGTACGGCCAACCGGCGGTTCACCAGCCGCCGTTGCCGCCGCCCAGGATGTCGGGGAAGCCGGGAATGCTCCAGCCGCCGCCCGGCTTGTTGTCGCCGCCGTGGCCGCCCCGGCCGGGCTTGTGCTTGCCGCGGCCCTTGTCGCCCTCGTTGCCCTGGGGCTTGTCCTTGGCGGGGTCGTCGATCGGGACGGTGGGCAGGGCGGGGGCGGGCCGGCCGGCCAGCGCGCCGGTCATCGCGTCACGCCAGATGGGGCCGGGGGTGTCGGCGCCGTAGACCTTGTCGTGGGGGACGCCGCCGATGGTGATGTGGTACATCTTCCGCCTGTGCTGCGGGTCGCCGACCCAGACCGCGCCGGCCGCGTTGGGCGTGTAGCCGACGAACCAGGCGGCATAGCGGCTGTCGGTGGTGCCGGTCTTGCCGGCGCTGTCGCGGCCCTTGAGCCCGGCCTCCTTGCCGGTACCGTCCTCGACCACGCCCTTGAGCAGCGTGTTGATCGTGTCCGCGGTCTTCTTGGACATGGCGGTACGGCAACTGGTCTGCGGGACCTTCATCTCCCGGCCGCGCGCGTCGGTGATCGACTCGATGGCCACCGGGGAGCAGTACTGGCCGCCACTGGCGAAGGCGGCGTATCCGGCCGCCATCGTGAGCGGTGACATTTCCTGGGTGCCGAGCGTCATCGACGGAACCTGCTGCAGCGGCTTGCCGTCCGCCCGCTCGATGCCCATCTTCTGCGCCATCTTGACCGCGGGGCAGACACCCATGTCGCTGATCAGCTGCACGAAGTAGGTGTTGACCGACTTGGCGGTCGCTTCTTTCATGCCGTACGGGCCGACTTCGTCCTTGTTCTCGTTCTCGACGTTCTCGGAGCCGTTGCCCTGCCATTCACCGTCGCAGGTCTGGACCGGGCTGGGATAGGGCATCCGGTACGGCGACGGGTACTCCTGCTCCGGGTTCGTCCCCTGCTCCAGCGCGGCCGCGGCGACCACCGGCTTGAAGGTCGACCCGGGCAGATAGCCGGCGCCCCCGCCCATGTCGTGGTTCACCGAGAGGTTGATCACGGTCTCGTTCTCGCGGAAGCCGTACGGGCGGGACTGGCCCATGCCGAGGATCTTGCCGGTGCCCGGTTCGACGATGGTGGCGGCGGTGGCCACCGGGTCGTCGTTGTAGACGTGCTCCTTTATCGATGCCTGCACCGACTTCTGGGTCTGCGGATCGAGGGTGGTGCGGATCGTCATGCCGCCCTGGTCCCAGAGCTTGAGCCGGGCCGTGCGGTTCTTGCCGAAGGCCTTGTCGGTGAGGAAGACCTTGCGGATGTAGTCACAGAAGAAGCCGGCGCCGTCGGTGGCGGTGATGCAGCCGTTCTTGGGGCGGCTGACCGCAAGCTTGATCGGCTTCTTGGCGGCCGCGTCGGCCTGCGCCTGGGTGATGTCCTTCATGTCGGCCATCCGCTGCAGGACGGTGTTGCGCCGCCGGGTGGCCTCCTGCGGGTCATTGACCGGGTCGTAGCGGCTGGGCGACTGGACGATGCCGGCCAGCAGCGCCGACTCGTCCAGGCTCAGATCCTTGGCGTGCTTGCTGAAGTAGCGCTGGGCGGCCGCCTCGATGCCGTAGGCCTGCTGCCCGAAGAACGTGATGTTGAGGTAGTTCTGCAGGATCTTGCGCTTGCCGAGCTCTTTCTCGACCTGGATCGCGTACTTGAGCTCCTTGACCTTGCGGCCGAGGGTCTGCTGGGTGGCCTGCGCGACCTTGTCCGGGTCGTCGCCCGCCTCCTCGATGAAGACGTTCTTCACATACTGCTGCGTCAGGGTCGAGGCGCCCTGGGAGACGCCGCCCGACTGGGCGTTCTTGTTGAGCGCCCGCAGGATGCCCTTCATGTCGATGGCGCCGTGCTGGTAAAAGCGCGCGTCCTCGATCGCGACTATCGCCTTTTGGATGTACGGCGACATGTCCTGGAGGCCGACGACCGTGCGGTCGCGGGAGTAGACCTTGGCGATCTCGCCGCCCTTGGCGTCCAGGATCCTGGTCCGCTGGCTGAGCGGCGGCGTCTTGAGGTTCGCCGGGATGTCGTCGAAGCCCTCGACCGATCCCTTGGCGGCGAGACCGAGGGCCCCGGCCGCCGGGAGCGCGAGGCCGGCGAGCACCGCTCCGGCCAGGACGCTGACACCGAGGAACCTGGCGGCCTGCTGCGTCTTGGACAGACCTCCGCCGTCGCGCTTCTTAGGCATGAGGGCAGCCTACGTTCTCAATCGCCGGACAGGGGCGCACCTGTTCGTTTAGCCTGGACTCAGCTACCACAGCTGAACGGTTACGCATCGGTTCGTCAACCCCTACTCCCGCGGGCCGCGCCCCCACGTGCCCGTGTATGTCGAGAGAAATCCCGCGTCAGGGCGGCGAACTGTCCCGTCTTGTGTGCAAAGTGACATATGCCGTTCGGTCACTCCGTTGGGTGATCTGCCGCGTACGCATAGTCCGTTCGGGCCATTCAAGATTGGGCCCGAAGGGGGTGTTGCGCCCTGCCTGCCTTCCGTAACGTCCTCAACTGGCAACGGTGAATATGCCGATTGCCGCCGTGGGGGAGCCTCGATTCGGGAGAGGACGGCGCCAGCATGAGCTGGGTAACCGACTGGAGTGCACAGGCAGCCTGCCGCACTACTGATCCGGATGAACTGTTCGTACAAGGGGCGGCGCAGAACCGCGCCAAGGCGGTGTGCACCGGATGTCCGGTGCGCACGGAGTGCCTGGCCGATGCCCTGGACAACCGGGTGGAGTTCGGCGTGTGGGGCGGGATGACCGAGCGCGAGCGGAGGGCGCTGCTGCGTCGCCGCCCGACCGTGACGTCATGGCGTCGGCTGCTGGAGACAGCGCGTACGGAATATGAGCGCAGCACGGGCATCTTGCCGCTGGACTGTGAGGACGAGATCTTCGACGAGTTCGCCGCGGTGGGGTAGTCCGGGCAGCCGGGCTCCGGCCGCGAGGATTGGCCGAGAAGGCTCGGAGGGTGGCGCGTTCTGATGGGTGCATGGTGACGTGCCATCAATGGCCCTGGCGCGCCCGAAAGTTGGGCGTCGATGAAGGGTGGGGCGCGCTGTATTGGTGCGCCATGTGATGCGTGTGGCACACGAAGATGTCTGACACGTGAAGGTGTGAATGAGGCGCTTCTTGGGTGAGGGCGCTTCGTGGCGGGTGGGTGGCTGAGTCGTGGGTGGCTGAGTCGTCGTGGGTGGTTGAGTCGGCCGTGCCTGCGGCTCAGTCGTCGGTGTCCGTGGGGTTCCGTGTCAGGCGGTCGCCGATGGCACGCAGTCCCGCGAGGTCATGGACATCGCCGGGCAGCGCGGCGACCTCCGTCACCGGAACCTCGGGATGCAGCGCGGTGAAGCGGTCCCGCGTGCGACGTTCGCGCGCGAGGACCTGCATGCGTTCCGCGTGCAGCCGTAGCAGCCCGGCGGCCAGTTGCGCCGTTGAGGCCGAGGTGGGTGTTCCGTGCTCCGCCGGGGCAGCGGGGGAGAGGCTGCCGACGGTACGTGATCCAGCCTTCCCGGCGTCGAGATCCACAATGCCGGTGGCTTCAAGATTATTTTCTGCGCGGCCGGGGGGCGGCGCGGCTTCCGCGCCGGAGCCGGAGCCGGAGGCAGGAGCGGTGGCCGGGTCCGGGGCCGCCCCGGTGTCCTTCGCCGCGTCGTCCGCCCCGGTGTCGGTATCGCCGTCCGTGTGGCCGTCTGTGTGGCCGTCCGTGTGGCTCTCCGCATGGGCGTCCGCATGGGTGTCCTCCGCCATGCGGTCCGTCAGGGCCTCCGCGGCGGCCAGTGCGCGTTCGGCGCTGAGTTGGGCGGCGCCGCTGCCGTGCACCCTGTTCAGCACGAGGCCGGCCAGCGGCATCTGCTCGGCGGCCAGCCGCTCGACGAAGTACGCCGCCTCGCGCAGCGCGTCCCGCTCCGGCGCGGCCACCACGAGGAACGCCGTGCCGGGTGCCTGCAGCAGACGGTAGGTGGCGTCCGCGCGGGTGCGGAAGCCGCCGAACATGGTGTCCATCGCGGCTACGAACGTCTGGACGTCGCGCAGGAGTTGACCGCCCATGAGCTTGCTGAGGGTGCCGGTCATCATCGACATGCCGACGTTGAGGAACTTCATGCCGGCCCGGCCGCCCACCTTCGCCGGTGCCATCAGCACCCGGATGAACTTGCCGTCCAGGAAGGAGCCGAGGCGCTTGGGCGCATCCAGGAAGTCCAGGGCGGAGCGGCTCGGCGGGGTGTCGACGACGATCAGGTCCCACTCGTCGTTCGCGCGGAGCTGGCCCAGCTTCTCCATGGCCATGTACTCCTGTGTGCCCGCGAAGCCGGCCGACAGGGACTGGTAGAAGGGGTTCTCCAGGATGGCGCGGGCCCGGTCGGCATCCGCATGGCCCTCGACGATCTCGTCGAAGGTGCGCTTCATGTCCAGCATCATCGCGTGCAGTTCGCCGCCCGCGGACTCATCGACGCCCTTGACCTGGCGTGGGACGTTGTCGAGCTCGGAGATGCCCATGGACTGCGCCAGCCGCCGGGCCGGGTCGATGGTGAGCACGACGACCTTGCGGCCGCGCTCGGCGGCGCGGACGCCCAGGGCCGCGGCGGTTGTGGTCTTGCCGACGCCGCCCGAGCCGCAGCACACCACGATGCGGGTGTGCGGGTCGTCGATCAGCGCATCGACCTCGAGCCGCGGGGCCGAGGCGTCCAGCGTCGTGTTGTCCGAGGTCATATGGGCCCCTGTTTCCGCAGGTCTCTCGCCAGGTGGTAGAGCCCGGCGAGGTCCACTCCCTCGGGGAGCAGCTCCAACTCGTAGGTGGGCAGGCCGATTGCGGTGAGTTCGGCGTACTCGGCGCGCTCCAGCTCGACCCGCTCGGCGTGTTCGCGCGCCTGCTCCAGCAGGGGGTCGATCAGCCGGTCCGCCAGGCCGCCGCGGCGGGCGCCGCCCAGACCGGCCTGGGAGAGCGCCTTGGCGACGCCCGTACGCGCCCCGCGGGCGGCGCTGTCGAGGTCGCCGTTGTCCAGCAGCGCCGGGCGGGTCATGTTGATGACGATGCCGCCCACGGGGATGCCGGCGGCGCGCAGCTCGGCGACGCCGTCCGCGGTCTCCTGGACCGGCATCTCCTCCAGGAGCGTCACCAGATGCACCGCGGTCTCGGGAGACTTGAGGACCCGCATCACGGCCTGCGCCTGATTGTGGATCGGGCCGATCTTCGCGAGGCCGGCGACCTCGTCGTTGACGTTCAGAAAGCGGGTGATGCGGCCGGTCGGCGGGGCGTCCATCACGACCGCGTCGTAGACGAACTTCCCGCTCTTGTCCTTGCGGCGCACCGCTTCGCACGCCTTGCCGGTCAGCAGGACGTCCCGCAGGCCCGGCGCGATGGTCGTGGCGAAGTCGATCGCGCCGAGCTTCTTGAGCGCCCGGCCGGCGCTGCCGAGCTTGTAGAACATCTGGAGGTAGTCCAGAAGGGCGCGTTCGGCGTCGATGGCGAGGGCGTGGACCTCACCGCCGGCCCGCCTGCCGCCACCGCCCCGGGGGGCATCTCCCGCGGACTCCGTCCGGGAGGGGCCCCAGGGCGACGCACCTTCCGCCGCCGGACCCACTGCGATCTTGCGTTCCTCGTAAGGAAGCGCTTCGGTTTCGAACAACTGGGCAATGCCCTGCCGGCCCTCGACCTCGACCAGGAGGGTACGGCGACCCTCGGTGGCCAGGGCGAGGGCTAGGGCAGCGGCGACCGTGGTCTTGCCGGTGCCACCCTTACCGCTGACGACATGGAGCCTGCTCACGTCAAGGAGCCTAACCAGTCCGCGTCCCGGCTACGCACGGGATGCGCCTGGCAAGCCCCGGAGAATCCGCCCGCATTCCCTCCGGGGCGGATCAGGGATGCCCCGTAGGGGCCCGGCGGCCGTGCTCCCGAAGGCCGCGCGGGACGGGTGCGGGCGGCCGGCGGCGGACGGCGTCCACGGCTGTCGTGGACAGGCATTACGCTCGGGCCCATGACCAAGTGGGAATACGCGACCGTGCCGCTGCTCGTGCACGCGACGAAGCAGATTCTGGACACCTGGGGCGAGGACGGCTGGGAGCTGGTCCAGGTCGTGCCGGGCCCGAACAACCCCGAGCAGTTGGTGGCCTACCTGAAGCGGGAGAAGGCGTGAGCGCGGCGGAGGACAAGATCGCGGCGCTCGGCCTGAAGCTGCCGCAGGTGGTGCCGCCGCTGGCCACCTACCAGCCCGCGGTGCGCTCCGGCTCGTACGTCTTCACCTCCGGCCAGCTGCCGATGGTGGACGGCGCGCTGCCGGCCACCGGCAAGGTGGGCGCCGAGGTCAGCGCCGAGCAGGCCAAGGAGCTCGCCGCCACCTGTGCGCTCAACGCGCTGGCGGCCGTGAAGTCCGTCATCGGCGACCTGGACAAGATCCAGCGGGTCGTGAAGGTCGTCGGCTTCGTGGCCTCCGCGCCGGACTTCACCGGCCAGCCGGGCGTCCTCAACGGCGCCAGCGAACTGCTGGGCGAGATCCTCGGCGACAAGGGCGTGCACGCCCGGTCCGCCGTGGGCGTGGCGGTGCTGCCGCTCGACGCCCCGGTCGAGGTCGAGATCCAGGTCGAGACCGCCGAATAGGCACTCCGTAAGGGTGCCGATGCCCGGAGTGTGTGCCGCGCGCCTGTAGGGGCCCCTCGTCAGCAGGGGCCCCTTGGTGCGAAAGACGCCCTCGAACATCCGCGCGCGAGCGCATAGCATCCGGCCATGTCGTCCACGACCAATGGCCAGTGGTACCCGCCGGAGTGGCCGGACCGTATCCGGGCGCTCGCGAACGGCGAGCTGACCCCCGCCGAGCCCCGGCGGGCCGCCACCGTCCTGCTGCTGCGGGACTCCCCCTCCGGCGGCCCCGCCGTCCATATGCTGCGCAGACGCGCCTCCATGGCCTTCGCCGGAGGCGCGTACGCCTATCCGGGCGGCTCCGTCGACCCCCGCGATGAGCGCCCGGTGGCCTGGGCCGGCCCGTCGCGCGCCCAGTGGGCGGTCCGTATGGGCGTCGACCCGGCCACCGCCCAGGCCATCGTCTGCGCCGCGGTCCGCGAGACCTTCGAGGAGTCCGGTGTGCTGCTCGCGGGCGCCTCGGCCGACACGGTCGTCGCGGACACCACCGGCGAGGAATGGGAGGCCGACCGCGCCGCCCTGGTCGCCCACGAGCTGTCCTTCGCCGACTTCCTGGGCCGCCGCGGCCTGGTCCTGCGCTCCGATCTGCTCGGTGCCTGGGCCCGCTGGATCACCCCGGAGTTCGAGCCGCGGCGCTACGACACCTGGTTCTTCGTGGCGGCGCTCCCCGAGGGCCAGCGGACCCTCCCCCAAGGGCCTTCGGCCATCCCCCGGCCTCCACTCGGTGCGACCGGGGGCACCCCCACCGGTCCGGCGGACACCCCCATCCCCCCTGGCGAGGCGGACCTCGCGCTGTGGATCCGGCCCAAGGAGGCAGCCGCCGGCTACGACCGCGGTGAGCTGCTGATGATGCCGCCGACCATCGCGACGCTGCGCTCGCTGCAGCCGTACGCCACGTCCGCGGACGTGCTGGCCGCGGCGGAGGCCCAGAACCTGACGCCGGTGCTGGCACGGGCCCGCCTCGTCGGCGGCGAGATCGAGCTGAGCTGGCCGGGGCACGACGAGTTCACCAAGCACATCGCGCAGACCGGCGCCGATACCGGTGCGCCCGGGGACGGCGGCAGCCCCTCGGACCGCCCCGGCCCCTCGGGAGGGACCCCCGCATGACCGAAGCTTCCGCCCTCCCCGGCCGGCCCCGTGGCGGCGTGATCCCGGGACCCGCCACGGCGCGTGCTCGGTGCGTACTGGCCCCGAACCCGTCGCCGATGACGCTGGACGGCACCAACACCTGGATCGTCGCTGAGCCGGACTCCGACCTCGCCGTCGTCATCGACCCCGGGCCGCTCGACGAGAGCCACCTGAGGGCCGTCATCGACACCGCCGAGCGGGCCGGCAAGCGCATCGCGCTGATCCTGCTGACCCACGGTCACCCCGACCACGCCGACGGCGCCGCCCGGTTCGCCGAGCTGACCCGTTCGGCCGTACGGGCGCTGGACCCGGCGCTGCGCCTGGGCGACGAGGGGCTCGACGCGGGCGACGTCATCACCACCGGTGGCCTGGAGTTGCGCGTGGTACCCACACCGGGCCACACCGCGGACTCGCTCTCCTTCCACCTCCCGGCCGATCGTGCGGTGCTCACCGGCGACACGATCCTGGGGCGCGGCACCACCGTGGTCGCACACCCCGACGGGCGGCTGGGCGACTACCTGGACTCGCTGCGCCGGCTGCGCTCCCTCACGGTCGACGACGGGGTGGCGACGGTCCTGCCGGGGCACGGGCCGGTGCTGAACGACGCCCAGGGGGCGGTGGAGTTCTATCTGGCGCACCGGGCGCACCGGCTCGCCCAGGTGGAGACCGCGGTCGAGGCCGGTCACCGCTCGCCTGCCGAGGTCGTCGCGAACGTCTATGCCGAGGTCGACCGCTCCTTGTGGCCGGCCGCCGAGCTGTCGGTGCGGGCACAGCTGGACTACCTGGGCGAGCACGGGCTGATCGAGGGCTGACGGCGGGGGCGGCCGGAGCCGTCCCGGTCCAGCCCCGTGCCGTTGGTCATGGCGCCACTATGGCGAGGGGGCCGGTGGCGCGGCGACCTATTACCGGCGGGGGAGGAGGCGCCGGCGCCCCCGATGACGGGGCGCGAGCCGGTCCGGCGACCCGCGACGAAGAGGCCGGCCGCACCATGGCGAAGGGCCCCGCCGGAGCGGGGCCCTGCCAAGGCTGTGTGTACGAGCCGGGTCAGCGCGAGCGCTTGGCCAGCCGCTCGACGTCCAGCAGGATCACGGCGCGCGCCTCCAGGCGCAGCCAGCCGCGCCCCGCGAAGTCCGCGAGCGCCTTGTTGACCGTCTCACGGGAGGCGCCGACCAACTGGGCCAGCTCCTCCTGCGTCAGGTCGTGGACGACGTGGATGCCTTCCTCGGACTGCACGCCGAAGCGGCGCGACAGGTCGAGCAGGGCGCGGGCCACGCGGCCCGGCACGTCCGAGAAGACCAGGTCGGACATCTGGTCGTTGGTCTTGCGGAGCCGGCGGGCGACCGCGCGCAGCAGTGCCGTGGCCACCTCGGGGCGGGCGTTCAGCCAGGGCTGAAGGTCGCCGTGGCCCAGGCCGAGGAGCTTGACCTCGGTCAGGGCGGAAGCCGTGGCCGTGCGCGGGCCGGGGTCGAAGAGCGAGAGCTCACCGATCAGCTCACCGGGGCCGAGGACGGCGAGCATGTTCTCCCGGCCGTCCGGGGAAGTGCGGTGCAGCTTCACCTTGCCCTCGGTGACCACGTACAGGCGGTCGCCGGGGTCCCCTTCGTGGAACAGGGCGTCGCCGCGGGCGAGCGTGACCTCTCCCATTGAGGCGCGCAGCTCGGCCGCCTGCTCGTCATCGAGCGCCGCGAAGAGCGGTGCGCGCCGCAGAACGTCGTCCACGAGATCTCTCCTTGTCGACATGCTCCGGGGGACTGTGGTCCCCATCATGCCGGAATGCAAAACAGTGCGATCAATCACAAGTTTGCCGGACCGGTGCGCCGAGCCGTAAGGCAGGGGGCCGATTGGGGTCAGGAATCACAGTGATCAAGCCGGATGTCAGTGGCTGGCCTTAGTCTGGCCGAGTGTCCAATACGCCGGTGAGAGCAGAGGAGTGGGGGGCCGGACGAGTGAGTACGGGGCGCAATTCCGCTGTGGGCGAACAGCCGTCCGGCGGCTCATCCAATTCCGGTAAAAGTAACAAATCGCCCTCCGGGGTGACGTCCGGCCGGAAGCCGGTCGTCCGCGGAACCGGCGCGTCGCGGCCGGCGGCGCGGGACACCTCCGCGTGGACCTCCGCGCGGAAGACCTCGGTAGGCAGGACCTCGGCAGGGAAGAAGGCCGCCGTGAACGAAACTCCACAGAAGCCGGCGGCGGCCGAGAAGGCCGCTGCGCAGAAGTCCGTCACGAAGAAGACCACCGCCCGGAAGGCGGTCGCCCAGAAGACCGTCACGAAGAAGGCCACTGCGGCCGCCGAAAAGCCGGCCGCCGAAAAGCCGCCCGCCAAGAAGGCGAGCACCAAGAAGACGGCCACCGCGAAGGCCCCCGCCAAGAAGGCCGCTGCGCGCAAGCCCGAGTCGCGCGTCGCCATGGTCCGACGGGCCCGCCGGATCAACCGTGAGCTGGCCGAGCTGTATCCGTACGCCCATCCCGAGCTGGACTTCACCAACCCGTTCGAGCTGCTGGTCGCGACGGTCCTGTCCGCGCAGACCACCGACCTGAGGGTCAACCAGACCACCCCGCGCCTCTTCGCGGTCTGCCCGACGCCCGAGGACATGGCCGCCATGGACCCCGAGCGGCTGGAGGAGCTGATCCGGCCGACCGGCTTCTTCCGGGCCAAGGCGAAGTCGCTGCTCGGTCTGTCGGCCGCGCTGCGCGACCGCTTCGGCGGCGAGGTGCCGGGCCGCCTGGAGGACCTCGTCACGCTTCCCGGGGTCGGCCGCAAGACCGCCAATGTGGTGCTGGGCAACGCCTTCGGCGTCCCGGGCATCACCGTCGACACCCACTTCGGCCGCCTCGCGCGCCGCTTCGGCTGGACCACCGCGGAGGACGCCGAGAAGGTCGAGGCGGATGTCGCCGAGATCTTCCCCAAGAGCGAGTGGACGATGCTCTCGCACCGGGTGGTCTTCCACGGCCGCCGTGTCTGCCACTCCCGCAAGCCCGCCTGCGGAGCCTGCCCCATCGCCCCGCTGTGCCCGTCGTACGGCGAGGGCGAGACGGACCCGGAGAAGGCGAAGAAGCTGCTCAAGTACGAGCTGGGCGGCCGGCCGGGGCAGCGGCTGAAGCCACCGGCGGGCTATCCAGGACAGCCCGCGCCCCCGATGGAGCCCCGGACAGCCGCTTCATGACGGCCGCCCGCCCGGAGGGGACCGACGATCGACGCCAGGCCTGAGGGGGCGCGTATGAGGAGTGCACGGGAGCAGCGGTACGGCGAGGAGGCGGACGTCCGCGGGGCGGCGTCCGGCGCCGCGTCCGGCCGGGACGCCACGGTCACGGCCGAGGGGCTGCCCGAGTGGCTGGCCCCGGTCGCCCGTGCGGCCGCCACCATCGAGCCGCGCCAGCTCAGCCGCTTTCTGCCGCCGGAGAGCGGCGGCCGGCAGTCCGCGGTGCTGATCCTCTTCGGACACGGCCCCCGCGGGCCCGAGCTGCTCCTGATGGAGCGGGCCGGCACCCTGCGCTCGCATGCCGGCCAGCCCTCCTTCCCCGGTGGCGCGCTCGATCCGGAGGACGGCGACGCCGACGGGCCCGGCCCGGTGCGGGCGGCGCTGCGTGAGGCCCAGGAGGAGACCGGCCTCGATCCGTCGGGTGTGCAGGTCTTCGGTGTGCTGCCGCGGCTCTACATCCCCGTCAGCGGCTTCGTGGTGACCCCCGTACTGGGGTGGTGGCGCCGGCCGACCCCGGTCGGCGCGGTCGACCAGGCGGAGACCGCCCGGGTCTTCACGGTTCCCGTGGCGGATCTCACGGATCCCGCCCACCGCGTGACAGCCCGCCATCCCCGTGGCCATACCGGACCCGCGTTCCTTGTCGATAATGCCCTGGTCTGGGGCTTTACGGCCGGAGTGATCGACCGGATCCTGCACTACGCGGGCTGGGAGATTCCGTGGGACCGTGACAAGGCGGTCCCGCTGGACTGGCGCTCGTGAGACGGTGTCCGGCGTGAACGTCCTGGACATCCTGTTGGTGGTCGCGGCCGTGTGGTTCGCGATCATCGGCTATCGGCAAGGCTTTGTCGTCGGCATCCTGTCCGTGATCGGCTTCCTCGGGGGCGGCCTGATCGCGGTCTATCTGCTGCCCGTGATCTGGAACGAGGTCACCGGAGATGCGACGCCCGGCACCTTCGCGGCGATCGCGGCGGTGGCCATCGTGATCGTGTGCGCATCCGTGGGCCAGGCGCTCACCACCCATCTGGGCAACAAACTGCGCCGCCACATCACCTGGTCACCGGCGAGAGCGCTGGACGCGACCGGCGGCGCGCTGGTCAACGTCCTGGCGATGCTGCTGGTCGCCTGGCTGATCGGCTCGGCGCTGGCCGGTACGTCCCTGCCGACGCTCGGCAAGGAGGTCCGTAACTCCAAGGTGCTGCTCGGTGTGTCCCGGGTGATGCCCCAGCAGGCCGGCACCTGGTTCGCGGACTTCTCCTCGGTCCTCGCGCAGAACGGCTTCCCCCAGGTCTTCACGCCGTTCTCCAACGAACCGATCAACGATGTGCCGGCCCCCGACCCCCGGCTGGCCGCCAGCCCGGTGGCGGCCCAGGCCAGGCGCAGCATCGTCAAGGTCGTCGGCACGGCCCCCGGCTGCGGCAAGGTCCTCGAAGGCAGCGGCTTCGTCTTCGGCCGGCACCGTGTGATGACCAACGCCCATGTGGTCGGCGGAGTGGGCGAGCCGACCGTCCAGGTGGGCGGCGAGGGCCGGATGTACGACGCCAAGGTCGTGATCTACGACTGGCAGCGCGATATCGCGGTCCTGGAAGTGCCCTCACTGGAGGCGCCCGCGCTGCAGTTCGCCAAGGCGGACGCGAGCAGCGGCAACAGCGCCATCGTCGCCGGCTTCCCGGAGAACGGCGGCTATGACGTGCGCTCCGCCCGTATCCGCGGCCGTATCCAGGCCAACGGCCCGGACATCTACCACCGCGGCACGGTCCGCCGCGATGTCTACTCCCTCTACGCCACGGTCCGTCAGGGCAACTCCGGCGGCCCGCTGCTCACCCCGCAGGGCAAGGTCTACGGCGTCGTCTTCGCGAAGTCGCTGGACGACTCCCACACCGGCTATGCGCTGACCGCCGACGAGGTCCGCCAGGACGTCCTCAAGGGGCGTACGGCCCAGCAACAGGTCGGCAGTCAGGGCTGCGCGATCTAGACCTGTCCGCACAGTCCCCGGAGCGGGCCCGGCAGCTCCACGGCCGGGCCCGTGCCGGCGGGTGCGTCGGATGCGGCGAGACGGGCTTGCCGCGCCTCGCCGGCGGGCCGTGGTTCAGGTACGGGGATGGCGTAGCCGCGCGCTCATCCAGCGCGCTCTGCGGCGCAGGATGCGCGGGATGCCCATGGGGTGCGCCGGGTCGGGGGATGCGCCGGACCCGAGGTCCGGGGTTCCCCTGTCCTGAGTACCCACTGCAACGGCGCTGCTGCGGCGGTTGCGTGCCACGTCACGGTAGTCGTGCGTCCAGCCCATACCTTCGACTCTGCCCGTGGCCCAAGGTCCGTAACCGCCTCGGGGACGGCCAATTGGCCTATGCGCCGGGCAAGTGGCCGTTCGTCATACGAGCGTTCGAGCCTCGGGCAGACGTGCCCCGCTGAGCGGCCCGGCCCGCCCGCTCAGCGGGGTGCGGGCGCACGGCGGAAGAGGTGCGCCCGCCCTCCCTCAACGGTCGGCCCCGGGGCTCTCGTTGCCCCCTGGACGACGCCGGCGGACGGGACGTCAGCGGTCCGGTTCCGGGTCCTTGAGCCAGTTGATCAGCTCGGTGGAGAACGCCGCCGGGTCCTCCTCGTGCGGGAAGTGCCCCAGGCCGTCGAACAGCCGCCAGCGGTACGGCGCCTCCACGTACTCGCCGGAGCCGGCCGCGCTGCGGGTGCGCATCACCGGGTCGAGCGAACCGTGCACATGCAGGGTCGGGACCCGTACGGGCATCTTCATCCGGCGGTTGAACTGGATACCGTCGGGGCGCGCCATCGAGCGCACCATCCAGCGGTACGGCTCGATCGAGCAGTGCGCCGTCGAGGGGATGCACATCGCCCGCCGGTAGACCGCGAGGTCCTCGTCGTCCGGCAGCCGCGGCCCGGACCAGTCGCGGATCATCCGGCCCACCAGCGCCGCGTCGTCCGCCGTCAGCCGGCGTTCGGGCAGCCAGGGCCGCTGGAAGTTCCAGATGTGCGAACTCTGGGCGCTCTGCCGGACGTCGGCGAGCATCGCCGAGCGCCAGCGCCGCGGGTGCGGCATCGAGGACACGACCAGCCGGCGCACCAGCTTGGGCCGCATGACCGCCGCCGTCCAGGCGAGATAACCGCCCAGGTCGTGCCCGACGAGCGCGGCGTCCGGCTCGCCCAGGGACCGTATGACGCCGGTGACGTCCAGGGCGAGATTCGCCGGGTCGTAGCCGCGGGGGGTGCGGTCGCTGCCGCCGACGCCCCGCAGATCCATCGCCACCGCGCGGAAGCCCGCCTCGGCCAGGGCCGGGAGCTGGTGCCGCCAGGTCCACCAGAACTGCGGAAAGCCGTGCAGCAGCAGCACCAGCGGGCCGTCGCCCATCTCCGCGATGTGGAAGCGGGCGCCGTTGGCCGCGACGTCGCGGTGCGACACCTCTCTCCCACCGGGGACGCCGAGCCGTACGACCGAAGCCGTGCTGTCAGGGGCTGTCATACCGATGAGCGTGTCACAGACTCCAGCACCGGGTGTTCCACCGGCTCCAGGCGCGGGTGCGGCTTGGCGTTCTGGAGCACGGCCGCGGTCTGCTTGGCGGAGTTGATGGACTTCTCCGGCTTCTTGATCTTCTTCATCTTGGCCATCGCGAGGAGGGCCAGCAGCCCGGCGAGCACCAGGAAGGCGCCGCCGACGATCAGGAAGCACCAGGCGAGGCCGAGGCCGAGGTGGTGGATGCCGTACGCCGCCGCGAAGCTCAGCACCGGCAGCGCGAACAGCGCCAGCGCGCCCGCGACCATGAACGCGGCACTGCCGATGCCGGCCCGCTTGGCGTCCTGGCGGAACTCCGCCTTGGCCAGTGCGATCTCGTCGTGCACCAGCGCGGACATCTCGGCGGTGGCCGTGGCCACCAGCTGTCCGAGGCTGCGGTCCGTGCTGTCGTCGGCTGCGCTCATCGCCGTCTCCCTCTTTTCTTCACCCGGATGCAAAGCCTCTCAGATCATGCCGGACCATCGTCTCCGGCATGCGAGCCGGAGGCCACTTCGGCAAGCCGCCGGTGTTCCGCGGCCTTGGCCTCATGGATGGCCGCCATCCGCAGGTGGTATTCCGGATTGTCGAGTTCGTAGATGTCGGGGATGCCGTCCTGGTCCTCGTCCCGCTCCTCGTCCTCACACAGCGCCTTGTACTTGGTGTTGCGGAGCTTGAGGAGGATGCCGGACAAGACGGCCGCCAGCAGCGAGCCGATCAGCACCGATGCCTTGATCTCATCGGTCAGCACCGGGTTCCCGGAGAAGGCGAGTTCGCCGATGAGCAGCGAGACGGTGAAGCCGATACCGGCCAGGGAGGCGAGGGCGAAGACGTCCGGCCACTTGAGGTCGGGGTTGAGTTCGGCCTTGGTGAAGCGGGCGGTGAGCCAGGTGCCGCCGAATATGCCGAACGCCTTGCCCACCACCAGGCCGAGGACGACCCCCAGCGTCTCCGGGCGGGTGAAGACGTCATGGACCGCGCCGCCGGATATGGACACGCCCGCGGAGAACAGGGCGAACAGCGGCACGGCGAGGCCGGCCGAGAGCGGGCGGACCAGATGCTCGATGTGCTCGCCCGGGGACTGTGTCTCCCCGTTGCGCCGGGTGCAGCGCAGCATCAGGCCCATGGCGACGCCGGCGATGGTGGCATGCACTCCGCTGTTCTGCATCAGGCCCCAGATGACCAGGGCGAGCGGGACGTAGACGTACCAGCCGCGGACGCCCTTGCGCAGCAGCAGATAGAAGACCAGCAGGCCGGCGACGGCGAGACCGAGGGCCAGGAAATTGAGCGTGGAGGTGAAGAAGACCGCGATGATCAGGATCGCGAAGAGGTCGTCGACGACGGCGAGCGTGAGCAGGAAGGCGCGCAGCGCGGCGGGCAGCGAGGTGCCGATGACGGCGAGTACGGCGAGCGCGAAGGCGATATCGGTGGCGGTGGGGACCGCCCAGCCCTGCAGCGAGCCCCCGCCGATGCTGTTCACGCTGAAGTAGACGACCGCCGGCATCGCCATGCCGCAGAGTGCGGCGACCACGGGGAGCGCGGCGGCCTTCGGGTCGCGCAGCTCCCCGGCGACCAGTTCGCGCTTGAGCTCGATGCCGGCGACGAAGAAGAAGAGCGCGAGCAGCCCGTCGCCGGCCCAGTGCTGGACGGACAGGTCCAGGCCCAGCGCGGACGGTCCCAGGTGGAATCCGCGGACCGCTTCGTAGCTCCCGCCGAGGGTGTTTGCCCAGATCAGGGCGGCTACGGCGGCGGCGAGCAGGAGGACGCCACCGACGGTTTCGGCACGCAGCGCGTCCGCGATGTAGTTCCGTTCGGGCAGCGGCATCCGCCCGAGGAAGGGGGAACGGCGGTTGGTGGGGGCGCTCACGCGGTGACCTCCGGGGCTCTCGGTAGCTGCGTACGGCTGTTGCAGTTGCCGACCAGACTTCCCGGCGCACCCTGAGTTTCTTAGCGCGTCATTGACGCGGTTCCCACTTTACCGGGCGGGTGCAAACGGCTGTCCGGTGGCCTCACTTTACGGGCAATACGGGCATCGGGCCGCTGGAGAGGCGGGCCGCGGCCGGGGTGCCGGGGAGGAGCCGGGGGCTCTGCGCGGGGCCGGGCCCGCCAGGGAGGCGGGCTGCCGGAGACGGCCGAGGGGCACCCGGGCCGCGCCGGCCGGGTGCCCCTCGGGTCGTCCGCTCAGTCCTCGCTGGCCGCGCCCGGCAGCTTCGCCTGGATCAGGTCCATGACCGAGGAATCGGTGAGGGTGGTGACATCGCCGAGGTCGCGGTTCTCGGCGACATCACGCAGCAGCCGCCGCATGATCTTTCCGGAGCGGGTCTTCGGCAGCTCCGCGACCGGCAGGATCCGCTTGGGCTTGGCGATCGGGCCCAGCTGCTGGGCGACATGCGCGCGCAGCTCCTCGACCAGGCCCTCGTCCTCCGCCGCCCCGCCGCGCAGAATGACGAAGGCGCAGATGGCCTGGGTGGTCTGCGGGTCGGCGGCGCCGACGACCGCAGCCTCGGCCACCTTCGGGTGCGAGACCAGCGCCGATTCGACCTCGGTGGTGGAGATGTTGTGGCCGGACACCAGCATCACGTCGTCCACCCGGCCGAGCAGCCAGATGTCGCCGTCGTCGTCCTTCTTGGCACCGTCGCCGGCGAAGTACTTGCCCTCGAAGCGCGACCAGTAGGTGTCGAGATAGCGCTGGTCGTCGCCCCAGATCGTACGGAGCATGGACGGCCAGGGCTCGGTCAGCACGAGGTAGCCGCCGGCGCCGTCGGGGACCTCGCGGGCGTCGTCGTCCACGACGGTCGCGGCGATACCGGGCAGCGCCACCTGGGCCGAGCCGGGCTTGGTGGCCGTGACGCCCGGCAGCGGGCTGAGCATCATGGCGCCGGTCTCGGTCTGCCACCAGGTGTCGACGATCGGCGTCGCATCGGCCCCGATGTGCTTGCGGTACCACATCCATGCCTCGGGGTTGATGGGCTCGCCCACCGACCCGAGGACGCGCAGCGACGACAGATCGAACTTCGCCGGGATGTCGTCGCCCCACTTCATACAGGCGCGGATCGCGGTCGGCGCGGTGTAGAGGATGGTCACGCCGTACTTCTGCACGATCTCCCACCAGCGGCCCTGGTGCGGGGTGTCGGGCGTGCCTTCGTAGAGCACCTGGGTCGCGCCGTTGGAGAGCGGGCCGTAGGTGATGTACGAGTGGCCGGTCACCCAGCCGACGTCGGCGGTGCACCAGAAGACGTCGGTCTCCGGCTTGAGGTCGAAGACCGCGTGGTGGGTGTACGAGACCTGGGTGAGGTAGCCGCCGGTGGTGTGCAGGATGCCCTTGGGCTTACCCGTCGTGCCGGAGGTGTAGAGGATGAACAGCGGGTGCTCGGCGTCGAAGGCCTCGGGCGTGTGCTGGTCGCTCTGCCGCCCGACGGTCTCGTGCCACCACACGTCACGGCCCTCGTGCCAGGCGATGTCCTCCTGGCCGGTGCGGCGGACGACCAGGACGCTGCGGACGTTCTCCGTGCCGGGCCTGGTCAGCGCTTCGTCGACGGCGGGCTTGAGGGCGGACGGCTTGCCGCGGCGGTAGCCACCGTCGGCGGTGATCACCACGCGGGCGTCGGCGTCGTTGATGCGGGTGGCCAGCGCGTCCGCGGAGAAGCCGCCGAAGACGACGGAGTGCGGGGCGCCCAGGCGCGCGCAGGCCAGCATGGCGACGACCGTCTCCGGGATCATCGGCATGTAGATGGCGACCCGGTCGCCGCTTCGCACACCCAGCTCGATCAGCGCATGGGCGGCCTGGGAGACCTCGCGCTGCAGCTCCGCGTACGTGATCGCGCGGGTGTCGCCCGGCTCGCCCTCGAAGTGGAGGGCGACCCGGTCGCCCAGGCCGTTCTCCACATGCCGGTCCACGCAGTTGTAGGCGACATTGAGCTTGCCGTCGGCGAACCACTTTGCGAAGGGGGCGTTGGACCAGTCGAGGGTCTGGGTGGGTGCGGTCTCCCAGGACAGGCGTTCGGCTTGCTCGGCCCAGAAGCCCAGCCGGTCCGCCGCGGCCTGTTCGTACGCGGCGGCCGTGACGTTGGCGTTCGCGGCCAGATCGGCGGGCGGCGCGAACCGCCGCTCCTCCTTGAGCAGGTTGGAGAGGGAAGGGTGCTCGTTCATACTCCCGTCTCCTCCTTAAGCAGGTTGGCCAGGCTTTCGTTGCTCACAACTTCTCCCATTCCCAGGGCGTCCGGTGTCTCCCCAGGTCATAGCTCATCAGCCCACGCCCGGCCCTGACAAGGGCTGTGGAAAACTATTGGTGTAGACCTATTTGCGGGCGGTGCGTTCCAGGGCTGTTGAGGGGCCGCCGCGCAGGTCAGGCCGTCACCGGCGCCGGTTCGCCGCGGACCGCGCAGAACCGCCCGGTGGCCTCGTCGAGTACATACGCCTGGGCCTCGCCGACATGGAAATACATGCCGTGCAGGGTGAGCGCGCCCTCGGCCACCCGGCGGGCCACACACGCGTGCGCCCTGAGGTGATCGAGCTGCTGCATGACGTTGACGAGTGCCAGCCGCTCCTGGTCGTCGCTCACCGGCCGCCCGCTCAGGGCGACTTCGCCCCGCCCCAGCCGTCCGATGCGCTGCATACGGGCCAGGCTCGGGCGGCCGTGCCGCAGCCAGCGGACGAGCGGGGTCGGCTCGGCCTCCTCCGGTGCGGGCGAGTCCAGCAGCGCCCCCATGGCCCCGCACCCCGAATGGCCGCACACCGTGACCGAACCGACCTTCAGCACCTCCACCGCGTACTCGATCGCCGCGCCCACGGAGTCGCAGGAGGCGTCCGAGCCGGGCGGCGGCATCAGGTTGCCGACATTGCGCACGGTGAACAGATCTCCCGGCCCACTGGACGTGATCATGCTCGTGACCAGCCGGGAGTCGGCGCAGGTCAGAAACAGCTGGGTGGGCCGCTGGCCCTCGCGCGCCAGCCGGGCCAGTTCCTCGCGGACGAGTGGAGCCGTATGGCGCTGGAACGCGCTGACCCCGCCCAGCAGCTGACTGCCGCTGCTCTGCGGAGCCGCTGCCCGGTCCGGGGCGGGCCGGGTGCAGTGATGGTTGCGCCACGGTGTCCACGGCCGGCAGGAGTGCGCGCCGGCCGGCTCGGCGATCGGCCGGCCCGAGCGGCCGCCGAGCGTCACCCAGCCGCCGTGCGCACGATGGGCGGTGGACCAGGACTGCAGTGCCTCGTAGGCGGCATGATCCATGAACGAGCCGCACAGCTCGACGACGACATCGGTGTGGGCCGGCACCTGCGCCAGCGCCCGGGTCAGCCGCGGCACCGCCAGAAACGTCAACTGCCCGCTGACGCGCACCCGGTAGCCGTCGGCCCCCTCCGTCACCACGACACGGGTGTGGGTCAGCCGGCGCAGCGCCAGGAAGGCCGCGACCGCGATGCCCGTCACCACGCCCTGGAGCACACCGAAGAGGACGACCCCGCCCAAGGTGGCCGCGTACACCGGGAATTCGCGGTGCCGCTGGACGTGCCGGATGTGCGCGAAACTCACCATCCGGACGCCGACGGCCATCACCAGCGCGGCGAGCGCGGCCAGCGGGATCAGCTCCAGCGCCGCGGCCGACAGGCCCGCGCACAGCAGCACCCATACGCCGTGCAGCACGGTGGCCCGGCGGGTGGCCGCGCCGGCCCGCACATTTGCCGAGCCACGGATCGCGCCGCCGGAGACCGGCAGCCCGCCCAGCAGTCCGGAGACGACATTGGCCGTGCCCTGGCCGGCCAGCTCGCGGTTGAGCCGTGCCCGCCCTGTGGGGCGGCCCGGCCGCTCGGCCGCCAGCCGGTCCACGGCCACCGCGGACAGCAGCGACTCCATACTGGCGACGAGGGTGACGGTCAGCACCGCGGCGGCGAGCGCCGGAAGCGAAGCGTCCGGCAGCGCGGGCAGCTCGGGCGGCCGCCAGGAGGGCAGCTCCACGCGCGCCACCGCCGTCCCCGCGCTGACGGCCGTCGCGGCGAGCACGGCGGCCAGTGGGGCCGGCAGCACCCGCGCCCACCGTCCGGCGCGCCCCGGCAGCCGTCCCCAGCCGATGAGCACGATGACGGTGACGGCGCCGATCAGCAGCGCGGCGGCGTGCGGGTGCGCCAACTGGCCGGGCAGCGCGGTGGCGTTGTCGAGGGCCGAGCTGTCGGGGCGGCCGCCGAGCACCACATGGAGCTGTCCGAGGGCGATGGTGACCCCGATGCCGGCCAGCATGCCGTGCACGATCGCCGGGCTGACGGCCAGCGTCGCACGGGCCACGCGCAGTGCGCCCAGGGCGAGTTGGGCGAGCCCGGCCAGCACCGTGACGGCGCAGGTGGCGCGCCAGCCGTACCGCTGGACCAGGTCGGCGGTGACCACCAGGAGGCCGGTTGCCGCGCCGCTCACCTGAAGCGGGGCGCCGCCGAGCAGACCGGCGACGAGGCCGCCGACGGCCGCGGCGACCAGGCCCGCCTGGAGCGGGGCTCCGGTGGCCAGGGCGATGCCCAGCGACAGCGGAACGGCGAGCAGAAAGACGACGACCGAGGCGGAAAGGTCCCGGCGGAGGGCGGCCCGGCCGGCCTTGTCCGTGCGGGGGCCGGACCCGGTGGACACAGGGGGCCCGGGAGGGGCCTCGGGGTGGTGCGGTGTGCGCGGCGGCTGCGGCGGCGGCTTCTCGATCTGCGGCATTCCCGTCTCCTCCGGGGCGACGCGGTCGCGCGGGGCGCGATCGTGGGGCGGCGGTGTACTGCGGCGGGACGTGAGCCGGCCGGTGATCGTGGCCGATGGGCGACGGTCCGGTGACTCTCAAGCATCGGTAAATGAACCGTAATGACAGGTAAAGGCCAGGAGAAGGCTTTTCAGGCATATGCCGTCATCCTTCCTCCTATTGGGTGAATATAATGACTTTTGGCTTGTCATTTAAATCCCTCTTCTTGGTGTATGAGAGCTTGTGCGCGGTTATTCCGATCAATCACTCGGAAGGTGCGCACAGGCACCAGGAACGAGGTGGCTGATGGCAGCCGCAGCAAAGGTGACGGCATCGAAGGTGACGGCGTCCATCGCGACGGCGGTCGCCCTGGCAGCGGTGGCCGGCTGCTCGGCGGCCACCCAGAACGGACCACCGCCGAGCAGCAGAAAGGGGCGGGCGGTGCCCAAGGCCCCGACCCGGACGGTCCGGCTGATCGGCGACGGGTCGACCGCGTACACCGGAGCGCAGCCCCGCCAGCCCCGGCCCCGCCGCCTCAAGCCGGGCAAACGGCCCCCGCAGTTCGTGGTGTTCTCCTGGGACGGCGCGGGCGAGGACGGCCAGAAGCTCTTCTCGCACTTCCGCGCGGTCGGCAAGAAGTACGACGCGGCGATGACGTACTTCCTCAGCGGTGTCTACATGCTGCCCACCGACAACAGGGAGTTGTACGAACCTCCCCGGCACCCGGCCGGCGCCTCGGACATCGGCTTCAACGACGTCCAGGGCGTCAAGGACACCGTGACCCAGATGCGCGCCGCCTGGCTGGAGGGCAACGAGATCGGCACCCACTTCAACGGCCATTTCTGCGGCCCGCACGGCGGCGTCGGCACCTGGTCGCCCGAGGAGTGGATCAGCGAGATCGAGCAGGCCGAGGCGTTCGTGAAGCACTGGAAGACCAACGCGGGCCTCACGGGCGAGCCGCCCCTGCCGTTCGACTACTCCCAGGAGCTGGTCGGCGGCCGCGCACCGTGCCTGGAGGGGCAGCGCAATCTGCTCCCCGCCGCCAAGGAGATGGGCTTCCGCTACGACGCCAGCTCGGCGGGCGGCCGGCAGACCTGGCCGCGGCGGACCGACGGCATCTGGGACTTTCCGCTGCAGGAGATCCCGCTGCCCGGACGCGCCTTCGAGGCCCTCTCGATGGACTACAACTTCATGGCCAACCAGTCCGGCACCACCGAGGGTGACCCCGCGATGTACGCCACCTGGGGCAAGCAGATGCGTGACGGCCTGCTCGCGGCCTTCGAGCGCGCCTACCACGGCAACCGCGCCCCGCTGTTCATCGGCGATCATTTCGAATCCTGGAACGGCGGCACCTACATGAGGGCCGTGGAGGAAGCCATCAAGGACATCTGCCCCCGTAAGGGCGTGCGGTGCGTGAGCTTCAAGCAGCTCACCGACTGGCTGGACGTACAGGACCCGGAGGTGCTGGCGAAGCTGCAGGCGTTGCCGGTGGGCCGGGCGCCGGAGGACGGCTGGGCGGCATATCTCTCCAGCGACTCTCCGGGCCCGTCCGCACCGGCCCCGTCCGTGCCGACGAGCAAGCCGGCCGAACCGGCCGCGCCCGCCCGCGCCGCACGGCAGGTCAAGCGAGCTGTGGGGTAGCCGTCCCTTCGAAAAGCACGAACGAGGGGTCGACCTGGGCCGCCAGGTCGACCCCGGTCTTCGCATTGCCCCAGCTCTCCGCGTTCTTCAGGTGGAAGTGCACCATCTGGCGCGTATAGCGCTCCCAGTCGCGTCGCCCGTAGGCGGCGTCCGCCGTGTGGTGCAGCCCCTCCAGGGCACGGCGGTTGGCCTCCTCCAGGCAGGTGAAGGGGGTTGCGCGGCCCTTTTCCACGGCGCGCACCCAGTCGGAGTGGCCGACGGTCACCAGCAGGTCGTCGCCGACCTCGTCACGCAGGAACGCGAGGTCCTCGGGGCCCTGCACCTTGTTGCCCACGACCTTCAGGGGGACTCCAAAGTCCCGTGTGTACTCCTTGTACTGGCGGTAGACGGCGACGCCCTTACGGGTCGGCTCGGCGACCAGGAAGGTCATGTCGAAGCGGGTGAACATCCCGGACGCGAAGGAGTCGGAACCGGCCGTCATATCGACGACGACATACTCCTCGCGGCCGTCCACGAGGTGGTTGAGGCACAGCTCCACCGCGCCGACCTTGGAGTGGTAGCAGGCCACGCCCAGATCGGACTCGGTGAACGGGCCGGTCGCCATCAGCCGCACCGCGGAGTCGTCGAGCTGGACCGTCCTGGCGCAGGCGTCGTAGACGGGGTTGTCCTCGCCGACCCGCAGCAGCCGTGAGCCCTCGCCGGGCGGGGTGGTCTTGATCATTGACTCGGAGGACGGGATCCGTGGGTTGCTGCCGCGCAAGTAGTCCTTGATCAGCGGGAGGTGGGCGCCCATCGCGGGGAGCGCGGCGGCCTCCGTCTCGTCGAGCCCGAGAGCGGCGCCCAGATGCTGGTTGATGTCGGCATCCACGGCGATCACGCGGAGCCGGGCCACGGCGAGATGCCGGATGAACAGGGAGGACAGGGTGGTTTTGCCGCTGCCGCCCTTGCCTACGAAAGCGATCTTCATGTTCACCAAGGGTAAGTGCGGTATCGCTCTAGGTGAGAGGCCTGCGTGAGGAAGACCACTCCTTCGAGGGGTCGGGCCCGGTGATGCGTAGGGTCGTACCCATGGCTGGAAACTCCCGGGGGACGACCCCCGCACCCCCGAAAGCGAGCGGCGACCCGCTCGCGACCCTGGCCTCGCTCCCGGGGGTCGCCGACTCCGTGGACTCCGTACGCAAGGCCGTCGACCGGGTCTACGGGCACCGGGTCATGCGACGCCGCAGCAACGAGGTGACCTCCGAGGCGGCGTTGCGCGGAGCGCGCGGTTCCGCGGCCCTGTCGGGAGCCGACTGGGCGCTCGAAGAGGTCCGCCGCCGCACCGACTTCGGTGTCGAGGGCGAACCGCGGACGGTTGGCGCGGCGCTGCGGCTGACGGCCGAGGCCGGGCAGCTGCTCAGCGTCTGGCGGCAGTCGCCGCTGCGGGTGCTGGCGCGCCTGCATCTGGTGGCGGCATCGGGCGGGGGGCGCAGTCCGGACGAGGCCGAGCGGCGGCCGGGAGAGCCGGCGGACGAGACGGTGGGACGGCCCCGGCTGGCCGGCGAACCGGTGGACGAACCGCTCATCGAGCTGGCGCTGCCGGACGCCGACGAGGTCGCCGGGCGGCTGGACGGGCTGTCGCGGCTGCTGCTCGCCGGCACCGAGGCGCCGGCCCTGGTGACCGCGGCGGTGGTGCACGGCGAACTGCTCGCCCTGCGGCCGTTCGCCACATGCAACGGGCTGGTGGCGCGGGCCGCGGAGCGGATCGTGCTGATCGGCAGCGGACTGGACCCGAAGTCCATCTGCCCTGCCGAGGTCGGGTACGCCGAACTGGGGCGCGCGGCCTACGTCGCGGCACTGGAAGGCTATGTCTCGGGCACCCCGGAGGGCGTCGCGGCATGGATCGCGCACTGCGGACGTGCGGTGGAACTGGGCGTGCGGGAGAGCGCCGCAGTCTGTGAGGCACTGCAGCGCGGCGCCGCATAAGCGGAGCCGCGGTGGAAGCTTGTGCGACGTTCATGAATTCCTGAAACATTGCGTCATTCGCCCCTGAACAGGGTTGCGGCGGTACCAATGACCGGTACCGCCGCTGGCATGTCCGCCGGGTTACCATGCGTGCTCGAATATGTGCCCATCAGGTCGGAATCTTCGTCCGGATACCTGGTGCGGCTGGCCCGTAATCGACGGGTCGGCGTCGCGTGGGTGCCCGGCATTCATGCATCGGTCCGTGGGCCACTTCCTGCGTTTAAGGTGTTCCTCTCGGATGTCCTTGGTCTCGCGGGCCGTTAAGTCCTTTGTACTACTCGGGCGAGGCAAGCGGAACCCCGCGTTGCAGATCTTTACGTTTGACTTCAAATACGGGCATTACGGGCGGCGCGACCGCTGCGGCCGATAAGGCCAAGACGTGGCTTTGTGGGTTTCCGCCGGCTGGCGTACCAGACCAGCGTCGCGGTGGCCATGGCCGCACCCGCCGCGGCCATGGCGGCGAGCACCGGCCGCGAGGGCATCGACAGTGCCGGCAGCCGCTGCTTGAGCGGTACCGGACGGTTGAAGGAGAGAACCGGCCAGCCGCGCGCGAGCGCCTCGCGGCGCAGCGCCCGGTCCGGATTGACCGCGTAAGGATGGCCGACCGCCGAGAGCATCGGGACATCGGTCGCCGAATCGCTGTACGCATAGCAGCGCTCGAGGTCGTAGCCCTCGGACGCGGCGAGTTCCCGGACGGCCTCCGCCTTGGTCGGGCCGTAGGCGTAATACTCCACCTCTCCGGTGAAACGGCCGTCCTCTCCGACGACCATACGGGTCGCCACCACCCGGTCCGCGCCCAGGAGTTCACCGATCGGCTCGACGACTTCGGCGCCCGAAGTGGAGACGATGACGACGTCCCGTCCCATGGCGTGATGCTCCTCGATGAGTGAGGCCGCCTCGTCGTAAATGATGGGGTCGATCAGATCGTGCAGCGTCTCGGCGACGATCTCCCGCACCTGTGCGACGTCCCAGCCGCGGCACAGCGAGGAGAGATATTCCCGCATGCGCTCCATCTGATCGTGGTCGGCGCCGCCCGCCAGGAACACGAACTGGGCGTACGCGGTGCGCAGTACGGCCCGCCGATTGATCAGGCCGCCTTGGTAGAACGACTTGCTGAAGGTCAGCGTGCTCGACTTTGCAATGACGGTCTTGTCCAAGTCGAAGAACGCGGCAGTACGGGGCGTCGAGTGAGGCACGGAGTGGTTTTCCACGGGGCGAGCATAGGCGCCCACCATTCGGCGTAAGGTGTGGCGCGTGGGTTTGCCTGAGAAGGCTCTCGGGTACACCATGGAAGTCACGGATCGTTCGCGACCGTGCTAACCCGGTCCGGCTCCTCCCCCCCCGAGTCGGCCGTGGGGACGACCCCCGCTCTCCCCCCCGGCGGGGGTCGTCGCATGTCCGGATGCATTTTCCGTCGCCGGACGCCGATCCGTCCCACTCCTTGTCCGAGCTGCGCCCGGGGCCTCGCTGCGCGCATCCCATTACACACCGTAGTTGCCGTGCTGCCCTGAGGAAGACTCTCTTGAGTCCCAGAAGTAGCCGTTCGTCGCTGGAATAGGTGACGGGGATATCCACAGCCGCGGAGTTGTCCACAATTTTGGGTCAAGATCCGCAAGATTTCCCGGATCGCTGCACCGTGAAAGTCCGCGAGTTCGCGGATGTGCGAGTGGTGTAGCGACAGGGGGACAGAACATGGCCGGAACCACGCCATCGGAACGACCGGTCCGAACCAACGAAGAGCGGGGCGGACCGCTGATCATCACCGAGGACGAACGGCTCCTCGACGATCTTCTGCGACTGTGTGCGGCGGCCGGCGCGCTGCCCGAAGTGGCCCACGGCCTGCCGGCCCGTAAAGGGGACTGGGAAGCGCCGCCCCTGGTGATCGTCGGCGGCGACTGCGCGCCCCGGCTGCTCGGCGCCGGACGGCGGCCGGGCGTGATCCTCACGGGCAGGGATCCGGACGACCCGGACCTCTGGCGCCAGGCCGTCGCCCTCGGGGCCGAGAGCGTCCTCGCCCTCCCCGACGGCGAGCGCTGGCTGGCCGACCGGATCGCCGACGCGATCGAGGGCGTCGGGCCCCCGGCCCTGACGGTCGGCGTCATCGGCGGCCGCGGGGGCGCCGGAGCGAGCACTCTGGCAGGCGCGCTGGCCGTCACCGCGGCTCGTACGGGCCGGCGCACCCTGCTCGTCGACGGGGATCCGCTGGGCGGCGGGCTGGACGTCCTGCTGGGCGGCGAGAAGGAAAAGGGGTTGCGCTGGCCCGCCTTCGCCGAATCGCGCGGCCGGGTGGCCTGCCGCGCCCTGGCGGAGTCGCTGCCGCGGCTGCACGCGCTGCGGGTCCTCAGCTGGGACCGGGGCTGCGATGTCACCATCCCGCCCCCGGCCATGCGCGCGGTCATGGCCGCGGCGCGGCGGCGCGGCGGCGTCGTGGTGGTGGACCTGCCGCGCAGGGTCGACGAGGCGGTCGCGGAGGCCTTGGCCCAGGTGGACATGGGCCTGCTGATCGTCCCGACGGAGCTGCGCGCGGTCGCGGCGGCCCAGCGGGTGGCCTCCGGGGTGCAACAGGTGCTCGGTGATCTGCGGGTGGTGGCGCGCGGGGCTCCCGGACGCCACGGGCACGGCCTGCCGCCGGACGATATCGCCCGCCTCATGGAGCTGCCCTTGGCCGGCGAAGTGCCGTGGGAGGCAGGCCTGTTGGCGGATCTTGCGCGCGGCGTGCCACCGGGGGCGCAGCTGCGCGGACCGCTGGCACGGTTCTGCGCGGGGTTCTGGGGGCGGGTGACGGACAGCGGGAGCGAGGACGGCGGGCCGGGATCCGCCGCGCGTCCGGGGCCCGAGCCGGGCGGCGGTCCGGGGCCGGAGACCGGAACGAGGGCCGGTGCGATGCCGTGGCCGGCGACCGGCCCCGTGGTTTCCCGTGCGGCCGTCCGGGGCGGAGGCCGGTCATGAGTCAGGGCCGGGACCTGCTGGAGGCGGTGCGCAGACGGCTCGCCGAGGCCGGGGCGGAGCCCACGCCCGCCCGGGTGGCGGTGGCGCTGCGCGAACAGGGGCGGCTCCTGGGGGATGCCGAAGTGCTGGGCGTGGTGGCCGCGTTGCGGTCGGAGATGGTGGGCAGCGGGCCGCTGGAACCGCTGCTGACCGCCCCCGATGTCACGGACGTCCTGGTCACCGCACCGGACGAGGTATGGGTGGACCGCGGCGGCGGCCTGGAGCGTACCGACGTCCGCTTCCGGGACGCGGCAGAGGTACGCAGACTCGCCCAGCGGCTGGCGGCGGTGGCCGGCCGGCGGCTGGACGATGCCCGTCCATGGGTCGACGCCCGGCTCCCGGACGGCACCCGGCTGCATGCCGTGCTGCCCCCGGTGGCGGTCGCCGGGACCTGTCTGTCGCTGCGGGTGCTGCGGCCGCGGGCCTTCGGCCTCGCGGAGCTGGTGGCGGCCGGCACGGTTCCACCGGGCGGCGACCGGCTGCTCCGGGCGCTGTTGGCGGCCCGGCTGTCGTTCCTCATCAGTGGCGGTACGGGCTCCGGGAAGACCACGTTGCTCAGCACGCTGCTCGGGCTGGCCGGACCGGCCGAGCGGATCGTCCTGGCCGAGGACTCGGCGGAGCTGCGCCCGGACCATCCCCATGTGGTGCGGCTGGAGACCCGGCCTGCCAACCAGGAGGGCGTCGGCCGGGTGACGCTACGGGACCTCGTACGGCAGGCGCTGCGGATGCGCCCGGACCGGCTGGTGGTCGGGGAAGTGCGCGGCCCCGAGGTCACCGACCTGCTGGCGGCGCTCAATACGGGCCATGAGGGCGGCAGCGGCACGGTCCATGCCAACGCCGCATGCGATGTTCCCGCGCGCCTGGAGGCCCTCGGGTCGACGGCCGGGCTGGACCGCGCCGCGCTGCACAGCCAGCTGGCGGCCGCGCTCTCGGTCGTGCTGCATCTCGTGCGGGACCGGTCCGGCCGGCGCCGGATCGCCGAGCTGCATGTGCTGGAGCGGGACCGCGACGGCTTCGTGGTGACCGTGCCGGCGGCCGTCTGGAGTCCGGACGGCTTCCAGGAGGCGCGGGGCTGGGGGCAGTTGCTGCGGCTGTGCGAACGGGGCGGCGGTGGGGGCCGATGAGCGCGGGCGGTGTGGCATTGACGGCCGCGGTGCTCTGCGTGCCGGGCGCGGTGCGGCTGGCAGGCGGCCGGCGGGACGACGTACGGCGGCGGGCCCGCGCGCTGTTCGGGGGCCTGGGAGAAGCGGATCCGGAAGCGGGCCGATGGGCCTGGTTGCGGGGCGTGGGGGTGCGGAAGTGGTGCAGGGGGCGGGTGGTCGAGGGGGAAGCGGGGCGGCGGTGGAGCTTCGGGCGCCGAGGGGAGGTCGGGCGGGAGGTCTGGTGTCTGCCGGCCGGGCTGGTGCTGGGGGTGCTGGGCGGATCCGTGCTCCCGCTGCTCGCCTCTGTGGCGGCCGTCTTCCTTGTGCGGCGGTGGCTGGCCGCCCGCGGAGCGGTGCGTGCGCGGGACCGGCGGGCTGCCGCGGTGATCGGGTGGTGCACGGCGGTGGCGGGGGAGCTGCGGGCCGGGCGGCAGCCCGCCCAGGCCCTGCTCGCCGCGGGGGCGCCTGGCCTCGGAGCGGCCGGCTCGGCGGTGGTGGCGGCGGCGCGGTACGGAGGAGACGTGGCGCAGGCGCTGCGGGCGGCGGCGCGGCTGCCGGGAGCCGAGGGGCTGACCGGCATGGCCGCGTGCTGGCAGGTGGCGGTGGAGGGCGGCGCGGGACTGGCCTCGGGGCTGGAGCGGATCGCGGCCGGACTCAGCGCCCAACGGGATCAACGCGACGACCTACGGGCTCAGCTGGCGGGGCCCCGGGCCACTGCGGTGATGCTCGCCCTGCTGCCGGTGGGCGGGCTCCTGATGGGCAGCGCGCTCGGTGCCGACCCCCTGCGGGTCCTGCTGCACACCCCGGCCGGGTGGGGCTGCCTGGCGGTCGGTGGGCTCCTGGAGTGGTGCGGAGTGGTCTGGACGGCCCGGATCGTCGCGGCCGCGGAAGACGCGTAGGAGGGGATCGGTGTGAGCGCGGAAGTTGTCCACAGGGTGGGGACGGCGGTTGCGGCCATGATGGCGGTGCTGAGTGCGGTGGTGCTGACGCGGGAAGCACGTCGCGGACGAGCCGCGCGGAGGCGGGTGCCCGGTGTGTGGGGCGCCGGACCCGGCCGCTCCGGCCGGGCCGCCCGGAGCGGGACGTCCGCCCGGCTCCGGTGGCGCGGGCGAGCGGCGACGACCAAGCGTGGTGCGCCACGGAACGGGCGGCTCAGGGAATGGGCCGGGCCCCTGGGCGCGGCAGGTCTCATGGTCATCCTCGTCGGCGGCGTGACAGGTGTCCTGGCGGGGCTCGCCGTGGGCTACGGAGCGCATCGCCGGCTGGCGCACCAACGAAGCGCGGAGGCGGCGCGGTTGGCGGCCGCGGAGGTAGGGGCGGCACTGGCACCGGCCGGCGATCTGCTGGCGGCCTGCCTCGCGGCCGGGGCCGGACCGCGGGAATCGGCCGAAGCGGTGGGCCGGTCGCTCGACGGACCGGTTGCCGAGCGGCTGCGCCAGGTGGCGGCGGAACTCCGCCTGGGCGGTGAACCCGCTGTCGTATGGCCACGGCTGGCCGCCCTCCCCGGTGCCGAAGGGCTGGCGCGCTGTATGGAGCGCGCCGGGATATCCGGGGTGCCGGCCGTCGAGTCGGCCTCCCGGACCGCCGCCGAACTCCGTGCGGAGCAGGCCCGAGCGGCGACCGCGCGGGCCCGGCGGGCCGGGGTGCTGGTCACCCTGCCGCTGTCGGTGTGCTTTCTGCCGGCGTTCCTGGCGCTCGGGGTGGCGCCGGTGCTGATCGGCCTGGCAAGCGGACTGCTGGGGCGTAACTGACATGCGGGAGGAGCGAGTTCGAGGGCCGGGGCGAGGAGAACGGTTCGCGGCCGGTGGGTGAAGGCGGTGGCCGGGACCGGCTCACCGGCCGATCACCGGTGGACGGAGCCGGCCACCGGCCATGTCGGAGGCCGGTCAGCAGAGGTCGTTCATCAGAGGTCATGCAAAGGGAGATGGAATGTTTCAGGCTGGAATGTTTCGGCGGTGGTGGGCGGAGCTGCGCGCACTCGGGGCCGACGACCGGGGGATGACCACGGCGGAGTACGCCGTGGGGACGCTCGCGGCGTGCGCCCTGGCGGCGGTGCTCTACAAGGTCGTGACGAGCGGACCGGTGCAGGCGCTGCTCCGGTCGGTGCTCGAGAGGGCGATCAATGTCCAGTTCTGACAGCGGAGCCCCGCGTGCCGGGGCGCAGCGTCCCCGGCCCCCGCGCCCCAGGGCCCGGGGCGCCCCGCGGGACGCCGGGTTCGTGACAGCGGAGGCCGCTGTCGTCCTGCCCGTGCTGGTGGCGGTGGTGGCGGCGCTCATCTGGGGGCTGATGGCGGTCTGCGCCCGTATCGAGTGTGTGGACGCGGCCCGCGCCGGGGCGCGCGCCGCGGCGCGGTCGGAACCGCGGGCGGCGGTGCTCTCGGCGGCGCGGGGGGCGGCTCCACGGGGCGCCCGGGTCGCACTGACGCGGGAGGGCGACCTGGTGCGCGTACGGGTCGAGGCCGGGCTGCCCGGTGTGGGGCAACTGACGGTGAATGTCGGAGGGGAGGCGGTGGCTCTTGCGGAGGAGACGGTGCACCGATGAGGGCTCGGCGACGGTCTGGACGGTCTTCGCGGCGGCGGCGCTGTGCGCGGTCTTCGTGGCCCTGATGGGCGTGGGCCGGGCCGTCACGGCGCGGCACCAAGCGGGTGGCGCCGCGGACCTGGCGGCACTGGCCGCCGCGGATCACGCCCTGCAGGGCCCGGCCCGCGCCTGTGCGGCGGCCCGCCGGGTGGCGGCCGCGCAGCACACCCGGCTGGTGCGCTGCGTGCTGGCCGGCCCGGTCGCCGATGTCTCGGCCGAGGCGGGCCACAGCCCGTTCACCGCCCGGGTACGGGCCCGAGCCGGACCGCCGGGGCACGGTGCCCCGGCGCGGGCCCGGCCGGCCGGGGCTGCCACGCGCCGGCCCCCGTTCACCACACCCGGCGGACACCGCGCCCGGCCCGCCATGGCTGCCACGCCCTGCGCCCGGTCCGCCACAGCTGTGGTGGACCGCGCCCGGTCCGCCACAGCCGGCGCACTCACGGCTACCGCACGCCGCGCCCGGCCCGTGGCAGCACACCCGCTACGCCCCCTGCGGCGCCCCGCGCAAGAGCTCACCCAGCAGCCGGACGGCTCCCCGCTTGTGGAGCGGGTCGTTGCCGTTGCCGCACTTGGGCGACTGGATGCAGGAGGGACAGCCGGCCTCGCATTCGCAGGAGGCGATGGCATCGCGGGTGGCGGTCAGCCATGCGGTGGCCGTACGGAAGGCGCGCTCGGCGAATCCGGCGCCGCCCGGATGGCCGTCGTAGACGAAGACCGTCGGCAGCAGGGTGTCCGGGTGGAGGGGCACGGAGACGCCGCCGATGTCCCAGCGGTCGCAGGTGGCGAACAGCGGCAGCATGCCGATGGAGGCGTGTTCCGCGGCGTGCAGCGCGCCGCCCAGTTGCTCGGGATTGACGCGGGCGGCGTCGAGCTGGTCCTCGGTGACCGTCCACCACACCGCGCGGGTGCGCAGCGTACGGGGCGGCAGGTCGAGCTTGGTCTCGCCCAGGACCTCGCCGGTGATCAGCTTGCGGCGAAGGAAGGAGACGACCTGATTGGTGACCTCGACGGACCCGAAACACAGCCGGGCACCGCCCCAGGGGATCTCGGTCTCGGTCTCGAGGACGGCGATGGCGGTGGTGTCGCGGGCGGTCGTGGAGTACGGCGGGCCGGCCTCCTCGACGAGCGCCACATCGTCGGCCAGATCCAGGTGCTGGACGACATAGGTACGGCCCTGGTGGAGGTGGACCGCGCCGTCGTGGACGGTGGAGTGCGCGGCGGCGGCGTCGACGGTGCCCAGCAGCCGTCCGGTGCCGGCCTCCACGATCTGCACCGGCGAGCCGCCCTGGCCGCGGATGTCGGTGAGGTCGGCGGCCCGCTCGCGGCGCGTCCAGTGCCAGGCCCTGGCGCGCCGGCGCAGCAGGTTCGCGGCCTCCAGCTGCGGCATCAGACCACCGGACGCGGGGCCGAAGAGGGCGAAGTCATCTTCCGTGAGCGGCAGTTCGGCGGCAGCCGCGCACAGGTGGGGGGCGAGCACGTAGGGGTTGTCGGGGTCGAGGACGGTGGACTCGACGGGCTGGTCGAAGAGCGCCTCGGGGTGGTGGACGAGATAGGTGTCCAGCGGGTCGTCGCGGGCCACGAGCACGGCGAGCGCGCCCTGCCCCGAGCGTCCCGCCCGGCCGGCCTGCTGCCACAGGGACGCCCGGGTCCCCGGATAGCCGGCGATGACCACGGCATCCAGACCGGAGACGTCCACGCCCAGTTCGAGCGCGGTGGTGGCGGCCAGACCGAGCAGATCGCCCTTGTGCAGGGCGCGTTCCAGGGCGCGGCGCTCCTCGGGCAGATAGCCGCCCCGGTACGCGGCGACCCGTCCGGGCAGCGAGCGGTCCACCTCCGCGAGCCGCTCCTGTGCGATCAGGGCGATCAGTTCGGCGCCGCGCCGGGAGCGGACGAAGGCAACGGTGCGTACGCCCTGGACGGCGAGGTCGGTGAGCAGATCCGCGGTCTCCGCGGTGGCCGTCCGGCGGACCGGGGCGCCCTGCTCGCCGTGGAGTTCGGTCAGCGGCGGCTCCCAGAGCGCGAAGACCAACTCACCGCGCGGCGAGGTGTCCTCGGTGATTTCCACCACGGGCAGACCGGTGAGCCGCCTCGCGGCCTGCGCCGGCTGCGCGGCCGTGGCGGAGGCGAGCAGAAAGACCGGCTCGGAACCGTACCGGGCGCAGATGCGGCGCAGCCGGCGGATGACCTGCGCGACATGGGAGCCGAAGACGCCGCGGTAGCTGTGGCATTCATCGATGACGACATAGCGCAGCGCACGCAGGAAGGAGGACCAGCGGGGGTGCGCCGGCAGGATGCCGCGATGCAGCATGTCGGGGTTGGTCAGCACGTAGTTGCCGTACTGGCGGACCCACTCGCGCTCCTCGACGGGGGTGTCCCCGTCGTAGACCGCGGGCCGCACGGCCGTGCCCAGCGGGGCGGCCAGTTCGCGTACGGCACGCCGCTGATCGGCCGCCAGCGCCTTCGTAGGGGCCAGATACAGAGCTGTGGCGCCCCTCCCGTTCGGGGCCTCGGAGCCGTCCAGGAGCGTGGAGAGGACCGGCGCGAGATACGCCAGGGACTTCCCCGAGGCGGTGCCGGTGGCGACGACGACCGACTCGCCGCGCAGTGCGTGTTCGGATGTCCGTGCCTGGTGGGCCCAGGGACGATCGATTCCGGCCGAACGGATGGCACCGATCACTTCCGGCCGGATCTGTTCCGGCCAGTCGGCATGGCTGCCGATGCGCGGGGGCAAGTGCTCCGTATGAGTGATGCGCGCAGCGCGGGTCGCGCCCCGGGCGAGACGTTCGAGAATCATGCCTGGGGAAGGGCGCGCGCCCGCATCCGGCGGGACTGGAATGGAGGCCATCGGCATCGAGTGTGTCACCGGAGTGACGGACAATGCTCAAAGGGCGTCGTGCACGCCTGCCGGTAAGTGATTGAATGCCATCGCGGCTGCCAGATCCGCCCCTACCGTCGGTGGGGAGGCCCCAGGGGGGCGACCGCTCGATAGCAAGGTGCTGGAGGATCCGTGGACCTGTCCCTGTCGACCCGGACCGTTGGCGACCGTACGGTCGTCGAGGTCGGTGGCGAGATTGATGTATACACCGCGCCCAAGCTGCGGGAGCAGCTGGTCGAGCTTGTGAACGACGGAAGCTACCACCTCGTGGTGGACATGGAACGTGTCGACTTCCTGGACTCCACTGGGCTCGGCGTGCTGGTCGGCGGACTCAAGCGGGTGCGCGCCCATGAGGGCTCGCTGCGCCTGGTCTGCAACCAGGAGCGCATTCTCAAAATCTTCCGTATCACCGGACTGACCAAGGTGTTCCCGATTCACACCTCGGTCGACGAAGCCGTCGCAGCCACTGACTGACGGCTTCACCGGTCCCCCGGGCCATCGGGCGCGGGGGGAGGAAGCAGTGGGGGGTTCCGGACACGGTGTCCGGCCCCCTGCGTCGCACGCCCGCAAAACGAGGGGGATGGCATGGCCACCGTCGAACTTCGCTTCAGCGCCCTTCCCGAGCACGTCCGCACCGCCCGTCTGGTCGCGGCTGCCGTGGCACGGCGCGCCGGGGTGGACGAGGCCGTGCTGGACGAGGTGCGGCTCGCCGTCGGTGAGGCGTGCAGCCGGGCCGTGGGGCTGCACGAGAGCCATGACATCGCGGAGCCCGTCCGCGTCCTGCTGATCGAGGACGAGAAGAAGTTCTCGATCGAGGTGGGCGACGGCGTGTCCGGCGACTCCGGCAGCGCCGGGGCGGGGGGCGACGAGACCGGGGGCGCCGCGGAGAGCGACGCCGACGGCGAGGACGAAATGGGCCTCGCCGTGATCAGCGGACTGGTCGACGATGTCGAGGTGACCGCCGGCAAGGACGGCGGGCTGATCCGCATGACCTGGCCCACCGCGACGGCTGCGGTCCTGCCGTAGCGCCCGGGTGGCGCGCCTGCGGGGAACGCCCTGGAGGCCGGCTCACGTCCGTAGGCAGTAGGGCGTGCACGGCCTGCTGCCTGCTGCCCTAGTCCATCCCTCGGTCGGCCGCCCCGCCACCGTCGATCATGCGCTGACCGGGCTTTCGCGCCCCGTACGGCATCCGGCATCCACCATCCGGCCGGCCGGTTTTTCTTGATCTTGTCCGTCGGCTCTCCGGTGCGGCGGGACCCGTCCCCGTGCTGATGGCGGGACCCGTCCCCGTGCTGACGCCGGGATCGGTCCACGCGCTGGTGACGGGGCCGGTCCACGCGCTGGTGTGCAGAGCGACGCCGTCCCGTGGGCGGCGGCTGCTCCGTGCGCCTCCCTGCCGTACCGCGAGCGGGCTCCCTCTGCGCCCGACAGGTCCCGCGACCGCGACACGAGCGCGCCATCGGGACGAGCGCGCCGTCGGCCCGAGCGCGCCATCAGGATGCCCGACGCAGGAGACCCGCGGCAGCCGCCCGTCCCGGCCCGTCCCGGCCCGCCCCGGCCCCGCCCCGGCCCCGTCCCGGCCCGTCCCAGCCCCGTTCCGGCTCCCCGCCCCAGTCCCCGCCTCGGCTCTGCTCCCCCGCTCCACCCCCGCTCCAGCCCCGCTCCGCCCCCGGCCTGATGCGTTGCGATCCGGACTCGATCTGACGGCCCCTCATCGGGCGTGGGGGAGCGGTCCGGCCGCCGTGGGTCACCCGTTCGGCCGTAGACGGGCGGATCAATTCTCTCCGGCGTCACGCAGGTCTCCACCGTCTCGGATTCCGAGGCGGTGTCCTTGAGCAGCGACGATCAGTTTGCGATCAAAGGACGATCAGTACGACAGAGAGATCATCGGGTGGTGGTCAGCGAATTCGTCGCATTCCTTCGTCCGGGCGAATTGCATGCGGCGTGAGCCTTTTGATCTTCGCTGCTGTCGGCGAATTCCCTTTGACGCGTACTGTTTTGATCAACCGCGGCTCCCTACAATCCGTCCACATCTTGCTCAGGACGCCTGAGCGTGCTTCCGCGCGCCCATGTGCCAAACGTCAAGGAGGACGAATGGCGGGGCCTTACACCCCTCAGTTGCTTGACACCCCCACTTTTCTGGCCGGGCCCTCGCTCACGGCGGGTAATCGCGGCATCGTGCTGGTGATCGCCGTGGTCGCCCTGGCGGCGCTGGCCGTCGCGGCGGTGCTGGTCCGCCAAGTGCTCGCGGCCGGTGAGGGAACCGACAGTATGAAGAAGATCGCGGCGGCCGTGCAGGAAGGCGCAAATGCCTACCTGGCACGGCAGTTGCGGACCCTCGGCGTATTCGCCGTCGTGGTGTTCTTCCTGCTCATGCTGCTGCCCGCGGACAATTGGACGCAGCGCGCCGGACGCAGCGCCTTCTTCTTGATCGGCGCCGGATTCTCCGCGGCCACCGGCTATATCGGCATGTGGCTCGCCGTACGCAGCAATGTGCGTGTGGCGGCAGCGGCTCGGGAAGCCACTCCGGCCGAGGGGGACACCGGGAAAAAGGATCTTACGGCTGTCTCGCACAAGGCAATGAAGATCGCATTCCGTACCGGTGGCGTCGTCGGCATGTTCACCGTGGGGCTGGGCCTGCTCGGCGCGTCCTGCGTGGTGCTCGTGTACGCGGTCGACGCGCCCAAGGTGCTGGAGGGATTCGGTCTCGGGGCCGCGCTGATCGCGATGTTCATGAGGGTCGGCGGCGGCATCTTCACGAAGGCCGCTGACGTCGGCGCCGACCTCGTCGGCAAGGTCGAGCAGGGCATCCCCGAGGACGACCCGCGCAACGCCGCGACCATCGCGGACAACGTGGGCGACAACGTCGGTGACTGTGCCGGTATGGCGGCCGACCTCTTCGAGTCGTACGCGGTGACCCTGGTCGCCGCCCTCATCCTGGGCATGGCGGCCTTCGGTGACGCCGGACTCGCCTTCCCGCTGCTGGTCCCGGCGATCGGGGTGCTCACCGCGATGGTCGGCATCTTCGTCGTCGCGCCCCGGCGCAACGACCGCAGCGGTATGACGGCGATCAACCGTGGATTCTTCATCTCCGCGGGTATCTCGCTGGTGCTGGTGGCCGTCGCGGTGTTCACCTACCTGCCGTCCCGCTACCAGGACCTGACCGGCGTCACCGACGCCGAGGTGCTGGGCCGCAGCGGCGACCCGCGGATGCTGGCGCTGGTGGCGGTCGCCATCGGCATCGTGCTGGCCGCACTGATCCAGCAGCTGACCGGCTACTTCACCGAGACGAGTCGCCGGCCTGTGCGCGACATCGGGAAGACCTCGCTGACCGGCCCGGCCACGGTCATCCTCTCCGGCATCTCGCTCGGTCTGGAGTCGGCCGTCTACTCGGCGGTGCTGATCGGCCTGGCGGTGTACGGGGCGTACCTGCTGGGCGGCGCCTCGATCATTCTGGCGCTGTTCGCGGTGGCGCTGGCCGGCACCGGCCTGCTGACCACCGTCGGCGTGATCGTGGCGATGGACACCTTCGGCCCGGTCTCCGACAACGCGCAGGGCATCGCCGAGATGTCCGGCGATGTCACCGGTGACGGCGCGCAGGTGCTGACCGACCTGGACGCGGTCGGCAACACCACCAAGGCCATCACCAAGGGCATCGCCATCGCGACGGCCGTACTGGCCGCGGCCGCGCTCTTCGGCTCATACCGGGACGCGATCGCCACCGCCGTACGGGACATCGGCAGCGCGGCCGCCGGCATGGGGCTCAGCCTGGACATCTCGCAGCCCAACAACCTGGTCGGGCTGATCCTCGGTGCCTCGGTGGTCTTCCTGTTCTCCGGGCTGGCGATCAACGCGGTGTCGCGGTCGGCGGGCGCGGTGGTCTTCGAGGTGCGCCGGCAGTTCCGCGAGCATCCCGGGATCATGGACTACACCGAGCAGCCCGAGTACGGGCGGGTCGTCGACATCTGCACCAAGGACGCGCTGCGTGAGCTGGCCACGCCCGGACTGCTGGCGGTGCTCACCCCGATCGCGGTCGGCTTCTCGCTCGGCGTCGGCGCGCTCGGCTCGTTCCTGGCGGGTGCGATCGGCACCGGCACCCTGATGGCGGTCTTCCTCGCCAACTCCGGTGGCGCGTGGGACAACGCCAAGAAACTCGTCGAGGACGGCCATCACGGCGGCAAGGGCAGCGAGGCACACGCCGCGACGGTCATCGGCGACACCGTCGGCGACCCGTTCAAGGACACCGCGGGACCGGCCATCAACCCGCTGCTGAAGGTCATGAACCTGGTGGCGCTGCTGATCGCGCCCGCTGTGGTGAAGTTCTCATACGGCCAGGACAAGAGCACCGGGGTACGGATCGTGGTCGCGGTGCTGGCGATCGCCGTCATCGTCGGTGCGGTCTACATCTCCAAGAGGCGCGGAATCGCCGTAGGTGACGAAGGCAACTCCGAAGACCCGGAAAGCATCACCAAGTCAGCCAAGACGGTGGTGGCGTCCTAGCCGGAAACGACCTCCGGAAGGGCTCGTGGACCGCTCAACTGGGCGGGTGGACGGCGCATTTTGCAGGCGCCGGCCACCCGCCTTCCGCGTGCCCGGGTGGCCCTGCGGTCCTTGGTGCAAATGGCTGCAATGAGGGCGGGGCCGGATGCCCGACCGGTGGCCCAGGCCCTTTGGACGTGTATGTTCCGGGGCCGAGAGCCATGGAAGGGACCAATCCGGTGAACAAGAAGCTTGTGGCTGCACTGTCCGGCGGTGCGGCACTGGTGCTCGCGCTGACCGGCTGCAGCGACGACAGCAACAAGAAGCTCAATGCCTGGGCGAAGAGTTTCTGCGACCCTGCGCAGGCTCACTTCAAGCAGATCCAGGACGCCAACGGCGCGATGCAGACGGCCGACAACGGCAACACTGACTCCAAGAAGGTCCAGCAGACGGACTCGGCGGCCTTCCAGAAGATTTCCAGCGCCTACGCCTCGCTGGCCACGTCCCTGGAGAAGGCCGGGCCGCCGCCCACCGACCAGGGCAAGCAGGCCCAGCAGAACGCCGTCAAGGAGCTCAATTCGCTCTCCAAGGGCTACGCGGACCTCCAGAAGCAGGTCAACAATCTCGACACCTCGGACAAACTCAAGTTCGCGGACGGCCTGCGCAATCTTTCCGACGGGATCAACAAGCTCAACAAGCAGAGCGAGGCGGCCTTCAAGAACCTGGAGTCCGGCGACGTCGGCACGGCGATGGCCGCCCAGAAGGGCTGCCAGAACCCGGCCGCGTCCGGCTCCCCGGCCCCCACGCAGTCCAAGAGCTCGTAGGCCAGGAGCGCCGGCACACGCGGGGAAACCCGCGGCGAAGGCGACACCGCAACCGAGCCGCTACGGCCCGGCGACGCGCCCGAGAAGGGTGTGGCGCCGGGCCGTCGCCGATTGTCAGTGGCAGGGCCGACAATGGTGGGCGTGAGTACGCACCTCCCCACCGCCGATGTCCAGGACCCCGAGAGCAACGCCCGCACCGACCGGCTGCGCGAGGCGTTGCAGACCGCCGCCTTCACCGCCGACGGGCTGCTGGACCTGCTCGGCGCGCCGGCGTATGCCGCGCTGGCGCGCAGCGAGACCGTCCCGGCCTTGCGCGCGACGCGCGGCGACAGCCCGTTGGAGACCCTGGTGCGGCTGTTCCTGTTGCAGCGCCCGGTGGAGCTGCGACGGGCGCAGGCCGCACTGCCGGTCGCGGACTGCCTCGCCGACGGCTGGCTGGTGCAGGACGGCGACGAGCTGCGCGCGAGCGTGGACGTGCGCCCGTACGGCGGCCCCGAGGGGCAGGACTGGTGGATCGTCTCCGACCTGGGCTGTGCGGTCGGCGGCGCCGGCGGCATCCGGGGCGTGGCGGAAGCCGACCGCGCGGAGCTGGTGCTCGGGGTCGGCGGTGCGTCCACGACCCTCGCCGGGATCACGGTGCGCAGGCCGGTCGGCAAGGCGCTCGATCTCGGTACGGGCTCCGGCATCCAGGCGCTGCATGCCGCACAGCACGCCACCCGTGTCACGGGCACCGACCTCAACCCCCGGGCACTGCGGATCGCCGCGCTGACCCTGGCGCTGTCCGGGGCGGGGCCGGCGGACCTGCGGGAGGGCTCGCTGTTCGAGCCCGTCGGTGACGAGACGTACGACCTGATCGTGTCCAACCCGCCGTTCGTGATCTCGCCGGGCGCCCGGCTCACCTACCGTGACGGCGGCATGGGCGGTGACGACCTGTGCCGGACGCTCGTCCAGCAGTCCGCCGCGCATCTCAACGACGGCGGCTACTGCCAGCTGCTGGCCAACTGGCAGCATGTGGCGGGCGAGGAGTGGCAGGACCGGCTGCGCTCCTGGGTGCCGCGTGGCTGCGACGCCTGGATCGTGCAGCGCGAGGTGCAGGACATCACCCAGTACGCCGAGCTGTGGCTGCGGGACGCGGGCGACCACCGGGCCGGTGACGAGGCGTACGCCGCGCGGTACGACGCCTGGCTCGACGAATTCGAGGCCCGCAAGACCAAGGCCATCGGCTTCGGCTGGATCACACTGCGCAAGTCCGGGTCGGACTCCCCGTCGGTCACGGTCGAGGAATGGCCGCATCCGGTGGAACAGCCGCTGGGGGAGTCGGTCGTCCGGCACTTCGCCCGCCAGGACTATCTGCGGGCCACGGACGACGCGGCGCTGCTGGCCGGCCACTTCCGGCTCGCCGACGAGGTGGTGCAGGAGCAGGTCGGGCTGCCGGGGGCGGAGGACCCCGAGCATGTGGTGCTGCGGCAGAACCGCGGTATGCGGCGGGCGACGAAGGTGGACACGGTCGGCGCGGGCTTCGCCGGGGTGAGTGACGGCTCGCTTCCGGCCGGCCGGATTCTGGACGCCATCGCCCAACTCGTCGGTGAGGACCCGGTCCTGCTGCGGGACCGTACGCCGGCCTCGATCCGGATGCTGGTCGAGCAGGGCTTCCTGGAGCCGGTGGCCGCGGGCGGCTGACGGCGGCGGGGGAGCGGTAGCGGGCAGGGCGGGCGGGGGCGGAAGTCGTTCATCCGGCGTTCGCCGGGATGCCGCCCCGGAGTGCCACGCTGCGCGCATGGAGAGTGGACCCGAGGCCTTCGCCGGTGCGGCGTTCGCGCTGTTCGGCGCCGGACTGCTGGTGTGGACGGGCGTATGCGTACGGACCGGCGCGCCGGTCGCCGACGGCGTCAGCCGTCCGGTCGCCACCGTGACGGCGCTGCTGTCCGGGGCGGTGTTCCTGGTTACGGGCTGCTGGTTGCTGGCTGCGCTGTAGCGGCGGGGCGCGGGCCGCCGTGGCAAGAGCCGCGGGCCGACACGGCAAGAGCCGCGGGCCGGCGGTGAGCGGGCCGCGGGCCGGCGCTCACAACTGCCGCCATGGGGCGCTACGTTCACTTCCGGCCAGTTCTGTTACGGATGGCCGATGTGTGGTGGTGCGGGGGAACTTTCCTCGGCTGCCGGGCATGTTCCTTCATGAAGGTCACCAACGACCAGCAGGTTCACGACCGTTCAGTGAGGAACCCATATGAACCGCGCATTCCGCTACGCCGCCGTCGGCGCCATCGCCGTCTCCCTGATCGCCGGCGGCTCGGCCGCGGCCTTCGCCGCGCCGCAGCACCTCCACTCGCCCTCGCCGGTCGTGGCCGCCGCCCCGGCCGCCGCGACGCTGACGGCCAAGGCCAGCGCGACCACGGTCCATGCCTGGCAGGAGTTCCGGATCTCCGGCGTTGCCAAGGGCATCAAGGCCGGCACCAAGGTCACCGTCCAGCAGAAGCAGGGCGCCAAGTGGGTCTCGCTGCCCGCACAGACGCCGGTCAACGCCGGCGGTGCGTACTCGGTGCGGGTCAAGCTCGGCATCAAGGGCGTCAACCAGCTCCGCATGGGAGCCGGCAGCACCGTCTCGCCGGTGGTCAAGGTCACCGTCCGCTGACGCCTGAGGGTCCGGACTGCCGCCGGACCCTCCGACGTCCCTAACCGACAAGGTTGCGGGCGACCATCCACACCGCGGCAATGCCGAGCACCACGGCATTGCCGCGGGCCGAGAGCCGTGGCCGGTGGACGCGCCCGCCGAGCCCCGCGACCAGCCCACGCCCGACGGCGTACGCCAGGGCCGGCCCGCCCAGTACGAGCAGCACGGCGTTGTCATGGAAGGCCGTCACGACGTCGCCGTGCATCAGGTCGTACGCCATCCGCGTCCCGCCGCACAGCGGGCACAGCAGCCCGGTGGCCCATTTGAACGGGCACGGGATCAGCAGCTGCCCCGGTTGGTGCGGGTTGGTGTGCCAGAGATAGACGGCGGCCGACAGCCCGACGGCGAGGGTGACGGACGCCTTGCGGACGGTTCGCTTCCGGACCGACGCCGCCGTGGGTTCCGACGCCCCCGTGGGTCCCGCCGGCTCGGCGGGACCCCAGGGCTGCCCGGTGCTCACACGCTCAGCGACCTGGCGTAGTTGACCTGGTTGAGCAGGAACACCACCTGCTCGCGCGACTGCACCGGGATCATCGTGGAGTGGTGCCGGCCGCCGCTGTTCACCGTGACCTGCACGAACCCCGTGGTCACCCGCTCCTTCATCAGCAGGAAGAGCAGACCGAGCAGACAGAAGAGGAAGAAGATGATGGCGAGCACGATCGCGTGCGTCGGCATCTTCTCCTCCGTCCGCGACATATCCGTCGCCGTCCACACCGCGCCCTTGAGCGGCATCGGCCCGGCGGGCGTCATGATCGTGTCCCCGGTCACCGCTATGTCGCCGAGCGAGAGCATCATCCCGCCGGGCTGGGCCGGGCCCTGGAACCCACCGGGACCGCCCTGGAATCCGCCGGCGCCGCCCTGGAACTCTCCGGTACCGCCCTGGAACGCCCCGGACGGCGGCTGCGGCGGCTGTGGCGGAGCGCTCGGCGGGAAACCGGGCGCGGGCGGCGGCTGCGGGACCTCGTTCGGATAGCCGTATCCGGGCTGCGGCTGCGAGCCGGCCTGCGGATAGCCGTATCCGGGGTCCCCCGGGCGCCCGCCCTGCGGGTAGCCGTATCCGGTGTCGGCGGGCCGGCCGTCGTCCGGCTTGGCGTACGGGTTCTCGCCGGGCCGGCCGGGCTGACCGGGCGGCTGGTCAGGAGGCGGTCCGGGGTACTGGTTCGCCATGGGTGATGTCCCCCCGAGTGTGCGTGATGACGGCAGTACTCGACTCGAACGGCGAGCCGTGCCGTGTCCATCCTGCCAGTCCGCTTACGTGCTGTATCAAGGCAATGACGGCATCCGGCGCCGCCTTGTGACCGTCGCCGGCCCGCGGACGGTGCGGTGTGCCGCCGCGGGTGAGCGGCGAACCGCCGGGAATCCGTCACTGTGTGAGATCACCGAGGGTGCCGGGGCTGCGGCGCTCGGGGAAAGGCCGAGGTGGGCGACGGGGAGCAGCGCGGCTCCGTCATGATCCACAAGGTGTGTCCCGGGCCCGTGGCAAGCGCCTGATGCGGTCCGGGCGGCATGAAGGCATGTAGTCGGGTTACCGTTCGAGTGGCGTTGCGGGGTTTTTCCGTTTGACACGGGGCCGGGAGGTACCGTCACACTCCGCAGCGTCAAGCGTCACCGCAGTGTGCCTCCGGCGTCCGGCCGGGGGACTATCCAGCGTCGACCGGAGAGAAGAGCGAAGTTGTCCCCGACCAGCGAGACCACAGACGGCGGCGGCCGCCGACTCGTCATCGTCGAGTCGCCTGCCAAGGCGAAGACGATCAAGGGCTACCTCGGCCCTGGCTACGTGGTCGAGGCGAGCGTCGGACACATCCGCGATCTGCCCAATGGCGCCGCAGAGGTCCCGGCGAAGTACAAGGGCGAGCCCTGGGCCCGTCTCGGCGTGAATGTCGACGCCGACTTCCAGCCGATCTATGTCGTCAACAGTGACAAGAAAGACCAGGTCAAGAAGCTCAAGGAGCTGCTGGCCGAGTCCGACGAGCTCTACCTCGCCACAGATGAGGACCGCGAGGGCGAGGCCATCGCCTGGCACCTCCAGGAGATCCTCAAGCCCAAGGTCCCCGTCCACCGGATGGTCTTCCACGAGATCACCAAGGACGCGATCCGCGAGGCCGTCGCCAATCCGCGCGATCTGAACCAGAAGCTGGTCGACGCCCAGGAGACCCGCCGGATCCTCGACCGCCTCTACGGCTACGAGGTCTCGCCGGTCCTGTGGAAGAAGGTCATGCCCCGGCTGTCGGCCGGTCGCGTGCAGTCCGTGGCGACCCGGCTCGTCGTCGAGCGGGAGCGCGAGCGCATCGCGTTCCGCTCCGCCGAGTACTGGGACCTGACCGGCACCTTCGCCACCGGCCGGGCCGGTGACGCCAGCGATCCGTCGGTGCTGACCGCCCGCCTGAACAGCGTCGACGGCCGCCGTGTCGCCCAGGGCCGTGACTTCGGTGCCAACGGGCAGCTCAAGAACGACGTGCTCCATCTGGACGAGGCGAACGCCCGCGCGCTCGCCGCCGCCCTGGAGCACACCGACTTCGCGGTCCGCTCGGTCGAGTCCAAGCCCTACCGCCGCTCGCCGTACGCGCCGTTCCGGACGACCACCCTCCAGCAGGAGGCCAGCCGCAAGCTCGGCTTCGGCGCCAAGTCGACGATGCAGGTGGCGCAGAAGCTGTACGAGAACGGCTTCATCACCTATATGCGTACGGACTCCACCACGCTCTCGGACACCGCGGTCGCCGCGGCCCGCGCGCAGGTGACGCAGCTGTACGGCGCCGACTACCTCCCGGACAAGCCGCGCACCTACGCCGGCAAGGTCAAGAACGCCCAGGAGGCGCACGAGGCGATCCGCCCCTCCGGCGACCGCTTCCGCACCCCGGCCGAGACCGGTCTGACCGGCGACCAGTTCAGGCTCTACGAGCTGATCTGGAAGCGGACCGTGGCCTCGCAGATGAAGGACGCGACCGGTAACTCCGTCACCGTCAAGATCGGTGGCCGGGCCGCCGACGGCCGGGACGCCGAGTTCAGCGCGTCCGGCAAGACCATCACCTTCCACGGCTTCCTCAAGGCCTATGTGGAGGGTGCCGACGACCCCAACGCCGAGCTGGACGACCGCGAGCGCCGGCTGCCGCAGGTCGCCGAGGGCGACGCGCTGGCCGCGCGGGAGATCACCGCCGACGGGCACGCCACCAAGCCGCCCGCCCGCTACACCGAGGCCACGCTGGTCAAGGAGCTGGAAGAGCGCGAGATCGGCCGCCCGTCGACGTATGCGTCGATCATCGGCACGATCCTCGACCGCGGCTATGTCTTCAAGAAGGGCACCGCGCTCGTCCCGTCGTTCCTCTCCTTCGCGGTGGTCAACCTCCTGGAGAAGCACTTCGGCCGGCTGGTCGACTACGACTTCACCGCCAGGATGGAGGACGACCTCGACCGCATCGCGCGCGGTGAGGCGCAGGCCGTGCCGTGGCTGCGGCGCTTCTACTACGGCGAGGGCGATGCCGAGGGAGCCGCCTCGGACGCCGGCAACGGCGACGGCGACCACCTCGGCGGGCTCAAGGAGCTGGTCGAGGACCTGGGCGCGATCGACGCCCGGGAGATCTCGTCCTTCCCGGTCGGCGACGACATCAAGCTGCGGGTCGGCCGCTACGGCCCGTACGTCGAGCGCGGGGAGAAGGACGCCGAGGGCCATCAGCGCGCCGACGTCCCCGACGACCTGGCGCCCGACGAGCTGACCGTGGAGTACGCGGAGGAGCTGCTCGCCAAGCCGAGCGGCGACTTCGAGCTGGGCATGGACCCGGAGTCCGGCCACCAGATCGTCGCCAAGGACGGCCGCTACGGCCCGTACGTCACCGAGATCCTGCCCGAGGGCGTCGCGAATGGGTCCGGCAAGACCGCTAAGAAGGGGGTCAAGCCGCGCACCGCCTCGCTCTTCAAGTCGATGTCCCTGGACACCGTGACCCTGGCGGACGCCCTCAAGCTGATGTCGCTGCCGCGCGTCGTCGGCAAGGACCCCGAGGGCGTGGAGATCACCGCACAGAACGGCCGCTACGGCCCGTATCTGAAGAAGGGCACCGACTCGCGCTCCCTGGAGGGCGAGGAGCAGCTCTTCACGATCACCGTCGAAGAGGCACTGGCGATCTACGCCCAGCCCAAGCAGCGCGGGCGGGCCGCCGCCAAGCCGCCGCTGAAGGAGCTGGGCACCGACCCGGTCAGCGGCAAGCCGGTGGTGGTCAAGGACGGCCGCTTCGGCGCGTACGTCACCGACGGGGAGACCAACGCGACCCTGCGGCGGGACGACGACGTCGAGACGGTCACCGCCGAGCGCGGCTACGAACTGCTCGCGGAGAAGCGCGCCAAGGGCCCGGCGAAGAAGACCGCCAAGAAGGCGCCGGCCAAGAAGACGGCCGCGAAGAAGACGGTCGCGAAGAAGACGGCCGCCAAGAAGACCGCGGCGAAGAAGACCACCACGGCGAAGAAGACGACCGCCAAGAAGGCCGCTGCCAAGACCGCGGCGGCGAAGAAGACGGCGGCGCCGGCGGAGGACTGAACCCTGCACCGGAGCCGGCGGCGCCGGTAAAAGCGCAGGACATGGGCGGGCACAGCGGATTCGTTCCGATGTGCCCGCCCATTTGTTCGGGTGGGCGCTCGACGACGCGCACCCTCCCGATAGGCTGGCGGGATGACGCGTGCCGAGCAGCCAACGGTCGTGACCCCCACTTCAGGCGCCCTAGCGGCGGATTCCCGCGAGCGCGCCGTGCGAGCCCTGCTCCGCTTCCCCCCACTGAAGCGACTGTGGAGCGCCCAGTTTGTCGGGGGCATCGGCGATGCCCTGTCCATGCTTGTCCTCGTACTGCTCGCCCTACAGGCGGCGTTGTACGTACCGCTGGGCGGCGAACCCGTCTTCGGCGGCGGTTATCGGGGCGCAGCCCTCGCCGTCACCGCGGTCTTCGCGGCCCGGATGCTGGCGATGCTGCTCTTCGGGGCCGTCCTGCTGGGGCCGCTGTCGGCGCTGACCGCGCCTTCGGGGCCGCTGGACCGGCGCTGGACGATGATCGGCGCGGATGTGCTGCGGCTCGCGCTGCTGGTCATCGCCCCCCTCTGGATCGACTGGACGCCGGGCGACGCGCTGCCCTGGCTGCTGGTCACGGTCTTCGTCACCGGTGTCGCCGAACGCTTCTGGACCGTCGCACGGGAGAGCGCCGCCCCCGGGCTGCTGCCCGCACCGCCCCCCGAGGGCGCCGCCGTACGGCCCCTCCCCGACAACCTGGACGCCCTGCGCCGCCTCTCGCTGCGCACCGGCTTCGTCTCACTGCCGATCGCGGCCGCCGCCTTGGTGGTCGTCACCCTCGTCAGCAAGCTGCTGGGCACCGGCATCGACTGGTTCCACCTCCACCAGGCCGCGCTCGGCTCGTATGTCGCCGCGGGTCTGTTCGCCGCCTCCGTATCGATCCTGTACTTCATCGAGCTCCCCGGTGTGCAGACGCCGCGGCCGCGCTCCCCACTGGAGGGGCTGCGCCGCCCGAAGACCGCGGCACCGAAGAGCGCACAGCCGGGACAGGGCGGGAAGCCGGAGAACGGCACGGCCCGTCCGGGCGCCGACACGGGCCGCACGGGCGCGCTCCCGCTGCTGGTGACGGCCTGCGCCGCAGTGGCCGGCGCGATCGCCGCGGCCGTCTCGCTCGCCGTCCTGCACGGCTACGACCTGGCCGGCGGCCCGGCCACCTTCGCGCTGCTGGTGCTCGCGCTGACCGGCGGCACGGCCGTCGGTATCCGCGGCGCCCAGCGGGTGCTGCCCGCCCTTCCCCGGCGCCGGCTGCTCGCCCTCGCGGTGGCCGCCACCGGCCTCGGACTGCTGGCCATGGGGCTGGTCCCGGACCCGACGACGGTGCTGGTGCTCGCGCTGCTGTCCGGCGTCAGCGCCGGAGTCGCCGCCAATACGGGGCATGTGCTGCTGGAGCAGGAGTCCGAGGAGTCCCGCACCGCCCGTACGACCGAGCATCTGCACGCCGTCGTACGCCTCACGGTCGCGTCGGCCGCCATCGTCGCGCCGCTGCTCGCGGCCGTCATCGGCCCGCACCACCTCGGCAACGGCACCTTCAACTTCGCCTACGGCGGCGCCGCCTACATCCTGATGCTGGCCGGCGCGCTGCTGCTGCCGGTCGCCGCACTGGTGCTCGGCAAGGTCGACGACCGGCAGGGCGTACCGCTGCGGCGTGATCTGCGCGAGGCGCTGCGCGGCGGCGAACCGGCGCAGGCGCCCGCCCTCACCGGCTTCTTCATCGCCCTGGAAGGCGGCGACGGCGCCGGCAAGTCCACCCAGGTCGAGGCGCTCGCGGAGTGGATCCGCAACAAGGGCCACGAGGTCGTGGTGACCCGTGAGCCGGGCGCCACCGCCATCGGCAAGCGACTGCGCTCGATCATCCTGGACGTCTCGACGTCCGGGCTCTCGGACCGTGCGGAGGCGCTGATGTTCGCCGCCGACCGGGCCGAGCACGTGGACAGCGTCATCCGGCCCGCCCTGGAGCGCGGTGCGATCGTCCTCACCGACCGGTACATCGACTCCTCGGTCGCCTACCAGGGCGCCGGGCGCAACCTCGCCCCCACGGAGATCGCCCGGATCTCGCGCTGGGCGACCGACGGCCTCGTCCCCCATCTGACGGTGCTGCTCGACATCTCGCCGGAGACCGCACGGGAGCGCTTCACGGAGGCGCCGGACCGGCTGGAGTCCGAGCCCGCCGAATTCCACCAGCGGGTGCGGGCCGGCTTCCTGACACTGGCCGCCGCCGACCCGGCGCGTTACCTGGTCGTCGACGCCGGACAGGAGCCGGAGGCCGTCACCACGGTCGTACGGCACCGCCTCGACCAGGTGCTCCCGCTGTCCGAGGCCGAGATCCAGGCGCAGGCCGAGGCCCGTAAGGCCGCCGAGGAAGAGGCCCGCCACAAGGCTGAGGAGGAGGCCGCGCGCAAGGCGGAGGAAGAGCGCCTGGAGCGCGAGCGCCAGGAGCAGCTCGCCAAGCTGCGTGCCGAGGAAGAGGAGCGCAAGCGCCGCGAGGCCGAGGAGGCCAGGGCGCGCGAGGAGGCCCGCCAGGCGGAGGAGGCCCGTAAGCGCGCCGAGGAGGCGCGTCAGGCCGCGGAGGCGGAGCGGCAGCGTCGCGAGGCCGAGGAGCGCGCCCGCGAGGCCGAGCAGGAGCGGCTGCGCAAGCAGCACGAGGAAGAGGCGCGGCTGCGCAAGGAGGCCGAGGAGCGGCGCCTGGAGAAGCAGCGCAAGGCCGAGGCGGCGCTGGTCCGCGCCGAGGAGGCACGGCGGGCGGCTGCGGAGGCGGCGGCCGCGGCGGAGGCCAAGGCGGCCGCCGAGGCCAGGGCCGCGGACGAGGCGGCCGATGCTCCCACCGCGGAGACGCCGGTCGCGGATCTGCGCAAGCGGCTGGCGGAGAGCGCGCCCGAGTCGTCTGCCGAGCCGTCTGCCGAGAGGTCTGCTGAGACGTCTGCTGAGGCGCCCGCCTCCGGTGCGGACGCCGAGCGCACGGAAGCGCTGTCGTGGCCCGAGGCACAGGGCGGGCACCCGTACGGGGCGGCGGACGAGACGGCCGTACTGCCCCCGGTGCGGGACGGGCGGGACGCCCGGCACGACCGCGGAACCGGCTCGGACGCGGAGGAGACCACCGTCCTGCCGCCCGTACGCGAGGCCGGCGGACGTGAGGCCGGCGGACGTGAGGCCGGCGCACGGGGCGACGGCGGACGGGGCGACGGCGGACGGGGACAGGACGGCCGGGGCGGCGATCCTGCCGACCGTGTGCCGTCGTGGATGTTCCACAAGGAGACGGCGGAGCCGGCGGGGACGGCGAACGGCACGGCAACGGGACGGCCGTCCGGCTCCCCGGCCGAGTCGCGCGTCGAGCGCACCCGTGAACTCCCGCAGATCGACCCGGCAACGGGCCGTCCCGTGGAGACCCCGAAGCGCAGCCGCCCCCGCCCCGAATGGGCGGAGGAGACCCCGCTGGATGATCTGCCGACGCTCGCCGACGAGCTGCTGGGCGAGAACGAGAACGAGGACGGGGAAGCGGACGGCGGGGCGGGCGGGAACGGCCGTCGCGGCGGCCGGGGACGGCGCCGCTAGCCGGGCCGGCACGTACGCACCCACGGCCGGGGGCGCCGCGGCAGAGCTGCGGCCCCCGCCCGGTTTAGTGCCCGCCCGGGGGGCGGGGGGGGGGCCGGGGCGCCCGCGGGGGGTGGGCGGGGGCGGGGGGGGGGGGGGGGGGCCGCCCGGGGGGGGCGGGGGGGCGGGGGCCGGCCCCGCGCGCGGGGCCGGCCCGCCCCCCCCCCCGGCGGGGGCCCCCGCGCACGCGCGGCGCCCCCGGCCGTTTTCCGTCCCGGACGGGTGTCCGTGGGGCCGTCCGGGACGCCGGATGGGTGTCCGCGGGGCCGTCCGGCGCCGGCTTCCGGATTCGTTTGTCAGTGGGTTGCACCACAATGGGTCGAGCACGGAGCAATGCGTGGTGTGCGGCCGGGCGCAGGCGCGCTCCGCCCACCACGAGCAGCACGAACGGATCAGGAACGGCGGACAGCGATGGCGGTATGGGACGACGTGGTCGGCCAGGACCGGGTGACCGCGCAGCTGGCCGCGGCCGCGCGCGACGCGGACGCCCTCATCACTGCGGAGCGTGCGGCCGGGGCGCCCCGGCCCGGTGAGCAGCCGCAGCCGTCCGCCGACCGCAGCGGCGCCTCTCAGATGACGCACGCCTGGCTGTTCACGGGTCCGCCCGGCTCCGGCCGCTCCACCGCGGCCCGCGCCTTCGCCGCCGCCCTGCAGTGCGTCAGCCCGGACCGCGCTGTGCCGGCTTCCTCCCATCCCGCCCATGAGGGCGGCGCCCCCGGCTGCGGCTTCTGCGACGGCTGCCACACCAGCCTGGTCGGTACCCACGCGGATGTCGAGATCGTCCGTACGGACCTGCTGTCCATCGGTGTCAAGGAAACCCGCGACCTGGTGCGCCGGTCCTCCCTCTCCCCGGCCGGCGGCCGCTGGCAGGTGATCGTCCTGGAGGACGCCGACCGCCTCACCGAGGGCGCTGGCAACGTCCTCCTCAAGGCGGTGGAGGAGCCCGCCCCCCGTACGGTCTGGCTGCTCTGCGCCCCCTCCGTTGAGGACGTCCTTCCCACCATCCGCTCCCGCTGCCGCCACCTTTCCCTGCGTACGCCGCCGGTCGACGCCGTCGCCGATGTCCTTGTCCGCCGGGACGGCATCGAACCGGAGGCCGCCGCCCGCGCCGCCCGCGCCACCCAGGGGCACATCGGCCGGGCCCGCCGGCTCGCCACGGACGAGCGTGCCCGTGCCCGCCGGGCGGCCGTCCTCACACTCCCGCTCCGCGTCGACGACATCGGCGGCTGCCTCAAGGCCGCCCAGGAGCTGATCGACGCCGCGGGGGAGGACGCCAAGCAGGTCGCCGAGGATGTCGACACCAAGGAGACCGAGGAACTGCGCGCCGCGCTCGGCGCCGCCGCCGGCACCGGCGGACGTCTGCCGCGCGGCACGGCCGGCGCCATGAAGGAGCTCCAGGACAAGCAGAAGCGCCGTTCCACCCGTACCCAGCGCGACAGCCTCGACCTCGCCCTGGTCGACCTCACCGGCTTCTACCGCGACGTCCTCGCCCGCCAGATGGGCGCCTCGGTCCCCCTCGCCAACGACGAGGTGCGCGACAGCATCCACCGCATCGCCACCACCTCGACCCCCGAACGCACCCTCCGCCGCATAGAAGCAGTGATCGCCTGCCGCGAGGCCCTGGACCGCAATGTGGCCCCCCTCCTCGCGGTCGAGGCAATGACGGCCGCCCTCCGCGCCGGCTGACCACGACCACCGCAGCACTCCGACCCCGCCGCAGCACTCCGACCCCGCCGTTCACCGGCCGCCCCTTCAAGGAGATGCATACATAACGTTCCCATCCGGATACTCTCCGTTCGAAACGGCTACCTGGCTCCGCCATCCGACCGTCGCCATCTGACCGCCGCCGTCTGACCGTCGCCATCCGCTGCCGGGGCCCGCGAACAGGGCCGCTGCCGGGGCCCGGCTCCACCCCGGGCCTCAGCCGGCGCCTCCACTGCCACCCCCGCCTCGACTGCCACCACTGCCACCACCGCCTCCACCCGCACTCCACCTTCCAGGGACCCACACACACCGCACTCCACCTTCCAGGGACCGAGACCAAGGGACCATCCATGGCCACCAGCCGCCTGCTCCGCACCTCCGCCGCCCTCCTCGCGGCCACCGCTCTGCTGATCTCCGGCTGCTCCTCGGGGAGTTCCTCCCCCGACCGCGAGGGATCCCCGGGCCGTACGTCGGAGGCCGGTGCCCAGCGCCCCGCCGCCGACGCCACCCTCGCGCCCCTCCCGGCCTCGACCCCGGCCGGCCTCCGGCCGTACTACGACCAGAAGCTGAGCTGGCGGCCCTGCGGTGTGAGCGGTTTCGAGTGCACGACGATGAAGGCGCCACTGGACTACGCGAACCCCGGCGCGGGTGACCTCAAGCTCGCGGTGGCCCGTAAGAAGGCCACCGGCACCGGCAGCCGGATCGGCTCCCTCATGGTCAACCCGGGCGGCCCCGGCGGTTCGGCGATCGACTACCTCCAGCAGTACGCACCACAGCCCCCCGCCGTCCGTGCGCGCTACGACATGGTGGCGATGGACCCGCGCGGCGTGGCCCGCAGCGCGCCGGTCGAGTGCCTCGGCAACAAACAGATGGACCGCTACACCGAGGTCGACCAGACCCCGGACTCCCAGGCCGAGGTCAACAAGCTCACCGGCGCCTTCCGTGCCTTCGCCAAGGGCTGCGCCGCCCACTCCGGCAAGCTGCTCTCACATGTCTCCACCATCGAGGCCGCCCGTGACATGGACGTGCTGCGCGCCGTCCTGGGTGACGACAAGCTCAACTACGTCGGCGCGTCCTACGGCACCTTCCTCGGTGCGACCTACGCCGGCCTCTACCCCTCCCGTGTCGGCCGTTTGGTCCTCGACGGCGCGATGAACCCGGTGCTCGACGCCCGCACCGTCAACCTCGACCAGACCCGCGGCTTCAACACCGCCTTCACGGCGTTCGCCGCGGACTGCATCAAGCAGAAGAACTGCCCCCTCGGCACCAAGAGCACCGAGGACGCCGGCCGGCAGCTCTCCGCCCTCTTCGAGAAGCTGGATGCCCACCCGGCAGCGACGGGCGAGGACCGCAAGCTCACCGAGTCCCTGGCCACCACGGGCGTCATCGCCGCCATGTACGACCAACGCGTCTGGCCCGTCCTGCGCGAATACCTCGCCCAGGCCAAGGACGGCAACGGCCGCGGGCTGCTCACCCTCTCCGACAGCTACTACGAGCGCGACCCGAACGGCACCTACAGCAACCAGATGTACGCCAACCCCGCCGTCAACTGTCTCGACGAGGCATCCGCCTTCACCTCCCCCGCCCAGGTCCGCGCCGCCCTGCCCAGCTTCCGCAAGGCCTCCCCGGTCTTCGGCGAAACCTTCGCCTGGGCCGCACTGAGCTGTGCGTACTGGCCCGTGAAGCCCACCGGCGCGGCCCACCGCATCGAGGCCAAGGGCGCCGCCCCGATCCTCGTCGTCGGCACCACCCGCGACCCGGCCACCCCCTACATCTGGGCCAAGGCCCTCGCCGCCCAGCTCTCCAGCGCCACCCTCCTCACCTACGAGGGCGACGGCCACACCGCCTACGGCCGCGGCAGCGAATGCATCGACACCACGATCAACACCTACCTCCTCGACGGCACCGTCCCCCCGAAGAACAAGCACTGCAAGTGACCCGCCTCACACCCCATCACCCCACTCCCCGCCCTCCCCTGACCAGCTCCTGAACCGGTTACAGAGCACCCCTCTGCGATGTGTAAACTGGGCCGCGCACCACGCCGCCTTAGCTCAGTTGGCCAGAGCAACGCACTCGTAATGCGTAGGTCTCGGGTTCGAATCCCGAAGGCGGCTCAGTGAAAAGGCCAGGTCACATAGCCCGTGACCTGGCCTTTTGCGTTGCTCCGGGCATGACACGTCGCACGGCCGTGGTGCCGTGGGATGGCTTGCGTGAGCGATGCGTGAGCGGAGCGGCTCGGTGCGTACATCTTGGAGGGTCTTCTGCTGCTCTTCTTCTCGACATTGCCCTGGGCTTCCGACGTGCTCTTCGCCTCCTTGGCGGTCTTAGTGGCCGCTGTGCCCGAGTGTGTCCGACGCGATCTTTCACGTCGATGCCACTCGCCGACCGTGAGGCGGCTGGGCAGATTCAGCCCTGGCTGACTTGTTGTGGTTCGCGGTGAACTTCGGCTGGAGGGGCGACAGCATGTCGGGGTGGATCTGCTTGCCAGATGGTGCCGCAGGCCCCTGTGCGGCTTGCGAGGTGAGCTAAGTCGCCTACCTCGAGTATGGCCACCGCCGGCGACGTGGTGCAGCTGAATGATGCCCATGCCTCGGCATTGCGTGCATGAGGACCCCTACCGCATATGTTGGTTGTGTACATAATATTCTCCGAACTGCCCAGAAATTTCCCGAAGTTGATGCGCATGGCGTACCTCGCCCGGCATGCTGGCGGAGCACGTCAGTGATCCTGTCGCTACCGTCTCCCCCGTGCCGCCGTCGGCGGAGGGCAATGAGCGTGAGCCATGAGGTCTCTGCTCTCAAGAAGTTGGGCGCGGAGCCTTCAGCTGCCATACCGCTCATAGGACGGCCTCGTTGGGGTCGACGGCCGTCCCGCTTCGTGGCTCAAGGGCCACAGAGCGGCAAGCGGTAGCCCACGTACGGCTCTGGTGGAACAGCGCCCTGCGGTTTCCGGGTGCGTGCCGCGCCTGGCTCCTGCTAGCCGCGTTCGTATACACCCGGTCGGCGATGCGTGGTTGCCTGCTGCCGGGAGGAAGGCTGTCCCCGCGATGGCATCACGTCGGAAAGACCCCCAAGGGGCATTCTCATACCCGACTGCTCAGGATTACCCGGAAAAGCTGTACCGGGCGATCGCCAACACATGTGAGGAAGAGGGCCTCGTCCCGCCTCCTCGACAAGCTGTCATTGATGGCCTTGCGCCTGCCCTTGCCACGGGAGAAGCGAAGCGCATCATCGAGACGTCGCGGAAGGGCGGCGAGTCTCGGTTGAAAGCCTCCGCCTATCACATTGAAGGGCGAGGCACGGCGCATGCTCTCCTCCTGCTAAACGTTGCGTTGAATGGTGCCGGCACAATGCCGTGGCCCCTTAACGACAGGACGCGTAGTAGTTGGGTACGCCCCACTCGGGAGAACACCGACCGCCATGAGCACCTTGTGGCCACCGAGATTGCCCTAGCTGGGGCCGAGGCGTCTCTTCGCCGCGCGAAGGACGCGCAGCGGGCCATGAAGCAGGATGCCTCCGCAGCCGAGAAGGACGCGGCGGTTAAGGCGGTTGAGGCTGCTGAGCAGATGCGTGAGCGACTTGCCGCCGATTGCCGGGAGGCTGTGGCTTCACTGAGTGACCGTCGGCCGCTTCCTCAAGTCGAGGCTGCTCAAGAGGACGGCGTTGCTCGAACTGCGCTCACCACAGAAGTGATGACTGTAGAGCTGGCGGCATCCGTGCAACGGTTTGCGGTGCGAAAGCTGCGTGACCGAGGCCGCATGCGTCCGTACTCCCTCACGGAAGCCTTTGCGCATGAGGGGCAACGGGAGCCCACCGTCGCCGTCCTGCAGCAGACGCGAATGTCGGATCCGGATGGCAGCAGGTTTGCCGCCTGGCGGTTGATGCAGGTGACAGGCAACAACCGAGCGGACGCGCGCCTGCAACTGTTTGGGATCGAGTCCGAGCAACTGCTCACGGGGGTGCCGCAACCGCTTCTAGTGCGTGAGGGCGAAAAGCCAGACCGCAACCTGCTGTTGCGTGGTCTGCCAGAGATTCTGCGTCGCATCAGTGCCCGGCTGAACGCTGAGCTTATCGAGCCTTCTGCTCCGGGCGAGGCTTCGGAGAGGCGTGCCCATCGTGCGGAGAGGATCGCGCAGGTCCCGGCTCGTGTCGTTGTTGGTGCCGCGTCACCCACGCGGCTTGAGGCTTCCCTGCGGGATCTCAACATCCACGATCACCTTCGTGGCCAGCTCCACTTCGAAGACGGTGACCGAAGTCTGGGTCTGTGGACGCTCGTGCTCACTGCCTACCAAGAGGCAAATCAGCTTACCGCTCTCCTTGCAAGCGAGGTGGCCAAGGGGCGCGTGGAGGCGTCGGACCTAGATGAGCCAGGCATCGTTGACGCCCTTGTGGGGGCGGGGCCGCTTGATCCATTGGAGCCGTTGCTTCCGGAAGAGGCGGAGCCGACATCGGCGAACCTGCGAGATACGGCGATCCGCTGCACGACGGTGCTTATGTTCCCACCGGTGCCGCCACGTCCTGAGGATCTTCCTCCCCGTGCGTGGATGCCTACAGGTCGGAACTGGCCGGTTGTGCGAGGGGCCCTGCAGGAGGCGCCGTGGAGCTCGAAGGCCGGTAAGAGAGCTGAGCGCAGGACCGAGGTATGGGCGGCTGCCATCGCGCAGCACTTCGTGCATCAGCGCAACCTGGCAAGCATGGGCGGACTGTTCACCGCAGAGGAGGCCCAGTTCGGCGTCAGCCCAGATGCGCGGTCCCTCAAGGAACTCCTCAGCGCTTGTGAGGCGGGGGATGGTGACGCATGGCGTGTACTGGTCCGTCGGCATCTAGTGCCGGGACTCGTCAACGCCCCGGAACCGTTCATCACGGCGGGGCAGGGATCCGAGACCAGCGCTGACCGCAAGGGCGTTCGGCGGACGCCGTCAAATGCTGTGCTCGCGCTCGTACGCGCCTTTGCCGAGCCCGCGCACGACATGGTGACCCATGAGCTCTTGGTGGCCTTTGCCTCGGCAGTGCTTGCCGCCCCCGAGGCAACAGAAGGCGTCGGTGGCAAGGCGCCAGGGACCTTCTGGGCGCCCGGCTCAGATGGACAGCCGCAGGTGGACATGCTGGCAGACAAGGGCTGGTACGACCTCATGTTTCCCAAGGTCGCTGGTGTGCGCAGTGTGGGCGACGAGTCGGGAAGCGAACTGCCGGACGAAAACCAAGAGCCCGTGGACCAGGACGAAGAAGAGGGAGAGCAGTCAGCCCGCACAGATCAGGAGTTCGTGGATCCGGCGATCCGTACTGCCCAACTGCGCGCGCAGTTGGGCCAGCAGATCGAAGTGATCCGTGACTACATCAACGCTACGCACGCCCAAACTGTGCGACTCGCGGATCTGATCGAGGACGCCATCAAGGCGAGAGGCGAGGCCGGGATTGCCCCGGAGCCGGCTGAGGTGCAGCGTGCCCACGCGAAGACGATGGCAGAGAGCCGGATGAAGACCTCCAAGATCTCCGAGAGGCTCGGAGACGCTATGGGAGCAGTCATGGACCTGTGACTCTTGGCCCCCCATTCCTCGCGCCGATGCGCGCGATCGTGTGGTGTGACGCGAGGTGAGCGCCGGTGGCGAAGTTGGTTGCTAACGCTTCGCTAAGGGCCCAGGTCTCTGACGTGGTTTGTTCCCAGGTCAGGGGCTGTGGGGGTGCACGGTTAGTGCGAATGAAGCGGAGCCAGTTAGAGGCACAGCCCAGTTCGTGATCCCACCCTCGTCGGAGGCGCTGGACGCGATCACTCTGTGGGTGGCGGCGACACATCTCCAGCCCGCGTGGCAGCACGCCCCGCGTCTGGCGGTGGTAGGACCGGCGAAACGCTGCGGAAAGTCGCGGCTGCTGGACGTGCTGACCGAGACGGTCCACGAGCCGATGCTGACCATCAACACCACACCGGCGGCCATCTTCCGCTCGATCAACGAGGAGGAGCCGCCGACGCTGCTGGTGGACGAGGCCGACACCATCTTCGGCCCCAAGGTCGCGGAGAAGAACGAGGAGACGCGTGGCCTGCTCAACGCCGGTCATCAGCGCGGCCGGTACGTCACCCGGGTCGTCGGCAACGACCACACCCCGCACAAGTTCGCCACCTTCGCCATGGCGGCCATCGCGGGAATCGGGGACCTGCCGGACACGGTCATGGACCGGTCGGTGGTGATCCGCATGCGGCGCCGGGCCGAGGGCGAGAAGGTCCGGCCTTTCCGCTCCCGCCGCGACATCCCCGCCCTGCACGAGATACGCGACCGCATCCACGCGTGGGCCAGGCCGCTGCTGGAGGAGGCCGCGAACCTGGAGCCGGTCATGCCGGTCGAAGACCGCGCCGCCGACACGTGGGAGCCCCTGGTGATCGTCGCCGATCTGGCAGGCGGTCGCTGGCCCCGGCTGGCGCGTGTCGCCTGCGCGCGGATGGTCGCCGCCGAAGTGGCGGCCGAGGAAGACCACCCCAGTGGTGCACGAATCCTCGCCGACATCCGCCGGGTCTTCTTCGCCCAGCGTGAGGTGGACAGCCTGTCCACAGGGGACCTCCTCCACCACCTGCGCCAAGACCCCGAAGCCCCGTGGGCGGAGCGGGGACGTGACGGCCTAACGGCCCGAGAGCTCAGCAGGATGCTGCGCGACTTCGACATTCGGCCCGGCAACGTGCGCATGGCCGACGGAAGGCAGCTCAAGGGCTACATGCGCAACAAGTTCCTCGACGCGTGGCGGCGCTACTGCCCCACCGTGCACCCGGTCGACGCCGGTCCCGCGCCCAGCTCGGGCTGAGCCCCGCCCCTCCGGTTGCCGTCCTTGCCGTCCTTGCCGTCCCTGCCGTGATCCCGCAGGTCAAACGCAGTGCAGGCAAGACGGCAGCCGGGCCCAAGACGGCAACGCGATCACCAACGGCGCGCTGACCGCCAGGACGTCTCCCACCTCCGTCTTGTGCCGTCCTAGGCGTCCCTGCCGTATCACCGCAGGTCACAGGGCCTTCGAGCAAGACGGAAGACGGATCCGCCCCGTCCACCGCCACCTCCACGTTCCGCGAGGGCGGCGGTGCCGCAACACGTCGGCACCGCCGCCGAGACGGAACGCCAACACCTGTGCCGTACCTGCCCTGACCTGCGGTTTCAACGACCAAGACGGCCAAGACGGACCACGCCACCACCACAGGAGAACCCCGCTTGACGACCCTCGCACCACTCGCCGACCACACCGATCAGGAGACCGGTGCGTGCCGCACTCCGCGCTCAGGAGGGCAGTTGGTGATGACCAAACAGACCGCCGAGACGTATGCGCTCGTTGCGGCGGGAACCGTCATTGTCGCCCTGACCGCCGGTGGGTTTTGGCTCTCCTACGCGCACCTCGCCGAGGTCGCCGGACAGCACGGGCTCAAGAGTTCCCCCGTACGCCAATGGGCCTGGCCCGCGACGTTGGATGCGTTCATCGTCGCGGGGGAGTTGCTGATGCTCCGCGCGGGCCTGCGGCGGCTCACCGATGGGTGGGCCATCGCCCTCACGGCCACTGGGTCGGTCGGTTCCATCGCGCTGAACGTAGCCGGGGTCAGCGGAGCCGGCGGGCCCGGAGCGAAGCCCCTGCTCGACTATGTGGTCGCTGCCGTACCCCCGACCGCCGCGCTGCTGGCCTTCGGCGTCCTGATGCGGCAGATCCACCAGCTGGTCGACCAGCCGATCGGCCGACTGGGAACGGCGTTGGATGAGGGACCGGAGGCAGCGACCAATGCTGCTGTCCGTGCCACTGAGCCACCGGCTGGCAGTTCCGCCCGGTCGCCGGAACCTCAGCTCCGGGAATCGGACAGCAAGCCACGTGGGGGCCGCCCAGCTGGGGCCACGGTCGAGGAACTCGTGGAGATCGGTCGTATCGCCGCTGCAGAGCAGGGCAAAGCCACCCGGGCCCTTGTCCAAAAGGCCATACGGGACAAGGGACTGACGGTCAGCGGGGAACGGCTGACCGAGGTGATGGAAGTCCTTCGACCCGAGCTCGAAGCCGCCTCCGGCACCGGCCCCGATAGGGACTGACCGCTTGCCCTAGGGGGTGGCCGGAACCCCTTCCGGTCACCCCACCAGCCGGTCACCGTCACGCTCACCGCCCAGTCATCCACACCTGTGGGCGAGGCGGTGACCGCCGGCTCTGCCCAACCTTCCCCGTCAGCCCGCCTGCCCCGCTTGTCCCTTCCGGAGAACACCCATGACGCATGACCCACACCAGGCCGAGGACACCCTCGATGAGCCGCTGCCGCTGACGAAGTCCCCTGGTCTGATGGGGCGTTTGCGGCGGGCGTTCGGAAGGGCGGCCCCTGGCGGAGCCAGTAGTACCCCGAGTCCGACTCAAGGCCGGACTTCGGGGGTCCCCGCCCCAGGGGTGGCGGAGACGGCCCAGCGCCAGGGGACGCCGGGCCAGGAGGTCGGGGCCGAGGGCGGCCCCGACCCGGACACGCTCCACGCAGTCCAACGCGAGACCCTTCGGCCCGCCCGTGCCGCCGAGACCGCCATCGGCGAGCCCGTCGTGAAGAGCGCCCAGCCCACGATCCGTCGCTTCCGCGGCAACAAGCGCACCGTCCGCGTCGGCCCGCTGCGGTTCACCGACGACGAGCACGCCGGCCTTCAGGAGGCTGCTGCCGAGCACGGCTACAAGGGCGAGTCCGGCTTCGCCGCCGATGTCGTCCTGGCCTTCATCGCAGGCCGGTTCACTGCCAACCTGCCCCTGTCCGAGGATCGCCGCCGCACGCACATGTTCCGTGCCCAGGTCCTGCGCCAGCTCAACCGCATCGGCGTCAACATCAACCAGATCGCCCGCGCCCTCAACAGCGACCTCACCCCACCCGACATCCGCGAGCGCCTCGACGAACTCCACCATGTGCTGGAACTGATCGCCGAGGCCCTGCGCCAGCCTGTCGACCCGGGGGAGGACGTTGCCGCGTGATCGCCGCCATCAAGGCGCCCGGCGCCAACACCCGTGGCCTGCTTGCCTACCTCTACGGCCGGGGAACCCACGACGAACACTTCGATCCGCACATCGTGGCGGGCTTCGTGATGCTCGGCATGCCCGATCCCGGCCGCGATGAGATGGCCACCCTCACCGAACTCGCCCGCCACCTCGACGAGCCCGTCCGCCTGCGCAACAGCGAGTTCGGCAAGCCTGTCACCGACCACGTCTGGCACTGCCCCGTCCGTGCCGCGCCCGAAGACCGCTATCTCTCTGATGCCGAATGGGGCGAGATTGCCCAGCGCGTCGTCGCCGCGGCCGGCATCGCCCCTGCCGGTGATGACCTGGCCTGCCGCTGGATCGCCGTACGTCACGCCGACGACCACATCCACATCCTCGCCACCACCGTCCGCGAAGACGGCCGACGCCCCAAACTCCATGACAGCGGCATCCGCGTCGGGGACGCATGCCGCGAGATCGAGAAGGACTACGGTCTGCGCCGTCTGAAGAAGGGCGACCGCACCGGCACCCGGCACCCCAGCCAGGCCGAGATGCACAAGGCCCAGCGCCTCGGCTGGGAGCAGACCAGCAAGGAGTGGCTCCAGGACCGCATCCGCGCCGCTATCCCCAACGCCACAAGCGCCGAGGAACTCCTCGCTTACCTCGAAGCCGAGGGCATCCGAGTCAAGGCCAAGCGGGGACCGTCCGGCGACCTCCTCGGCTACGCAGTCGGACGCCCCGGCGACCTCAATAAGGACGACGAACAGATCTTCCACCCCGGCGGAAAGATCGCCCCTGACCTCTCCCTTCCCAAGATCAAGGCCCGCCTCGAATCCAGCCAGCCCGAAGAGCACCCCACCGCCCGCCGGGCCCAGCCCAGCACCCCCTGGCACCGAGCAATTGACGCCCTCGACAGTCTCCACACCGACCTTGCCGACGACGCACGAGCCCAGGCACACGTCGCCGCGCTCGGTGAACTGATCGAAGCCACCGCCCAGACAGCGCCCACCGACCTGCGCGCTGAACTTCAAGCCGCCTCGAAGACGTTCGCACGGGCCCAGCGCTCCCAGATCCGGGCAGAAGACCGAGCCGCCCACACTCTGCGCAACGCGGCTCGCGACATCGCCCACACCGCCACCGGCCCCGACGGCAGCGCCCTCGCCGTCCTGGTCGCAGCCCTCGTCTGGGCCGCAATCGTCGCGGGACGCTGGCACGAGGCCAAGGGCCACGCCCACCAAGCCGACGCCGCTCGCCAAGCCCTCCAGCACCTTCAGAGCGCCGCCGACCACGCCCTCACCCAGGAACTCACAGACCTCGCGCAACGGCAGCCGAAGGAGGAGACCCGTCGCTCTCTGGCCAGCGACATACGCGCCGCCATCCCCGAACACGCCGAGCAGATCCTCACCGACACCGGCTGGCCGGCCCTCGCCACCGTCCTCGCCGACGCCGAAGCCCGCGGCCACAAACCCCACCAACTCCTCAAGGAAGCAGCCGCCCAACGCGAACTGGCCACCGCCCGCCAACCCGCCCGCGTCCTGATCACCCGCATCCAACACACCGGACGCAACCCCATCCCCAACCGCCGCGCCGCAGCAGCCCGCCTCCGCACCACCACCGCGGTCCCGCACCCGCCCCTCGGGCCTGACGTCGCCCAGCCAACGGCGGCAACTACAGCACCGGCCGCGCAGCAGCGCCGCCCGCGTCGCTAGCTGCCCAATACGCCGCTGCATGACCGTGGCTCGCTGCGGCCGTGCAGCGAGTGGTTGGACGTGAGCTTGGGTGCATCGCCCCCTGCCGCAATCCGGCTGGTAGGGGGCTGCGGTCTTGCCCTGGGCCTACTGCCGGGCGGTGCTGCACCGTGGCTGAAATGCGCTCCTACCAGGGCGATTGTCAGTGCTGTATGCGAGGGTCGCCATCTGTGAGCCGAAGCATTGTCGGCGGCTCGCGACGCGTTACGAGTACACGGCCAAGGGGGAGGCACGGCATGGCTGGCGACGGCTTTGACGTAGACACCGACCAACTCAAGTCCGCCGCTCCAACATTCCACCGAGAGTCTGTCGCCTTGGAGCGGGCGGCGACCAAGCTTCGCCACACGCTCGGCGGGCTGGGGGAGCCGTGGGGCGGTGACGAGCAGGGCAAGAAGTTCGAGCACGCCTACGCCCCGCACCGGGCGCAGATCGAGAAGGCGGCCGCGGCCCTGGTCAAGGGCCTGTCCAGCATCACCAAGGCCATGAACGACATGGCAGCCAACCACGAAGACGCTGACCACTCAGCCAAGGCCGGCTTTGAGGGCGGTAAGTGATGGGCGCTGGCGACAAAGCCAAGGAGATCGTCCAGGACCTCACTGGCATGTGGTGGCCGGAGGGCGACGAGGACGAACTCCGGGAGGCCGCCCGCGCTTGGCGCACCTTCGCCGACGACGTCGAGGACTGCACGGCCGCCTGCCACAAGAAGGCCCAGGACGTAATCGACAACAACAAGGGCAAGTCGATCGATTCGTTTGGGGAGTTCTGGCGCAAATACCACGGCGGTGGCAAGGGCTACCTTGACGACGTGGCCAGCGCTGCCCGTGACATGGCTAAGGCTTTGGACAAGTACGCCGACCAGGTCGCCGAGGCCAAGAAGAAGATCGAGCACGAGCTGGAGATCGCCGGTGCGGTCCTGGTCGTCGGTACGGCCCTGGCCGTCTTCACCGGCGGCATCACCGAGGTCGCGGCACTCGGCGCCACCGAGGCGATCGTCGCCGCAGCGAGTACGGCGGGCGTCGCCGTTTCCGCCACCGTCGCCGAGATCGCCGGAACTGTCCTGGCCACCGCCGCCATCGGCGGCATCGAAGCCATCACCGTAGACGTGGTCGTCGCCCAGGGCGGACGCAACCTCCTCGGCGACCAACACGGCATCAACCTTGCCGAGGCCAGAGATGCTGGGGTCACCGGCGTCTTGCTGGGTGGTGCATTTGGTGGCGCGGCCCGCACTGCCAAGGCTGTTGGAGACGCCGGCGGCTTCAAGGCGGTCCTTGCGGATACCAAGCTCGACGGTCTCCGTCTTCGCCCAGCGATCGACCAGATGGGCAAGCGGCGTACCTGGCAGCTCTATCACGCAAAGGAATCGAAAGCCCTGGCCCCTCCTGCCAAAGCAGGTGACGACATACTGCCGTCCGGCCATCCGATCTACCACGGTAAGCAGACGACAACCATCGGCTACGATCCACGTACTCTCTCAAATTTGGAACGGGTAAGACGTGTTGATGGTGTCCACGACGTTGTCGTGCACGGCACGCCCGACAACGTCTTTATCGCAGGACACGTCAATCCAGCAGGCGTAGCGAAGACCACTTACGAGATAAGCCCTCACCAGGTAGTGGAAAGTATTCGCAACAATCCGAACTACACGGGTGGGCCTATTCGCTTGGTATCCTGCCACTCGGGAGCCGGGGCGGAGCCGCTGGCGCAGTCCGTGGCAAATGAAATGGGAGCCCCTGTCTACGCGCCGACCAATCGCATGGGAGTGGATCGCACGCTGGGAATCCAGGAACCCGTCATCGACAAGGGTGGATACTGGCGGATATTCCTTCCCATCACCGACTGACGCCCACAGCTGCGAGGAATGATGATTCGCCGAGTAGGTTTCTTTGCCGAAGGCAATGAGGATGGTGACCCCGCTGTCTACAGCGAGTCTCTGACCCAAGCCATGGACGGCCCGCCCGCACCTGATGAACATCGAATTCTCTCCTACCTCAAAGGCGGGGAGGAGATCTTCAGCACCATGGGCGCTGAGCGTGATGTCATCTCCGGAGACGAGTGGGTCGGTGGTGCCGGGTCGCTGGTGACGGATGGTGAATGGGTCTGGCCTGTTGACCTCGTTTACTACCTTTCGCGTTACCACATTGCCCTTCCAGTCGATTTCCTCGAACATGTACGGAAATCGGAGTATCGGGCTCCGGTGGTATCTGGCGAGCGTGCGCGAGAAATCATGGCCGAAATTTTCCCTAAGCGTCCTTCGCCTTGGGGTTAATGCGATTTCGGGGTGTTCTTGCGTCGACGGAAGTGGATACATCGGAAGTCGGAAGCCTTCCGATGTAAATCGCCCGGATGCTCGCCAGCGCAGAAGTGACGATTGGCGCGACCCCTGATCTGAGACCAAGCAACCGCGGCCCGGTATGTCGAGTGCGCCGGGCCGCGGATGTGTTGGCCGGGCGACGGATTGAGAGCGGTGGGGATGCAGCGTCCCCCTGATCGCACGGCTCGCTCATAGCAGGCGGGGCGCTTTGCGCCTGGTCACGATGCAGGGAGTGTCATCCGCCAACTGCCGCGAATCCATCTGAACCCCGCCATTCATGATCGAGGACTGAGTACGTGATCGAGTCCCTCCACGCTCCTCGTACGAACACGTGCTCCCGAATGCGGCCTTCCTCCGTCATGCCGGCGCGGAGCAGGGTCTTGGCGGAGGCGGCGTTCAGCGGTGCGCGAGCGGCCCAGATGCGGTGCAGGCCAAGGTGGTTGAAGCCGAGGTCGCACATGAGGTGAACGGTTTCGGTGCCCAGGCCCGCTCCCCATGTGTGGGGGCGCAGGGCAAAGCCGATGGTGGCGGCTTTCTGGGCGTGCGGGTCGAGCGCCAGGCGGGCGAAGCCCACCAGGTCCCTTTCCTCCTGGCGGACCACACCGAGGGCGTATTCGGTGCGGGGTTGCTCGCCGGAGGAGGCGATGGATCGGGCGACGATCTCCCCGACCTGTTCATGGGTTCGGGGTTCGAAGCTCAGGTGGCGGGTGGCCTCGGCGTCGCCGTAGATGGCGTGTACGGCGTCCACGTCGTCGCTGGTGAGTTCGCGCAACTGAAGCCGGGGGCCTGCGATGTCGACCGGATGCATGGTCGGGACCCTACTCGCAGGCGGTGTTACCTGGGCAGGGCGGCGACAGGGGTCGCGGTGAACGCTTCGATTTCCTCCCGTGTCGTGCGAGCCTCGGGTGCGGTGAGCCAGCGGGGATCACGCAGCGCGGTGTGGACCTGCCGCACCGAGGCAACGATGCCGTTGATGCGCTGATCGGCGGGCAGGTCGAGAACGGGCCGCATGGCCTCGTCGACACCGTCGAGGCTTCCGGCGTGGATTCGGGCGAGGGCAAGGTCGGTGTGGGCGCCGGCCTGGTCGCCGAAAGCCCACTCTTCAGGTTCCGCTTGGCGGTAGGCGGCGACGGCCGCTTCAGCTTGATGCTCCGCCTCGGGGGCGTTCGGCAGCCAGGCGGTGGCGTCGGCGGCGTAGTAGAGCTGGCGTGGTACGGGGAAGGTCATGATGCCGCCGAACTCGTCCAGGTCGTTGGGGGACGCCGCATCGCGGGCCCGTTCGGCTTCTGCGAGGGAATTCCGTACGGCTGCCACATCGCCGAGTGCGGCTCCTGCACGGGCTTGCAAGCAAGACAGCCATACGGCGCTGGTGCCGGTTACGCCTGCCACCTGGGAGATGCCGAGGGCAGCGTATTTGGAGGCTTCCTGGTGTCGGCCGTCCCAGTAGGCGATCAGGGATTGCAGGCCGCGGACCCAGGCGCGCATGGCGTGGTGGTCGGCGTTGTCCGCGCATACGTAGGCGGTGCGGGCCTGTGTCATGGCCGATCGCGGGTCGCCGAGGTCGTGGCTGGCCTTGGCGAGCATGCCGGAGGTGATGGCGGAGAGCAGGTACAACTCGCGGGCCTGGCCAGGGCGGACATGGCCGTGTTCGAGCAAGCGGAAGGAGAGGTCTTGGACTTCGACGAGGTCGCCGAGGAGGGGAGCCAGCGGCAGCTGCGGGTAGGCGGCGGCTAGACGACGTACCTCCTGGTGGAGCTCGTCCAGGGTCTCGGGACCTACGTTGCTGCCTTCTGCCATCGCGCTGAAGCGGAATGCACGGCGAGCTGCCATGGCGACCTGCCTCTCTAACGTGTCCCGGCCGGCGTTGTCGCCTGGAACGGGTCTGCTGGTGAAATCGATGCCGTCGAAGCCGCTGTCTCCTTCTCTGGGTTCGAGCGAGGGGGACGGCGGCCGTGTCGGCATGACAAGCCGAAGCTGGGGAACGGCATCGACTGCGCCAACGCCCTCGTCCGCTGGACCGAGCAGGACGTCGACGGGGTATCGGAACATCGCCTCCAGTACCCGGCACAAGGCCGGGTAGGGGCGGGTCTTCACCTCGCCCCCGTACCACCGCTCAAACTGCCGCTTGGACACCGTCAGGCCGACAAGCGTCGGATCACGGTCCTGTTCGGCGAGTTCGTTGGCAGTGCGCTCGAAGTGAAGCTTGAAGGTCTCGAACACCTGCCAGTGGCGCCTGGTGATCAATGTCCGTAGAAGAGTGGGCCTTTGAGCCATCAATCCCCCGATGGGTTCCGGTCGGCTCGTCGGTTCGACGGTAGCCCCGCAATGCCGCCATACGGGAGTGAAAGCTGCCGTGTGCGAGGAGATGGCGGTGGAGACGGCGGCAACGTGACGGTACCCATGTCGTCCACTTCGCCAAGCCCGAATCAGACGTCGGCACTCATGTCGTGGTGAGGCGTGCCGCTTGGACGTCAGGCTCGATGCCCGCCCTGAACGCGAGCGACGAGGTGGTGTTCCGGCAATGCCAGCAGCAGGTGACAGCGCGATGCGGCGACAGGCAGCGCCCCGTACCGGGATTCGGAGCGCGGAGGTTTGGAGCGACAGCGGCCCACCCCTGCGGCGCGAGCGGACCTTCTCTCCACACGGCTCGTCCGTGAGTGAGGCACGGAAGTTCGCCGTCGAGGCTCTGTCGGCTTGGGGAGTCCGGGACCGCCTCGATGACGTGTGTCTGTGCCTGTCAGAGGTCGCCACCAACGCGCTCGTACATGCAGGTCCGCCCAGCTTCGGATTTCGGGCACGGCTAGCCATCAGCGGATCGGTGGTTCGGCTGGAGGTTCACGATCAGGATGCGGACCGCCCGCATCGGCAGCATCCGCGCCTTGATGACACCTCGGGTCGCGGCCTGCTCCTGGTGGACGAACTGTCCGATGGGTGGGGCGTGGACGAGCAGCACGGCATCGGCAAGACCGTCTGGATCACCTTCAAGATCACTGCTCCCAACCCTCGCACGCCCAAAGGCGAGATCTGACGGGGATGCGACCTGTTCACACCGATCACGAACGCCTTTACAGGAAAGAGGAATCCATGCCCAAAGCCCAAGATCCCTTACCCGGCCGCATCGTCATCCTCGGTGCCGGCCCCTGCGGACTGGCGTGCGCGAGCGAGCTGGACCGGCTCGGCCACCGCAACTGGACCCTGCTGGAGGCGTCGCCCACCGTCGGAGGGCTGGCGTCATCCGTGGTCGATCGTGCCGGCTTCACCTGGGACCTGGGGGGCCACGTGGTCTTCTCCCATTTCGGGGAGTTCGACCGGCTCCTGGGCGAGCTCTTCGCCCCGCATGAACTGCTGCACCACGACCGGTCCTCGTACATCCGATTCCGCGACCGCTGGGTGCCCTACCCCTTCCAGCAGCACCTCCACTGCTTGCCGCAGGCCGACGCCGAAGCGTGCCTGGTGTCGCTGACCCACGCCTGCCAACAGCGCGAACAGACCCTGCCGACTGACACCGACTTCGCGACGTGGCTACAGGCCCAGTACGGAAGCGGCCTCGTTGAGCGCTTCTTCGCCCCGTACAACACCAAGGTCTGGGCGATCTCACCAGAGAAGATGAGCGCGGGCTGGGTCGCGGAGCGAGTGGCACCGGTCGACCTCGACGAGATCCTGGCAGCCTTCTACGGCGTCAAAGCCCCCGCACCGAAATGGGGGCCGAACTCCACGTTCGCTTTCCCCTCCATCGGGGGCACTGGAGAGATCTGGCGACGACTGGGCGCCCGCCTGGGCAACCGAGTCCGCACCCGAGCCCCAGCCACGTCGATCGACCCGAGCGCCTGCCTCGTGCGACTGGAGAGCGGGGAGGCGGTCCCTTACGACCAGGTCGTAGCCACCATGCCACTGGACCGACTCGCCGCCATGACGACGACGAGCCCACCCGACGTACGGGAGGCGGCCCGCCGGCTGAAGCACACCACCGTCGCCATGGTCGGCCTCGGATACCGAGCCCCCACCCTGGACGAACGGTCATGGTTCTACTTCCCAGAGGACGACGTGCCGTTCTACCGCGCCACCAACTTCAGCAAGTACGCGCCTGCCAACGTCCCCGGCGCCGACACCACCGCCTTCAGCTCATGGATGACGGAGATCTCCGTGATGCCCGGGACTCGGGTCAACCAGCGTGCCCTGGTGAAAGCCGCCGATGCTGCGCTGCGGCGACATCGCCTGGTTCCCGGGCTGGCCGAGCTGGCCACAGCCCATGTGGAGATGATCCCGTACGCCTACCCGATCCCCACTTTGGACCGGGGCGAGGCGCTGGCGTTGACGGTGCCGTGGCTGGAAGACCAAGCGATCTACCCTCGCGGCCGGTTCGGTACCTGGCGGTACGAGATCGGCAACATGGACCACGCGGTGAAGATGGGCGTCGATATCGCACGCCGTCTGGTCACGGGGGCCACCGAGGAGCTTCTCAGCAGCCAGGACGCGGTTCCCGCGGGGAGCCGCTCATGACCACCACCACGACGACGTCTGTCACCTTCGCCGGACACGCCTTCGATGTCGAGGTGGACCAGGACTTCGCCGTCGAACAGCGCACTCACCTGCACAGCTTCGTCCCCGAGGCCGCGCTGGCCCCACCCTGTGGTCGGCTGTCCAGCATCCGTATCCGCTACGACCGTGAGCTGTTCGCAGACCGGACCGCCCGCCTCCAGACGGTGCAAAGCCGGTGCGTCGAGCCGTTCCGCGGTGAGCCGTACCTGCGGTCGCGGGTGGGTGACGTGGACTGGTGGCGCCCTCATCCCCGCTCGCACCTGTCCCAGGACCATCTCTATGCGCACGACTCCACCGGACGCCTGCATATCGTTCTCCACCCTGATGCACATCGCGGAGAGCGCTATCTGCTGCGCATCGTCCGGGAAGTCGTGATGCGGTGCGGCGAAGACCGGGGCTGGACCGCTTTCCATGCCGCTGCGGCGTCCATCGACGGAAACGGGGTGCTCATCGCCGGACCGACCACAGCTGGCAAGACCACCGTGCTCGCCGCTCTCGCCTGCCACCGCCGCGCGGACCTGGTGGCCTCCGACCGCGCGATGCTCACTCAGAACGCGGCCGACGTCATCGGTGTCCCGCTGTCCATCCGCATCGCCGGAGGCACACTGTCCGCTCTGACGCCGCGCGAGGCCCTGCCACCGCACCGGGTGCTCCCTCGCACGTTCGGTACGGATCAGAAGGCAAGCTGCACCCCGCGGGATTTCGCCGCCGCCTTCGCGGCCCAGGTCCGCGAGGGCGCTCCACTGCGGCTCGTGCTTCTGCCACGGCTTCGCAACGACGACACCCCGCTCAGCATCCAGGGGCTGCACGGCGAAACCGCCCGCGCCGAGTTGGCCGCCGCGTGCTGTACCCCGGATGACGAGGACTGGCTCCATCCGTGGTTCGCGTGTCAGACCCGGTCGGTGGAGGGACTGCGCGCTCAGGCCGACCAGGTACTGGACGACCTGGTAGCGAAAGTCCCGGTGTTCAGGGTCACCGCCGGCGTTCGTATTCCCCACTTGCTGGAACACCTCGCCGACGCCGTGGCCAGGAGGCTCTCGTGACACCGAAACGCATCGCCGTTGTAGGTCCCGTGGCTTCTGGGAAATCCACCATCGCCGCCGAGATTGCCGGACACACGGGACTGCCTCACCTGGACCTCGACAACCTGTTCTGGGGAGCGGGCTGGACGCCCGTTGACGCCGTGATCTTCCAGAAGCGGGCCAGGGACGCGCTCAGCGCAGAGACCTGGATCGCCGATGGCAACTACAGCGGGCCTGTCGGCGAGATGCTGCTGGGCCACGCCCAGCTGGCGATCTGGCTCGACCTCCCCCTGCGCACCTGCCTGCCCAGGCTTCTCAAGCGCTCACTCCGGCGAGCCGCCCGTGGCGAGGAGCTGTTCGCCGGCAACCAGGAGACGTTCCGACATCTGTTCGCCAGGGACTCGATTCTCCTCTGGGGCCCGGCCCATCACCGCCAGCACCGCCGTCGCTGGCGCCACCATCTCGGCCCCAACAAGCCCCATGGGCTGCCCGTGCTGCGCCTCACCAGATCCACGGCCGTTGCACCGGCGCTCCGAGCCATGAGTCTGTTGCCCGCAGCTACGAGGGCGGTGGCACCGTGCCGCACACGGTGATCGCCTCGGCTGTCCGCGTTCCCTGGCACAGCCACCATGGGGGCTACGACCGGCTCCTTGATTACCTGCCGGAAGCCAGGCGCATCACCGCGCCACGAGGAATCACCGGCCAGAAGATCGCCACTGCCACCCATCACTGGCTCCGCCGCCGCTGCCCTCTGCCGTTCTACCCGGCCGAGCACTTCGCCACGGATGCACGCGTCCTCGCCGGGCGCGGGCCCGCCCACATCCTCTACGGCGACGAGCAGTTCTGGTTCTCCCGCCACCGACCGGGTCCCACCGCCGTCACCTATCACCAGCCACCCGCACACCTGGCCCGCTTCATGCAGGCCACGGACTGGCGGCGGCTCGCCGCCCACGCAAGCCAGATCATCGCCGTTGCCCCCGACCAGTTGGCGTTCTTTGCCAACTACCTGTCCGAGGAGCGCGTGCACCTGATCCCGCATGGCATCGACACCGCCGCCTTCACGCCAGCAGGGGCCCCAGAGACCGGCGGTCGGCCAATGCTCCTGACCGTGGGCTGGTGGCTGCGCGATTGGGACGTCCTGGACATGGTCCACGACCGGCTCCACCGACGGTACGGCAACGACATCGAGATGGTTGTCGTCACGCGCCAGGCCGACCGGCGCACCTGGCACCCGGCCGTGCGCGTGCTGGAAGGAGTCAGCGAACTCACTATCGCCCTGCTCTACCGCCGGGCCGCGGCTGTGTTCCTCCCCCTGACGGACGCAACTGCCAACAACGCACTCCTGGAAGCTCTGGCCTGTGGAACCCCGGTGGTCGCCACCGACACCGGCGGCATCTCGTACTACACGGGCCACGGCCCGGCCGCCTTGCTCACACCGCCCGGTGACGCAGCTGCCGCCGCCGAAGCCGTCGAAACCCTCCTCGGCGAACTCGGAACCGCCGCCCATGCCTCACGACGGGCCGCGGCCCGGGAGCGCGCCGAGCTCTTCGCCTGGCCGCGCATCGCCGATCAAGTTCGCTCCGTCTACCGCCTGCTGGAGGAGGAACGATGATATTGGTCGAGCTGTGGTTCCACTACGCCGTTCCCGTCCTGCTCGCCCTCCTGCTGGCCCGCGGGCTCTGGGCACTCGTCGCAGTCGAACTCTGCGCCCGTTGGCTGCTGGACAACGCACGCCGAGACCCCGTCTCGACCGACGAGGGCCGACCGTGGCTGGTGGTCCTGCTGCCCATGCTCCGCGAGCAAACCCTCGCCCCCGAGACGATCGCCGCCTTCACGGCCCTCGACTACCCACGAGAACGTGCAGTGGTCGTCGCCATCACCACCGAACGAGAAGAGAACGCCCGCCGGCGCGACCGTGATCGCCTTCCGGCACTGGCGGACACCAGCTGCCTCACCGAGGTGCAACTGCGCGGGATGTTCCCCCGCGCCCGCTGCGGCGACGTCGCCCGGGAGGTCAATGCCGCTCCCAGAGAGAAGCGCCTCCCCCTTCTCGCCGAGCTGTACGACGCAGAGCCCACGACCCGCGAAACCGTCGCAGCCCTTGCCGAAGACCAGCCAGCGGTCGGACTGCGTCTGGTGCACTTGCACCAACCCGACACCGGCGGCCGCAAAGCCGGACAGCTCAACCACGCCGTCAACCGCCTCGACGAGATCCTCGGCCCCCTCGGCTGGCACGACGAGAACGACGCGGACAACACCTTTCTCTGCGTCTATGACGCCGACGCTATCCCGGACGTCCGCACGCTGACCGCCTTCGCCGAGACGGCCACTCGCCACAGAGCCCTCACCGGCCGGCCACCGGCCCTGATCCAACAGCAGCGCCTGCCACTGCTCGGCCGACGCCCCTTTCCGTCTGGTGCCACCGGCCTGTTCCTCGCGGGGGAATGGCTGTACCAGCTCCGCCGCTCACTCGGTATCGAGCTCGCCCGAGTCCGCCTGACGCAATGGCTCACCACCACCCAGGCCCCAAGATCTATAAGGACACTGCTGCGGCCAATGATCTACGGCGTCGGCTGTGGCATGACCGTCCACCTGCCGACCGTACGAACCCTCGGTGGCTTCCCCGAACCGATGGAGGATCTGGGCACCGGCCACCGCCTCTCCCTCCTCGGTGCCGACATCGCACCCGCCACCGTCGCCGTCCTGGACGAGCCCTATACCGAGCCTCGCGGTCTGACCAACCTCCACGCCCTCGCCTTCCTCACGTCAGCCCGACCGGGCCGCCATGCGAAGGCCGTTGCTCACCTGCCGAGCGCACTCACCCGCATCGGCAAGGCACTCCTGGTACTCCGGGAATGGGCCGACGAGATCGCCTGGGTCGCCGGCGCTCCGCTGATCGCCGCCGCCGTGATCTCCGCCTGTTGGGCCAGTCCCCTGTGGTCCGCGCTTGCCCTCGCGGGTGTCCTGCTGCATGGCCCGGTCCTGACCGCTCGGCTCATCGGACTGGCCCCTGCCCTCCATACCGCGGTGGTACTCCCGACCGGCCGCGTCGCTGCTGCTCCATGCCCCACACGCGGCCGCCGAGCAGGGTTGATCGCAAGCAGCCCCGCCCAACCGTTCATCCGTCTCGTCGGCCCCTGGCGGATGATCTTCCGCCGCATCACCGGACACGCGACCACCTTCGGCAAGACTGAGCGCTGAAGCACCACCCAATCCACATAGGAAGTTGGACCAGCAAGTGACTGAATCCGCCACCCCCGAAATTCGCACCTCGGCCAAAGCCGTTGTCCTCCACGACGACCAGATCCTCCTCATGCGTGCCGTCTGGGAGGACCAGGAGTGCTACTTCCTCCCTGGAGGCGGCCAACACCCCGGAGAGAGTCTCGGCGACGCCGTCGCCCGCGAAGTCGACGAGGAAACCGGCCTGACCGTCACCGTCGAGCGGCTGCTGTGGCTCCGTGAATACATCGGCGCTAACCACGACCACCCTGAAAGCGAAGCCGACACCCACCGCATCGAAGCGATCTTCCTGTGCACCCCCACCAGCGATCCCGGCCAACTCGGCGGCCATGCCCAGGACGAGGTGCAGACCGGCCTGGAATGGGTGCCGCTGGGCAAAGTCCCTGCCCTCAACCTGCTGCCGCAGGCCATCCGCCAGCCAGTCGCCTCCCTCACGGAGGCGCCTAAGCCCCCCGGCACCTACCTCGGCGATGTCGCCTGACAGCGCTATGGACGGTATCGACGGCCGCGTCCCACCCAGCGCCCGCGAGATCACCACCGGCCAGGCCAATCGCGTCTGGTCGGTGGAAGGACCGACGCCGTACATCCTCAAGCACTACGGCGACCCGAGCCGTGCCGCCAACGAAGTTGCCGCTCTCCGGCTCCTGACTAGCCACCGTGTCCCATGTCCACAGCTGCTCGCCGCGTCCAGCGGCAGCAGCACCCCTCCATGGACCGCACAGGCCGCACTGCACGCGAAGCCTGTGCCCATCGACCGGTTCCTGGCAGACCTCGCCGAACCGCTGGCCGCCATCCACCGCATCCCCGGCACGCACTTCGGCCGCCTCGCCGGAGCCCGACAACACCCCAGCTGGACCGACTACCTCCACGACCGCCTGCGCATGTACGCGGCAGCCGTCCCGGCCCTACGCGCCGTGGCCCGACGCCTCCACCAAGAAGTCGACGCCAGCAACAATGCCATTCAGCCAGTGCTGCTCCATCACGACCTGCAGCCGGGGCACCTTCTTTGCGGACCTGCTGGTGCCCGACTACTCATCGACTGGGAGCTGGCCATCTTCGGCGACCATCGGTCCGACCTCGCTCGTCTCGCCGTACGCCTCGACCTCGACGACCCCACGCCGGTACTCGCTCTCGCCAGTCGGCCCGACGTCACGGCCGAAGGCCGACTCCATCTGTACTGGCGCATCCACCTGCTCGCCGACGCTGCGCTGAGCACAGACCGCGTCGTACGGAAACGGGCAGCCGGGAGGCTAACTGGTTCGAGCGTCACGTAGCTGCTGGGACTGCATAACCTCTGGTGCCGCGAGTGATCTCCTGGGGCGACGATCTAGGACTCCCCGTGGCGGGCCGTCGAGGGTCTCGCGCGCTTCGCCATCGAACCGTGCGAAGACGAACGCAGTGGCATTGCCGTCACGGCACTGAACGGCGTTCGGATCGTCGTCCTCGGACGGTCAGGCGGCATGTGAGCGACAGTGGCGTCACAGCCTGTCTCGCTGAGGCATCCCAATCAGCGCTCCAACTTTTGGCATTCGGGCGCTCTCCAGCAGATAAGTGGATTGGACATCCCGGTTTCTTGCTAGCTTTCGGTCCGTCCCAAGGAGGTTCGGTGTCATCTTCCTCATCTGCCAACGCGTCAGCAGATCTGCGAGTTGCGCCGCTCGATGGCGTGCTCGACGAGGTCGAGCGTGCACTTCGAACACAATTGGACCGGGGTTCTCTGGTGCGCAAGCGTCGAACGCTGGGGGCGCCTACAGATCGTGGCACGTGGGTGCGGGTTGAGCGGCGTTGCTTTGACAAGATCGGCAGCCAAGGCTGGAACGGCACCGAATGCGCTGCTCTTCTGGAGGGGGTGTCCAAGCCGCAGTGGCATCGAGGAGCTGCGTGGAGACAGCCTGGGGACGCCGTGATGTGGCGGGCCGATGAGACGGACCTTCTGCCCGGAGCGCCCGTCGGCAACAGTGTCCTAGCCGCCGAGCCGACGCTGCCGGACGACTGGTGGCAGGCGTTCAATACGTCGCTGGATGCCTTGGCCGAGCAGCACACGAGGCGCGTCGCCACCCCAGACACCGTGATGATCACGCAGAGCCGTGTCGCTGAAGCGGTCCATCGCTTTCTCCCCGGTGGTGTCGATGCGACAGTGAGACGGTGGCTGCCGGCGCACGCGGATCTGAATTGGGCGAACGTGACCGGGCCGAAGTTCTGCCTGTTCGACTGGGAGGACTGGGGCGTGGCTCCTCAAGGGTTGGATTCTGCGTCACTGTGGGGCAACTCCCTTGCCGTTCCGGTTCTGGCGGAGCGCGTCCGCCGCGAACGGTCCAAGGATCTGGAGAGCCGGGATGGCAAGCTAATGATCTTGTTTATCTGCGCGAAGATCCTGGTCCCGGACGCCCACCCCGAGGATCCGCGCCTCGAACCCGCACGCCACATGGCGGCACAGATCGCCGAGGACCTTCAGAGATGTTGACGGTCTCTGTCCGCGTAGGCGCCGTCGGTAGCCTTTTCGGGGGCAGGCATCCGAAGTGAACCTTTGGTCTGAGGACTGCACGTCATGTCTTATTGAGGCTTACTGGCGGCCGCGGACCACGAGGGGTAGGAGCAACTTCGGCGGGCAGCGCCTACCTTTGGTACTGCCCGCCGGCCGGCGGCACGGAACCTGCCGGCGGGTCAGCTGACCCAGATGCCTGCGGGTGACACCCGGCGTGCGAGGCGTTGGCCCGCGTCACTGACCGGGCTCGACCAGGACACATCGGGGATCTGGCATCCGAAGTCGTCGGCGAGTGCTTGCACGAGCGTGGCGCCGACGCCTTGACGGCGGTAGGAGTCCGCCACCCAGACGAGGATGATCCGTGGGCGCAGGGTGTCATCCTGGTCGCCGTACCGTGACCCGTCGATCAGATCCCAGCTGCGGTGCTCGCTGGTGTCATGGGCGGCGAGGTAGCCGATGACGTACCCGTTCACCTTCAAGAGGTATGCGCGCATGTTGTCTGGGGTCGCCTCAGGCTCGTCAAGGTGGGACCACGAGCGAAAGTCGTAGTGGTTCTCTTTCTGTGGCATCCGCGCCACTTGGTAGGACAGCTTCCTCCACGAAATGGGTGACTGCGTCGTCACGACGGCCAGATCACCCCACCACTCCAGGTTCCTGGGTACCCGAATGCCGAAAGCCCACGCCGCGTGGTGAGCGGTGTGCTCCTTGCCGTCTCCAAAAGGCTCCCGCAAGTCCATGCCACAAGGGCAATCGCGGCTACCCGGCGTCTCCACAGCGCGGAAATGAACGGGTGTTGCGCCGTAACTGAGGCCCTGGTCTCGGCCGCCCACCCAGGGACGGACGGGCGCATTATCCGATTCGACGTACCCGGTCCAGCGATCCTCCCAGCCGGGGTACTGCTCGGGAAACATTTCCCGTCGCTGCTTCTCGGCGAGCGACAGCGTCGGCCGTACCCACACGCTCCCGGCGGTCGCCCGACCGTTGAGGCGCACTCCGCGCCCTTTGGCCTTGCCGCGCAGAAACCTCAGAAACGCGCCGGGCTGCGAGTCGAAGTCGACGCCGCGGACCAGCTCTCGCTCGCCAGGAGCAAGCCAGTCATCGATGGGGAGTGCCAGCAGGTCGGCGAGCGCGTGGAGTCCGCTGTAGTCGCGGTCGAGCTCGGCTAAGCGGAGCGCTTCGACCGTAGCCTCGACATGCGGGAACTGGACGAACAGATCGACCCAACGTGGGCCGTTCCCACACGAGAAGCTTCCCGGGAAGCCGTCGTACCAGATGCGGTCGATTGACGCGTCGCGCGCCCTGTCGACCGCTTCTGTGTAGGCGGTGGGCAGCTCGGGGTCGTCTCTACGCGAGGACGTGGAGTCGACGTACCCATCACGATCGAGGCCGATCTTGGCGTACCAGCGAGTGGCCCGGACACAGATCTTCCGGGAGCGCCAGTCGCGTGGGTCGGGGTCGAGGTAGATGGTTCGCTCGGTCACGTGATCTGCTCCTGCCCTGCTGCTTGTTTCCTCGCCGCCCTGCGTGCGATGGCTGCGGCCGGCGAACATGCCACGCCTATGCTGCCCCTGCGATGCTCGCTGGACGGCCGAACCGGTCAACCTCATCCGTCTCTTCGGTATCCACCCCGGCCAATGGGGTGGAGTACGTACATGTTGCGCATCCGGTCGCCAGGTGGCCCCGACTCCGCGGACGGCTCACGTTGGATGTCCAGCCCTCCTCCAGGAGGCCGCAAAGACTTGCCTGGCGGAATCGCCCGGCGTGGGGCGCAGAGGGGGCCATGCGTCATGAATGGACGCCATCCGGGGCATCCAGAGCATTCCGCGCCAAATCGGCGAAGGCTGAGAGCTTCTGTTTCAGCTCTGAGACTGCCTCGTTCACGTTCCGGGAGCGTTGCCCCAACGCCGAGTCGTCGTACGCCTGTCGGGCGTGGATAAGGGAATAGGACCGGGCGTTGCTGGTCGCCGTGGTAGCAAGGTTCACGATGTCTTCGGCCAGTTCAGCCACGCTGCGTGGCCCTTCGATCACGACAATTGGGCCGGCGGTTCGTACTGCGGGAAGTAGAGCCGATGCCTCCTGCCAGGCCACATTGAGTTCCTCCGGGGAGTGATCTCCCCGGATCGCGGCGTATGCGATAGAGGAGAGGTGCCCAAGTGCCTCTTGGTGCGCGCTGATGGCTTCAAGAAATCGGCTGTAAACCTCGCGCCGCCCCTGACGTCGCCAGTGTGAATGCTGGCTGCGCCCTTGAGCTCGTCCGGACAGCGCAGCCGCGCCGATGGTCCCACCCGCGCCGAGGAGACCTCCCACTGCCGCACCGAGAAGGGCAGCCACTCCAGCGTCCATCTCGACACCCTTGCACCTTCACCAAGGTGACCGGGGGCAATCTTAGGAATCCACAGCCACCCATGCCTTGTCACAGGGCTACTGGCGGACCCGAAACGGGAGCGAGCAACATGTCCGACGCCACTGTCAATGCAGATCCGCGAGGCCAGCAAGTCCCTGAACAGCCAAAACAGGACGTGACGTAATCACCTAACACGATCCCGCGCCCCCTCGCCCTGTACTGAGTCCATCCGGACGTCACCAGGCGTGGAACAGCTGTCTGGCTGTTGGGAGGTGACCTCCACTGGTCCGAACGGAGACCCGTCTCGTCCAAGGCCTTCCGCACGATGGTGGTCTCCGCCGCGCCTCTCGGTTTGATGACCCCGGCCGGGAACTGCCACGTGATTCCGGCAGCGTCGTCGCACCGCCGGCCCACCAGGAGGGCATCGCTGTCGGGGACGACCACCGCCATGGCTACCCGCCGCGCCTGACGGCGTCGAGTCCGCTAGGGCCCGTTTTGTGGTGGGGCGAGCTCTCGTAGCGCTTCGCGACCTGTAGGACCACCTCTGCTCACCGACACGGCAGTCACCTGTATCTCGTCCAGGAGATTGCCGACGTCTACCTCGTGCGGATTCTCTTCCGCCTCACGCCTCTCGTGGAGTCAAGGGTGCGAGGCTCGCCATGGACGACATCCGCTCATCACCGGACTGCTATGTCGTCCACAAGACGGTGATCTGCCACGGGCATCTCGCGAGTAGTAGGGGTCCGAGGCCGGCTAGGAGGTTGTGAGGCGCCACACACCGCCTGTGCTGGATGGCGCCTACTTGCAGAACCGCAGCACCGACGACTCGCAACCGCCCGTCGCTGTCGGCGGTGGCCGGTACCTTTGCAGTGAGTGTTGTGGTCTGCGTCTGAATCGCGGACCGATCGAGGTGCATGGGAGTGGTCGCGGGTGACGAGTGGGCGCCTGACCCTGTCGTGGGTCGGCAGGGATGAGGCCCTGCGGAACACGGCGGACGGCGGATACGAGTGGGTTTCACGGCAAGACCCGCGGGTTACAGAAGTCCGGCTACTGCAGGAAACCGGCAAGGCCGGCGATGTCACCGGCACGGCAGCGGACAACCTTCTCATTCACGGCGACAGCTATGACGCCCTGCATGCCCTGGTTCGTAACCCAGAGTACGGTGATCACTACCGCGGCAAGGTGAAGCTCGTCTACATCGACCCGCCATTCAACACGGGCCAGGCTTTCCAGCACTACGACGACGCGCTCGAGCACTCTGTCTGGCTCACGATGATGCGTGACCGACTTCTGCTTATCCGCGACCTCCTGGCCCCTGGCGGATCGGTCTGGGTGCATCTGGACGATGCCGAGATGGCGTACTGCCGCGTTCTCATGGACGAGGTCTTCGGGCGTGGCAACTTCGTCGGGACCGTCGTCTGGCAGAAGATCCACGCTCGCAACAACTCAGCCCAGCACCTCTCCTCGGTGCATGACTACCTCCTTGTCTACGCCCGCTCCAAGAGCGATCTTGTGCTCAACAAGATCGATCGCACTGAGTTGAGCGATCAGGAGTTCTGGAACCCGGACAACGACCCTCGTGGCCCTTGGCGCAGGTCGGACCTCACGGCCTCCCACGCATACGAGGACGGCCGCTATGAGGTGGTCGGTCCACACGGCGACGTGTTTTCCCCGCGAGGCAACCGTTGGTGGTCGTGCTCAAGGGAGACATTCGACGGACTACGTGAGGACAACCGGCTCTGGTGGGGGAAGACGGGGCGCACCTTCCCGTTCCGAAAGCGATTCCAGTCGGAATTGGGCGGCCTCGTGCCTACCACTTTCTGGACGCACGACGAGGTCGGCGACAACCGCCAGGCGAAGGCCGAGGTGACCAAGCTCTTCGACCGGTCGCGGATCTTCTCGACCCCGAAGCCTGAGGCCCTCTTGAAGCGCGTGATCCAGATCGCCACTGATCCGGGCGACGTTGTCGTCGACATGTTCGCCGGTTCGGGCACTACTGCTGCGGTAGCGCACAAGATGGGACGCCGCTGGGTGACCGCCGAGATCCTCGACGAGACGGCTGAGACCTTCACCCGTCCCCGATTGGAGAAGGTCGTCGCTGGCGACGATCCGGGAGGCGTCACCAAGACCGTTGGATGGGAAGGCGGAGGCGGCTTCAGGAGCCTCAAGGCGGCACCGTCCGCGTTCGAGATCGTAGATGGCCGCGTCTTCCTCGCGGATTGGGTCAAGGGCGAAGACTTTGCCTCCGTCGTCACAGCCCAGTTGGGCTTCATGTACGACAGCACCGACGATGGGCCGTTCTGCGGCACGAAGGGACGTGCTCGGCTGGCCGTTGTCGACGGCGTCGTGGACGAGGTCGTGGCCCGAGGCGTTATTGGGCATTTGGATGAGGGAGAACGAGCAGTGATCGTCGGCAGGGGCGTCACGCCCGAAGCTGAGAGTCTCGTTGCGGAGCTGAGCCGGGGGTCCAAGGTGCTTAAGGCACCTCGCGACCTGGTGCGTCGCGGGAAGGCTGTGCGATGACCTGGATCGACTATGACGCCTCGCTTGTGGACGACATCGCGGCGAGGTTGGACCTTCGGGCACCCAACGCATCCGCCGTCCGCGCGGTTGCCGAGGAGATCGCGGACGGGGATGGCCGCGAAGTGGTGTGCGATCTGGCGACGGGTGTCGGCAAGACGTACATCCTTGCCGGCCTGGTGGATTACCTGGCCGCGCAGGGAGTTCGGAACATCCTGGTCGTCACGCCGGGGACGACGATCCAGGACAAGACGGTCGCCAACTTCACCCCTGGGCATGCGAAGTTTGTGCAGGGCAGCGATGTCGAGCCGTTGGTGATCACCTCGGATAACTTCTCTCGAGGGCAGGTGGGCGACGCGCTGCACGACACCACGGTCACGAAGCTGTTCGTCTTCAACGTGCAGCAGTTGATCCGGCCCAGCGACAAGACGTCCAGGCGGGTCCGGGCCCGAGACGAGTTCATCGGCACGGGCCTCTATCAGCACCTTCAGCAGGTAGAGGACCTCGTAGTCATCGCGGACGAGCATCACGTCTACAGCTCAAAGGCCAAGTCATTCAACCAGGCCATCGAGGACCTGGGTGCGCGGGCAGTCGTCGGACTCACCGCAACACCAGCACCAGGTGTGAAGCCGATCTTCCAGTACTCCCTCGCCGAGGCCATTGCCGATGGCTTTGTGAAGATCCCTGTGATCGTCTACCGCCCGGATGGCCGGAAGGACGAGAGCACGGTCCTTGCCGACGCCTGCCACCTGTTGCGGATAAAGGACGCCGCATGGACTTCATGGGCAGAAGCGCAAGGCAGGACGCCCGTGCACCCTGTGCTGTTCGTGGTATGCCGTGACATCCCTGACGCCGAGCGCGTCGCAAACAGGCTGACAGCCGATGACATGTTTCCCGGTGAGAGGCAGGTGCTCACCGTCACCTCGCAGTCGAGCGACACCGCACTGCGGGCCTTGGCTGCGGTGGAAGAGGCCGACTCGCCGGTGCGCGTCGTGGTCTCAGTGAACAAGCTGAAGGAAGGCTGGGACGTCAAGAACATTGGGGTCATCGTCGGCCTGCGGGCTCTCGCGTCGGAGACCCTGACGGAGCAGGTCCTCGGCCGAGGGCTGCGGTTGCCCTACGGGCGGCGGGTCGGTACTCCCATGGTGGACACGGTTGACCTCGTTGCCCACGAGTCCTACCGGCAACTTCTGGCGAACAAGGATGCGCTGCTGCAACAGGTTCTGCCCGCTGACGGTGGTGACCTGGACAAGGGCCGTCCGCAGCCGGCCCCTATTGCGGACCAGCCGAGCAGCGGCGATGAGCAGCAGATCCTGACCTTCACCTCCCGTCCGCGTGTCATCGGTGACGACTTGGTGGACGGCTCTCCGCTGCTGCACGTGGAGTCGTTTGACGCTGTCATGGCCCAAGGCAAGCGTGACACGAAGGCCGTCGCAACGCTTCGCGCCAAGGTCGCCGGTGCGCCGACGATCCGCTTCCCCAGGCGTGAGCGGGAGATTCTTCCTGTTCGTTTCTCCTTCAGCTACATCGACAACGCGGCCGCGCGGTCTGAGGGCGCCGCCTACAAGCACGAGTTCAAGGTCCCGTTGGTGCGGCAGGCGGTCGACGCCCAGCGTGGGCTGGACAGCAAGGTGGGCACGTTCGTGACGGCAACCGAATCGGTTGACGCCACCCAAAAGTTCATCTCAATCTCCGAGCTCCGCAACGATCTCTTTGGGCGGATCTGGAACAGCGGTTACGTGGAGGAGACGCTTGCCGAATCCCGAGCGGCCGAACGCGTTGTCCGCGAGTTCTTGGCGGGAGCCGGCGTCACCGCGGAAGACCAGGAGCACGAGTGGGGTGAACTGCGTGCCGCCCAGGCAGCCACTGCCCTCGGCAAGTTGGTCAAGACCGCCTACGACACCCGTAAGCTCCAGCCCGCTTACGCCTTCCGGCCGGTAGACGTTCCGACTGTCCCTCCGCCGCCCATGCCCTCGAACGTCGTCAGCAAGTGGGCGGATTTCCGTAAGGACCTTTGGTACGAGGGCTGGGAGCACTCGGTCGAACCGGTTGCCTCCTTCGACGCCGGCAGCACCGAGTACGCCATGGCGCACCTGTTTGACGCGAGCCCCAGCGTTCAGTGGTGGCTGCGCAACTACGACCCGGGACCCATCTGGATCGAGCGGGACAACGGGAAGAAGTACTATCCGGACTTCATCGTCCTCGACGCCGAGGGAACGTACTGGGTCGTGGAGGGCAAGGCTAACGACCGAGCGAATGATCCCGAGGTGTTGGAGAAGCGGCGAGCTGCTGAGGATTGGGCGCGCTTCGTACGGGACTATGGCGAGTTCGGCACGTGGCGGTACATCTTCGCGACTGAGAAGACCATCAAGGATGCCAAGGGGTCGTGGGAGTCTCTGATCGCGCTTGCCAAGCCGGAATGAGCACCCCTACTGCGTGAGTGTACTGGGCGGCACCCCGGTGGACCCGGCGTCAGGGTGTTCAAGGTCGGGCGTCTCTGGTCTGGGGGAATGGTGCCCTGCCTGCTTTGGCGACTCCCGGTGCCGACACCACCGCCCAGTCGCCAGAGACTCTGCATGGCGCGCCTGTCACGAGTGACAGGCGCGCCACAAGGCGGTGAGCGTCAACGGCCGTAGGTCTTCTAGGCAAGGGGGGGCATGAACCCGTTCGAACTGCGCCGCACTGAGCAGGCGCTCCGCGAAGCGCTACAAGGAACCGCATTGGCCTGGGTTCTCGATGATGTCGATGCCGCGATTGCAGCAGGCGTGCCGGAGGAGAAGATCCTGCGTCGGCGCCCCCAACGCCGCGGCGATGAGTCCCATGCCGCAACGCCGGCATCGGCAGCGCTCCGCTACGAGGCGGTGGATCGGAACCTGCTCGGCGCCGGTGAGTATGAGGCGTCGCGTAAGCGAGGGACGCTGGTTATCGCTACGCGAGCCATGACGGACCAGGAACGTGTCCAGCTTCTGCTTGATGCGGTGAGGCGGGTGCTTGTCGAGCTGCCTGAGATCGAACTGGAGACGCTGAAGACGCTTCAGACAGAGCCCGACGGTGACGACGGTCGCCGCACCATGGTTGAGGGAGTCGTGTTCGAACCAGACGAAAGCACTCGGTCGCGTCGCAGCCGAACGGAGATCCTGGCGAACCGGGTGCCCATGGAACGGCGTGAACGAGTTAGCCAACTGGTGACTGAGGTGTCGCGGGAGGTGCAGAGGTGACTGCGGTCGATCAGCTGATTGGGGAGATCAAGAGCTTTCTGGCGGTGGGGACGATTTCGTACGACGCCGCATCGAAGCCGTCCGATGTCTACGAAGGATTCATCTTCTCGCTGATCGTGGCTACCGCGAGTCGGCATGGCGCCACCGTCAGGTATGAAGACGTCTACGGGGCTAAGGTCAACAACCTCGTCTTCCGGACAGGGCCGGGTCATCTCTACGGGGACAGCCAGCCCTTCACCCACGCCGTGATCGAGTTCGACGGCGCTCCCGCCCTCGAAGTCCACCTTGGCGTCTTCGTGACCGGCTCGTCAGGTGTCCTACACGAGTGTGACGTGTTGGTACTGCCCGCCGAGGAGGCGGCCTTGAGCCGTGAACAGGACGTTGCGCCGCGCGGAAGTCAGAGCATCCTCATCGTCGAGTGCAAGTACTACACGTCCAACCTCGGCATCGGGCTGGCGCGGAACTTTGAGGGCCTGCGCGCCGACATCCGTACTCAGAGCGAGCTCTTCGTCTCCAACATCGGTTCACCGAGCATCGTCAGGTACCTCGATGCTCGGAAGCGAGGCTTCGAGCGTGATGTGGTGCCCAACTCGCCGCAGGCGGGTTACCTCCAGGCAGAGATCAGGAAGACCTTCAAGAGTTACCTGAACAAGCACTCGCCCTCAACGGTGATCTGAAGCCGCCGATCAAGCCTGCGACGGTTGCGATCTGCGTGAGCGCTGCGTGAGCGGACTGGGTGACACGGGGGCGGACCAGGCATCACGCCGATCAAGGTCGCAAGCCTCTGGTCAGGGAAAACGGGATTCGACGGCACCGCCCAGCACCACCCGGGATGATCTTGCGAGCCCTCGTAATGCGTAGGTCTCGGGTTCGAATCCCGAAGGCGGCTCAGCTGAAACCCCAGGTTACATAGGTCGTGACCTGGGGTTTTCTGTTGCTCGGGGCATGGCGCATCACACGGCCGAGGCGCCGTGGGGTGACTTGCGTGAGCGGAGCGGTCCGGTGCTCTACCTTTCGGGCTCTTCCGCCTGGTCTGTTTCTCCCCTGTGACCTGGGCCTTCGCTGCGTCCTTCGCCTTCTTGGCGGCCTCGGGAGCCATCTCCGCCTCGGTCATCCATTGGAGCGGGACCAGCTGGACAGTGGCCTCAACCTTGCTGGGGCGCACCCAGGGGACCGTCTTCCTCAGGGAAGACCAGGCCGGTCTCACCTCTGGGCTGAACTCTATTCATCGCGCTCGGCGTCCTGCCGTGCGGTGCTGCTTCAGCACGCCGACCGTGTCGTTATAGAGCGCGATCACACGGAATCCGCTATCCGTCTTGGGCTCGAATATCTCGAAGTGTGAGCCGTACGGGGCGACCGCTTGATGCAGAATTCAACGGTGTTGTGCTCGATGGGGCCCAGTGCGCGCTCGGCAGCCAGCGGGCTGCTTCCCACCTCAACCGTCCTCTCCATATACCGGTAATTCGGCAGCTTCTGACTTGAGGAACCGCCTGACGAGGTGAGAGCGTCTTTCGTCCGAGAACTTCAGCTTGCCTTGGGGGGCGTGTTTCGCGTGGGTGTTGTGCTGCCGGGCTGGGCGGATGAACTGCTCGACCTGATCGGTGTTTCGTGGCCGAACGTGGACGAGGATGACTACCGCGAGATGGCCAATTCCATGCGGGAGTTCGCCGACGACATCGATGAGGGTGCGAACGAGGCCCACACCGCGATCCAGGGGTTGGTGGGTTCGGCGGGCGGTTCCGTTGCCGTGGAGGCGTTGAACGCGCACTGGGGGAAGATCAACGGCCAGCATCTCAAGGGGCTGGCCGACTGCGGCCGTATGGCGGGTACCGCCATGGACGGCGTTGCCGTCCTCATCGAGGGTGCCAAGGTCGCCGCACTCATCCAGCTCGGCATCCTCGCGGCAGAAGTGATCGCCGCGCAAGCAGCGGCCCCCTTCACCTTGGGGCTCTCCGAAATCGGCGCGCTCGGCGCCACCCAGGCGACCCGAATGATCGTCAAACGCCTCTTCAAGGAGGTATGCCAGCAGGTAGCCGAACAGGTCATCAGCATCGCGCTGACCCCCGTCGAGGAAGCCCTCGGCGCGATGGTCGGCGACCTGGTCGTCCAGCTCGGGGCTAACGCCCTCGGTGCCCAGGACGGCATCGACCTCGGTCATGCAGCCAAGGCGGGCAAGGAAGGCTTCAGCCAAGGCGTACAGGATGCCAAGGGTGCCGCCAAGTCGGCCGCCAGCGGCCACATGGAACTTCTCAGCGCCGGCGGCCGCCGCGGTGGTGGAGGAGGTATCGATGGAGGCGGCAGCAGCTCGGGCGGAGCTGGCGGGTTCAGCTTCGACAAGGACGAGCACGACCGCGTCGTCACCAGTCTGGAGAGCGCCGGCGGCACGTTCCGTAACAAGGCTGGCGGCAAGATCGGCCGGGCCAAGAGCCACCACGGACGCACCCGTGGCAAGGATTTCATCGCCGATGCGGCGAACACGATGCTTGACAAGGTCATCGAAGGCATCGAGGACGGTCTCAAAAAGACCGCCAAGCACCTCGACGACAACATGCCCCGTGGCATCAAGCAGATGGCCAAGAACCATCACGAGAACGAAAAGGGCCTGGCTGACCACTTCAGGGGCCTCGGCAAGGACGGCAAGAAGGATCCCAAAGGGCCGAACAACAGCGGTGGCAAGGGGCCGGGCACGAAGGGTGCCAGCGAGTCCAAGGGGCCGGCCCGTCAAGCAACCGACAGCGATCCTCATGGCAACAGCCGCACCCAGGACAGTGTCTGTTCCAACGGCACCGACCCCATCGACCTGGCGACCGGGAAGATGTACCTGCCGCAGACTGACGTAGAGCTGCCCGGCACCCTCCCGCTGGTGTTCCGCCGACGCGTCGAGTCCGGATACCGTGCTGGCAAATGGTTCGGGCCATCGTGGACGAGCACGGCAGACCAGCGTCTGGAAATCGACTCGCAGGGCCTCATCTTCGTCCATGAGGACGGCCTGCTGTTGACCTATCCCCACCCACGAGACGGCACCTCGGTGCTGCCCTCTGAGGGGCCGCGCTGGCCCCTGGAGCGCACGGACGATCGCGGATACGTCGTCAGTGATCCGGCCAGCGGAATCACCTGGAGCTTCAGCGACTACAGCGAATCCGTCGCCCTGTTGGATGAGATCTCCGACCGTAACGGAAACTTCATTGTTTTCGGATATGACGCTGACGGCGCCCCTACGGACATCCAGCACGGATCCGGTTACCACCTGAAGATCGCAACGGAAGGCGGCTGCATAAGCGGCCTCTACCTTGCGGGAGCCTCCGCGGACGAGGGTGACCAGCTTCTTACCAGCTACGGCTACACCAACGGCAATCTCACTGCGGTTGCCAATTCTTCTGGATTGCCCTTGCAGTTCAGCTACGACCGTCTCGACCGAGTCGAATCCTGGACCGATACCAACAACAGCAGCTACCACTACACATACGACGACCAGGACCGATGCGTCGCAGAGAGCGGCGAAGCCGGGCACATGAGCCTGCGCATCGACTACGGCGATCTCGATGAGGCCACAGGACTGAAGGTCACCACAACGACCAGCGGATCTGGCCACATTCAGCAATTCCACATCAACCGCGCGAACCAGGTAGTCGCAGAGATCGATGCTGCCGGTGGTGTCACACGCACCGAACGCGACCGCTATAACCACTTGCTGAGCACGACCGACCCACTTGGGCGGACCACTAGCTTTACCTACGATGAGTCAGGGAACACCGCTTCGGCGACGCGCCCCGATGGTCGCACAGCCACCGTGGCGTACAACGAGCTCAACCTGCCGGTTCAGATAGTGGGTCCCGGAGGCGGTACATGGCGTTACAGCTACGACGAACGTGGCAACCGCACATCCGCTACCGATCCCAGCGGAGCAAGCACTCAGTACACCTATGATGGTCGTGGCAACCTCTCCGCAGTCACCGACGCGCTGGGAAGCGTCACCCGAATAGAATGCAATCGTGCTGGCCTGCCTGTCGTCGAAACGAATCCGCAGGGTGCGACCACCCGATACGAGCGCGATTCCTTCGGCCGTATCACGGCTGTCATCGATCCTCTCGGGGCCACCACACAGCTTGCATGGACCGTGGAAGGCAAGATTGCGTCCCGGATCAAACCGGACGGCGCACGCGAGTCATGGGCCTACGACGGCGAAGGTAACTGCACATCACATGTTGACGCCATCGGCGGTGTTACGTGGTACACGTATACACACTTCGACAAGCTGGCAACCAAAACCACCCCTGAGGGAGCGCGGACCAGGTACTCGTACGACGCCGGACTCCAGCTGGTCAAGGTAATCAATGCTCAAGGCTTGGAGTGGTCATACACCTATGACCCGGCAGGTCGGCTTATATCTGAGACCGACTTCGACGGCAGCACCATAACTTACACTTATGATGCTGCCGGACAATTGGCCAGCCGTACCAATGCACTCGGCCAAACCATCACCTATGGCCACGACGTGCTGGGGCAGGTCATCGAAAAGGTGCTCGATGGCGGACGCACCACCTTCGCGTACGACTCGGCCGGACACTTGGTGCACGCGGGCTCAGCTGACGCCACAATGTCACTGGAGCGCGACGTGATGGGGCGCGTCATATCTGAGACCACCAACGGCCGTACTCTTGCGCACACCTACGACATCCTCGGACGTCGTACTTCCCGGCGTACCCCCATGGGAACAGAGTCGCACTGGCGATACGACGCCGTAGGTAATCCCATTCAGCTAACCGCTTCCGGCCGTGATATCGCCTTCCGGTACGATGTGGCTGGTCATGAGATCAGCCGCCGCCTCGGCGATGATCTCTCCTTCGATTCCTCCTGGGGCCCCGCCGGTCGCCTTATAAGCCAAACGGTGAGAACCGCTTCTCTGACGCTCCAGCAGCGTCAGTACACCTACAGGCCTGATGGCCATCTGACCGCGCTTGAGGACGGTCTGAGCGGTACACGTCGCTTCGATGTCGATGAAGTGGGCCGCGTCACAGGGGTACACGCCCACAACTGGACAGAGTCCTACGCTTACGACGAGGCAGGAAACCAAACCAGCGCCGACTGGCCGGCCAAACATCCCGGTGCGGAGGCCCGCGGCTCGCGCACCGTCGCCGGCACCAGGGTCGGCCGAGCCGGCAATGTCCGCTACGAGCACGATGCACAAGGACGTATCACTCTCAGACAGAAGACTCGTCTGTCCAGCCGTCCCGAGACCTGGCGCTACGAGTGGGACGGCGAAGACCGCCTCATTGCAGTTACCACACCCGACGGCACGCGATGGCGCTACATTCACGATCCCCTGGGCAGGCGCATTGTCAAGCGCCGCTTGACAGCCGCGGGGGAAACGGCTGAGGAGACCGCTTTCACCTGGGACGGCGCCAACCTCGCCGAGCAGACCACCACCTCGCCGACGCACAAGTACCCCGTCACGCTCTCCTGGGACCACGACGGGGTACGCCCCCTAACGCAGACCGAACGCATCACGGCGCCCAACGCCTCCCAAGAGGACATCGACCAGCGTTTCTTTGCGATTGTTACCGACCTGGTCGGCACACCGACCGAACTGGTCGATCTCCGAGGTGAAATCACTTGGCGAACCCGTAGCACATTGTGGGGAACCACGACTTGGACGAGCAGCAGCACTGCCTACACGCCGCTGCGATTCCCCGGACAGTACTTCGACGCCGAAACCGGGCTCCACTACAACTTCCACCGCTACTACGATCCAGAGACAGCTCGTTACATCACAACGGATCCGTTGGGTCTCAAGCCTGCACCCAACCCCGCCACCTACGTCACCAACCCACACACATGGGCCGACCCTCTGGGGCTGGCGCCCGAAGAGGGGTGCTCTGATCGGCTCAAAACCGGCGAGATGTACATCTACCGTGCTGTCATGCCAGGAGAGTTGGGAGACATCATGGGGTCAGCCAACCGTCGTTACCGCAACGGCCCCGGCCAAGAAGTCAAGTACTTCTCCGAAACTCCGGAAGGAGCGGCAGCCTACGCACGAGGCGCCTACCGCGATTTCGGGGCACATGACGGCTACCAACCGTATACCCTGACCCGGGCGGTGATCCGTCGCGACGTCATTCCGCCGGAAAATTACCTGCACCACCTGGCAGATGAGGGCGTTGATAGCCCATTTATCCTTAACTCCGACCAACTCAGGCATGCAGGGCGCGTGAGGGTCATCCCGTCCCTGCCGCATCGGTGACTCGAATGAACTTGAACATCATCATTACCTCGGATAATGATTCAACGCTCGCCCTCTGGGAAGCGCACCTTTCTCCGCTTCCGGAGGTTTCATTCACCAAGGAGCGAGCTGCATATATCGAGGCTGACGCCGTAGTCATCTCTGGGGTCTACGCGTTTGAGCGGTACGGTGGGCGTCCGAACACGACCGCGGCGCAGATCGTCACCAACGTAACGGGCGACGGGCTTCCTGGCGTCGTTATTATTCCGCCAAGCGTGCCCGTGATCCTCGATTCGGAGAAAAGGCCCGTTGTTCATCCTGACTATACGGAAGTGAGCCCCGCCTATTACGCGATTTCACACACGCTCAAGGTAATTGACGCTCTCAACGCGGAAGGCGAGCAGGTGGTCCGAAGAGTAGTCTTTTCTCTTTCGCTACTAGGTATGAACAACCCCCGTGATGCGTCCACGCCTTCCTCGGTGAGGCGAGCCATCGAGGAGTATCTCACGGAACGGGACACATAAAGAGCGTTGCCTGTGGCCTGCGATTATGGCTGGCTGGTCCGAAATGCGCTGGCGAGGGCGGGTCAGTAGCACCGAGCCCCTATTGGTTCCGTTCGGCAATCGCGTGTCATGATCGAGAAAGGAGCCGGTCTGTTTGGGCGTCCAGACCATCACGGGCGACGGCTTCTCGCCCGTCTGCTCCCACTTGGCGACCCGCTCGTCCGTCCACACCAGGGCCTTCGGCTTGCGTACGGGGTCGATCTCGACGTGGGTGGCCGGGTTGAACGTGATGATCTGCCGCCCGATCACGTCGTTCAGGGCCGCGCGGAGTGTGGCCTTGCACGTGCAGGCGCGTGGCGGGGCCGGTGACGCGTCGGAAGGGTGGCATCGCGTCGATCGCCGCCTTCATTGCCTTTCGGCGGGCGCGGTTCTCCGCGCCCTTCCACGGCACAGCCGCCAATTCGTCGATCGCGGCCTGCCTTTTGAGCGTTCTGCTCCAGGATCTGGGCGTTGGCGTCGCGGATATCCGTGAACATCTGGCTGAGGTGGCTGACGCGCAGCCGGTCGAGGCGTCGGTTCCCGATGCGCGGCTTCAAGTGCACGCGGATGTCGGTCTCATAGCGGTTCAGGCCGGACTTCTGTATGCGCTTGTCCGCCAGCCACCGGTCGAGCCACTCGCTCGCGGTCAGGCTGCCGATGTAGGGGGATATGAGGGCGGCGGTCAGTAAGCAGCTCGTCGTGCTTTCGGCCTCGCGGTGGAGGCCCTTGGCAGGAGGTCCCGGCGCGAGGTTCGCCAGCGCTGCGGATCGATGCCGATGAACTGCACCGTCCGTCCAGGCGGTGCCGTGCGGTTGTGCTCCCTCATCCAGTTGACCACTGCCAGCATCTCGTGGGTGCGCCAGGTCCAGAATCCGAGGCCGGCGACCACGCTTGCCGCATCGCCGCTTCCGTGCAGGACATAATCGTTCACCGCCTGAGATGCGGATGAGCTTGCCTCCATCGCCAGTGTGGTGAAGCCCATCCTGGCGACGAGGAACCTGAGCAGGCGGTGCTTGAGCCGGAAGAACTCCGCGGTACCGTGGGTGGCTTCTCCCATCCCCAGCACCCGCACGTCGCTCAGTAGCGGCATCAGAGCCCGTAAGTCGTCGTCGGGCGCGTCCACGTCCAGGCTGCGCAGCGGCATCGCCTTCTCCGCCAGCCACCGTCGTACATGGTCTGTCACTCTGCTCCTCATCTACGTCCGTATGCATGAGGTATCGCCGGCCTGCGTGTGGGGGCGCCGCGGCGCTCCGGGGTACCGGCCGTGCGGCACGTTCCGCACCTGCGGCGAAGGAGCAGCCGTTGAGGCCCGGTACGCCGGTGTGCTTCGCGAGCAGGCCGGAAAATGGGGGAAGCGCACGCGCTGTGGGCGAGGATCTGAAGCCTTGCCTGAAGGGCTGGAGCCCGTACGGTCTCGACGAGCGCTACTGGGATGGCGCCTACGAGCGGCGTGACCTCGTGTTCATCCCGAACCTCGTGTTCACCCCGAGCTGAGGTCTGCGAGCAATTGGTTCAGCAGATGTTCCTCCTCGACTCGTATGCCGTGCTCGGCGATGGCCTCGCCGAGTGCCGGGTCCCAGGGGGTGGGGGTCGGGGTGCCGGAGGTGAGCGGTGTGCCGAGGCCGCGTTCGACGGCGGCCAGGTAGGCGGGGGCGTCGTAGCGCCACGGTGCGGCGCCGGGCAGGCGCAGGACGCCTGTGGCGATGCGGACGCCGCCCCAGTCGAAGTCGCCGTGGTAGGCGATCGGGCAGCCACGGTCGGCGAGTTGGGTGAGCAGGGTACGTGCGGCGAGGGAGAGGTTGCCCTCGACGCAGACGAGCGGTGGGCAGCGGCCGGGGGCCGGCTCGTCAGCGGCGGCGGCGAGTACGGCGGGGTTCTCGCAGACTCGGATCCGCCGTCCTGCCACTCCGAGATCGGGCGGCTCCCGGGTCAGCTGACGTAGCGTCAGCAAGCAGGGTTCACCGCCTTCGTGCGCGGCGGCGAGGATACGGCCGGTGGTACTGCGGGGAGAGCCGGGCAGACCGAGGACGAGTACGCGCGAGGAGAGTTCGTCCAAGGCCACGCCTACGGCCGACCAGGCGGCCCGGCGGCCTTCGGTATCGGACGCCGCGCCCGCGGGCAGCGCGGCAAGTGCACGGACAGCGGAGAAGACGAGCGCGGCCAGCGGACGGCCTTCGTCCAGTGCGTGAGCGTCGCCGAGGGCGCGGGCGGCGAGGACGGGGAGGCTGATGCTGTGGGCTGCCGGGAGCTGGGAGAGTACGTGTACCGCCTCGGTGGCCAGTGTGCGGGCCGTCGAGGGGGCGCCCCCGGAGAGGCGTTTGAGGAGACCGGTCGCCTCCAGCTCGGCTCGCCAGGATGCCAGGCCGGCTCGCCCGGTGATCGCCGGTATGTCGAACTCGGCCAGTGCCTGCTGCCAGGCGGCGGCCTCGGCGGCGTGCTGAGCGCGCCGGTCGGTCACGGGGCCGGTCAGCGCCACCACCGCTGCCGCGAGGCCGTCCGGGCAGGTCAGCGACTCGCGCAGGGTGCGGTCGACCTCGGTCAGCGGCACCGTGAGCGAAGCGCCCGAGCGCAGACGGCGCCCGAGCAGCAGCTCGATCGCGCGGCGCTGTTCGGCTGTGGCGGCCTTCAGGGTGACGGCGGTGTCCAGTGCGCGGCCGGTGGCCATCCGGTCTCGGACGCGTTCCAGCAGCCAGGAGGTTTCGGGTGTGCCGAGCAGGCGACGCAGCCGTGGTTGGTCGGTCTCCGGCACGGGTTACTCGCCCTCCAGGAGAGACGTCTGTGCCGGTTCGTCGGCGGCCGTGGACGTCTGGGCGGGGAGGGGGACGTAGGGGTCGGGGCGTTGCCGGCGGATCCGGGCGCTGCCGTCCCAGCGCCAGGGGGTGACCAGGACGGCGTCGATCCCCTCGCGCCGGCTCAGCTGGGCGATGCCGATGCCGGGCACGGTCGGGTAGCAGGCCCACTCGCGTTCGCTGGTCATCACCACGTCGAGGTCGAACGAGGCAAGCAGGCCGAGGCACTTGGCGCGGGAGTCGTCGTCCACACCGGCGAACGCCTCGTCCAGCGCGATCAGGCGCGGGGCGTGCGGGCTGCCGGAGGAGTAGTGCGAGGAGGCCGCGGCGAAGAGCGGGACCGAGGCGGCGAGCACCCGTTCGCCGCCGGAAGCGGGGCCGGTGGCCGGCTTCCACTGGCCGTCCTGCCGCCGCTGAATGGTGAAAGCGTGCCAGGCGCGGTAGTCCAGGGCGCGGGTGAGCTGGTCGGCCCAGGAGTCCCCGGGGTGGTCCTCGCGGTCCTGGGCGATTCTGGCCTGCAGGAACTTCCCCACCTGGGCACGGTCGGCCGGCGACCAGGCATCGGAGGACTGCCGCAGCAGCCTGGCGCGTACGGCCTCCAGACCCTCGGGGGCTGCCTTGGCGGGCTGCCACCGCAAGCGCAAGGTCATACCGGTCGACGTGGGACGGGCGGCCAGGTCCTGGTTCATCGCGGCCACCTGCTCCTCGGCTGCGGCGATCAGTTCCTGCAAGGCTCCGGCGACCTCGCCGACCAGGTGGTTCTCCAGCAGTTCGCGTTCCTTGGCGGACAGCAGCCGGTCGCGCTGGTCGACCTCCTCGCGCAGGGAGTCGGCGAGGGCCGGAACGTCGTGGGTGCGCCCCTGGAAGACCACGTCAACGATCATGATGCCGTCGTGCAGGGTCATGCCCACGGAGTGGCCGTGACGGCCCAGGGCATCGGTGAGCACCTTGTGCTCGGCGGAGATCCGTTGCTGGATCAGCTCCCAGCGGCGGTCGGAGTCGTCCGTCCCGGCGAGTTCGGTGTTGATGGTGCGGGCCAGCGTGACGGCGGGCGTCGGGGCCCATGGTTCGTCCAGCGGCGGGACGGCGATGGCAGGATGCGCGGCGGCGAGCAGGCCGGTGGCCGCGAAGGAGCGCAGGGCGGTCACCGCGCGGTCGCGTTCGCCGGTCGCCTCCTCGATCCGGCTGCGGATCTCGGTGCAGCGGCCCTCGGCTCGGGCTCGGGCGGTCAGGGCAGCCTCGCGAGCGCGCTGGGTCGACTTCTCCTCGGCGTCCCGTGCGGCGAGCGCCGCGTCGGTTGCGGCCAGTTGGCGGTGGAGTTCCGCCACGCTCGCCCCGATGGTGTCGTCCAGCACCCGATGGCGCTCGGCGGCGGCGTCGGCACTCCGGCGGGCGACGGTGGCGGCCTCGTCGGCCTCGGCCTGCGCACCCGCTGCGGTGACCGCCTCCGAGGCGGCTTCGGCGGCGAAGGCGGCGGAACGCGTCCGGGCGGCGGCGGCCGGAAGGAGTGCGGCGAGGACGGCTGCGTAGCCGGAGACCGCGTCGCGGATCTGGTCCAGTGTCTCGCGGGCGGCGGGCAGCCCGGTGTCCGAGGCGTACTCCGCGGCCTCCTGGTGCGCCCTCTCGGCTTCCTCCCGGCGCGTGGCCGCGTCCTGCTCGGCCTCCGCCCGTCGCTCTGCCAGGCGGCGGGCGGACGCGGCCTCATGGCCGACGCGGGCATGGGCCTCGCGCAGCGCCTGGTCGGACGGCTGGGCGCGCTGTTCGGCGGTGAGTGCCGTGGCCCGCTCCCGCAGGGCGCGGCGCCGCTGGTCCAACTCGTCGAGGAGTACGCCGAGTTCCGTGCGCGTGGTGGCCAGTTCGGTGAGGCGGGTGCGGCGGGCCGCTTCCCGGGCGCCCTCGCCGATGAAGCGGGCGGCCGACTTGGCCCAGCGCCCGGTGAGGGCGCCGATCCGGTAGCTCCCGTCAGCGGCGACCCAGGTGTGGTGGTCCGGGCTCTCGCCGAGGCCGACCGCGGCCAGGACGGCGTGCACGGCGCCGTTGTCCAGCGCGCCGGCCTGCGGGTCTGCCCGGTCCACGGCCGGGCGCAGTACGGCAGTCAGGCCGGGGCCGGGGGCGGCAGCGGAACCCGGCAGCAGCAGCGCGTCGTAGGTGCGGGCGTCGAGCAGTGTGCCGTCGGGCGCGATCCAGGCATCGAGCAGTCCGGCGGCCTCCAGGGCTGCCTCGATCCCGGCGCGATCGGCCTCCGGTACGGCGTCGTCGAAGTCGACGGCCCGCCACAGTGGCGCGCCGGGACGGTCGGTGCGGGCCTGTGGATCGCGGGTGTACGCCGGAGGCGGGGTGTCATGGCCGCCGGACTCCAGGCGGGTGATCTCCTCGTCAACCCCGGCGAGTTCACGCCGCGCGGCGGCGCGCTCGGCGTCGAGCTCCGTTTCCCGTCGGGTGAGCGTGCCGATCGCAGTGCGGTAGGCCGCGGCGGCCGCCTCGGCGGCCGGGTTGGGACCGTCCAGGGTGTCGGTCCACGCCTCCAATGCGGCGCCGGCCTGGTCGGGATCGTCCAGGCGCAGTTCGACCGCTCCCGCAGCCCACCCGCGCCACGCTGCGATGAGGCCGGCTGCCTCTTCGCTGACGGCCTGCCCGGCCTCGGAGACACGCTCCCTCGCCGCTTCCCCATCCGAAGCCGCGCGGGCGGCTTCGGTCTGCGCCGCACGCGCCCGCCCCTCGGCTCGCTCATTCCGGGTGAGCAGCCGGGCCAGACCGGCCACGGCCTGGCGGCGCCGCTCAACGGCGCGCTCGCCTGCCCTGCGGGCCTCCGGAAAACCGGACTCAGGAAGTCGGGACCCCGGATCCTCCTCTTCCAGCGACTCGGCGACCGGGCCGTGATCGATTCCGGCGGCCTCAGCGGCCTGCCGGGCCGCCCCGTCGGCCTCAGCGAAAGCCGACCGGTCGGCATCCCTGCGAGCCCGGGAGTCGGCGGCCCGCCGCCGCCAGTCGTCCGCGAGCCGCTGGGCGGTCCGGGCGGCCGAGGCGCGGTCGTCGGCGACCGCGCGCAGCGTCCCGGCTGCCTTGCCGGCCTGTTCCAGCTCGCGAGCGGCGTCCATCTCAGGACTGCGGTTCAACGCGTCCCGGGTGGCGGTCAGCGCCGCCCGCGCGTCCGCCAGCTCCTCCAGCCGGGACCCCGCCGTCACCAACCGCTCGTCCGCCTCCGCGTGTTCGGTCTCGGCCTCGGTCAGATCGCGGCCCAGGTGTTCGTACCGGCTGTGCGCGACCCGCAGGACGGCGGCCTGCCGCTTGGCGGCGATCTGGGCGTAACGGCGGTAGTGGGTGAGGAAGGCGGTGGCGGCCGTGGATGCCTCGGTGAGCGCGGCCAGCGCGTGTCGCTCGTCGTCCAGGCCGCGGAACGCCTCGGCGACCTCCCCGATCAACGCCGGATCGAGCGGTGGCAGCGACTCGGTGAGTGCTCTGGACAGCAGCTTCTCGTCGGGCCGCTTCGACAGCTGCGGCTGACGCAGCTGGATGAGCAGATTGACCAGTGCCTCGTAGCGCTCCTGGCCGAGGCCGAAGAGCTGTTCGTCCACGGCCCTGCGGTACTCGGCGGCGGTGTCGTGGACGAGTCCGTGGCCCTGCAGTACCTCACGCAGCCGTTCGCGGGTGACGGGAACCCGGGAGGCGGACATCAGCGGCAGGTCGGGACCGATCCGCAGGCTGGTGGTGAAGAACCAGTGCTTGGCGATGCCTCGCCCCTTGACCGCCTTCAGCCCGCAGCCGATGGTCCGGTACCGAGGCCGGCCGTCTTCACCGGTCCGTCCGAACTCCAGCCAGGTGTAACCGGTGCGTTCGTCGTGCGGGTGCTTGCCGCCCAGCAGCAGGTTCCACTCCATCCGCTTGGCGCGGTCGCCGTCCGGCTCGACGCGGTGGGCGGCGAGGTCACCGTCGAGCAGGAACGGCAGCGTGAGCGCGAGGACCTTGGACTTGCCCGTGCCGTTGTTGCCGCGCAACAGCAGCCGCCCGTCGTGGAAGCGGAACTCCTCGGCGTCGTAGTAGAAGATGTCGGTCAGCCCTGCGCGCAGCGGCTGCCAGCGGTTGCGGACGGGCTCGGGCAGGGCGGCGGAAGCGGTGGACGGCGCGGCGGTCATGCGCGGGAGCGGGCCTTTCGGATGGTCGGTGCGGCCAGGGCATAGCGGACCAGAGCGGGCTTGGCTGTGACGGTCCCGCCGTCCCGGCTGACAAGGCCGAGAGCGGCGAGCCGGTCCAGGGCCTGGGCCACCAGCTCGGCGGCGGCCGCGGGCTCGGCGGCGGACTTACGCCAGTAGGAACGGTGTTGTACGGCCAACTCTCTTATGAGTGTGTGGAGTTGCTCTTCGGTGCGGGCCGCCTCGGCCGTGGCCAGGTGGGCGGCGATCAGCAGCGTGACATGCCCGTCGGTGCCCTGCTCGGGCATGCGGACGTCGGTGAGCTCGTCGTCCGGGTCCACCATCGCGACGCCCTCCGCCCGCGCCTCCGGCACCAGACCCGTGAGTTCGGTGATCCTGCGCGTGATCGCGTAGCGCTGGGAAACCAGATAGGCGCGCTCGTCCTCGGGTAGCTCGGCGTAGTACACCACAGGGTCGTCCAGCAGTCTGCGAGTGAGCCGGTGGCGCAGCGCTCGCAGCCGCAACTCCTCGGTGTCGGGGGCGACTTCCGAGGTGAGCGTGCTGAGCCGCTGGTCCGGATCCGGATCCGGATCCGTGGTTTCGACGGTGGACGGGCCGCGGGTGGCGGCCGGCAGCGCAGCCAGGACACGCCGGCGCACGTCGTAGAGCACATCGTTGGAGGCCTCTGACAGGTACGCCTCCTCATCGCCGGAGACGCGGTGCAGCACTCCCCACTCCAACAGCAGCCGGACGACCGCCACCAGGTCGGAGCGCTCTTCCCGGCGCTCCATGCGGAAAACGATTCCCGCGTCCGCGATCACAGGGTCGGCGGTCCCGGTCAGCACCCCCTCGGCGAGCCGGCCCAGGGTGGTCTGTCCGTCGGCCCGCTCCAGTGTCGCCAGCGCCAGGCACAGCAGGACGTAGCGGCGCCGGGTGAACGGCACCTTGGTGCGCGGCGCGCGGGCCGGTCTGGTGGCGTCGTCCAACCGGGCGGGGGTCTTGTACAGCCGGGCGGTCTCGGCATCGACCACCAGTCGCCAGCCGGTCTCCTGGGTGAACCAGGACGCCAGCTCACCCCCGTGTTTACGGACCAGCCGGAACTCTTCACTCCCACTGGTCAGCAGCGGTGAGGCCAGCAGCGCGCGGGTCGCCCGGCGGCGTTCTGCCTGTGCCTCGGTGGCTGGAACGGTGCTCATCGGTGCGTCCCTCCCTCAGTGTCGTTCGTGATTGCAAGCGTCATCGGACGTACTGCGGTCGGCTCGTTCCTCCCGCGGCACCGGCCGGCATCAGACCTGTCGAGGCCGGCTCGGCCTCCCTGGAGCTCGGCCCGGAAACGAGGTCGATGATCTCGATCACGTGCTCAGGACCGGAGAGCACACCGTCCGCCGTCGGGATCCGCACCACCGCGTCGGGGTCCACCAGCTTCAGGCGGACCTCCATGGTGCCGTCGCCAGTGATCGCCGAGGACTCGCTCTCACCGGGCAGCCGCGCGGACAGCGCGTCTGCGAGTACGGCGAGGAACAGCCGGAACGCATGCGGGTCGAGCCCGTCGGGGCCGGCCAGGTCGGACAGCGGGACAGGGCCGCCGGTAGCAAGCCGGGCACGGGCCGCGGCAGTCTGAGCGGCTTCGCGCTCGACCTGCTCGGCCAGCACCTGCCGCGCCGCGGAGCGGTCGGCAACCCGGGTGGGCCGCCCACGCCGCTCGTACGAACCCGTCTCACGCAGCCGCGGACTGATCTCCAGTGGCGGTGCCTGTGCCCATGGCGTGGTGCCCGGCAGATCCGCTTCCTGCCATGCCGCCTCGGTCTCGGCGTCCACCGTCAGATGGCGGGCCGGGGTGAGGGCGAAGGCCGCCCGCCACAGCCGGTGCGCCGCGTTGTCATCCGGGGCCTGCGCGAAGAAGCGGGCCAGCGCCCGGAAGTCGGCCGACCGATCGGAGCGACCGCCACGCCGTTCGTTGAGCGTGGCCACCGTGTTGACCAGGCTGGTGATCGCGCTGACCGCCGCCCCGCGCAGCAGCTTCGCCTGCGACGGCTGCCGGCTGGACCGGCTGAGAAACCAGTCGGTCAGGCCGCGCCAGCGGTTCTCCCACGCGGTGAGCGCGGCCCGCGACGCAGCCAGCCGGGCTTCTTCCGCTTCCTGCCCGTCCGCTCCCGCTTCCGGTACGGCGTCGCCGGCCTCCCGCTGCGCGGCGGACAGCAGCAAGCGCTCCACCCCTGCCGCGTTCAGCCGGGTGAGCAGGTCCGCGATCTGCGCGCCGCGGTTGGCGAGGTCGGCGATGAAGCGCTCGACGTACTCCACCAGCCGGTCTTTGTACGCGATGAACGCCTCCTCGTCACCCTCCTGGAAGTCGATGGTGCGGCGCAGTGAGGCCATGAACGCCTGGGCGTTGTCGGCGAGGCTGCCGAACCGCTCGGCAAGGGCCAGCAGCGCGAGATGTGCCTTGGCCGGGTCAGGGTCTTTCTTCTGGGCGAGTACGAGCAGCGCGGCCAGCTGCTCGGCGATGTCCGCCAGGGCCACCGACTGCAGCTGGCCGCGCCGGCCCAGCGCCTCGTCGTACACCGCGACCGCTTGCAGCGCGGCCTGGCCGTGACGGGTGAGCTGGTACAGGAAGCGCGCCCGGTGGAAGTCCTCGACCGAGGTCACCCGGCCGGTATCGGGGTCCGCGCGGAGATTGCCCCAGCCGACCAGCTGGTCCAGCGCGCCGCCGACCGCCTCGACCGGCACCGGCGCCCTGTCCACCTCGGACCGCAGCTCCGCGGCGACGTCCTCGGGCCGCAGATGAACGATGAACCGCTCCCTGGCTTCTGCGAACACCTCCAGGACTCGGCCGTACAGGGCGGCGTTCGGCGCTTGCAGGTAGGAGAAGGGCTGAGGCGGCGAAGCGCTGGACCTCTCGCCGAATTTCGGACTGGACTTCACGGACACGCATCCCAGACTCTCAGACCGGTCTGACAACGCGGGCGCGAACGGGAAACCGGCCACTGGGAAGGATGGATGAGCCCGGAATTCCTACGGGTGGCCACGACCGCAATGGCCACCCTGGAGGCCGATGACGAGCGCGTGCATCCGGCCCGCAACCGGTGGGTGTTGTCCCGTAGCGACGTCCGTGGAAGGGTGAAGCCCCATTCGATCATGTCCCGATGGGCGCACGTCGGCGTCTAGTGATCAGGTTCCGAGGGGCACGTCGGCGTCTAGTGATCATGTTCCGATGGGCGCACGTCAGCCCTGGTGTCAGACACATCACCGCAGGCAGAAATGGCCGGCGTCCTCATCAATCGGCGGTGCCGGGTGGGACGACCCATTCGGTGGGCCGGCCGGTGAGGGAGGAGATCATGTCGAAGTCGCCGTCGTAGTGGAGGACGGTCCGTCGGTTGGCTTCGGCGGTGGCGGCGATCAGCAGGTCCGGGAGGGACAGGGCGCGGTGGAAGCCCGCGTTGAGGGCGCAGCGCTGGATCTCCAGAGCGCGGCTGAAGGCGCTGTCGTCGGTGGGTAGGTAGTCGAAAGCGTGAAGCCAGGTGCTGATGCGGGTGGCCTCGGCGTTGTCCCGTGCCGAATGGATCATCTCGTACTCGGTGGGTTGGCACACTGCGAGCAGGTAGCGCTCGTGCAGCGGCTTGAGAACTTCCTTCACGCCCGGTTTCGTCCAGCGTGCCAGGGCGGATTTGTCGATCAGGTAGCGGTCCTGCATCAGGCGGCGCGGCCTTTGTCCTGACCGTTGTCGCGCTTAAGGGACCCGTCGGCGTTGCGCGGGCCGGTGGTCTCGATGATCTCGCTGAAGTCGAGCTCGCCGGCATCCATGGCGTCGAAGAGCTCCTGGCGCAGGTGACGCTTGACGGCATCCTCCATGGCGAGACGCACGGCCTTCGCCTTCGTCTTGGTGCCGAAGATGCGCATGGCTTCGGTGACCATGTCCTCGTCGAGGTCGATGACGGTCCTCGCCATGTGGATGACTCCCTTCGTGATACCCAGCTCAGTAAACGATACCACTATCGAGCAGAAAACGATGTCGTTCTGGCAGCCCGGAAGGTAAGGTCCGCGCGAAGCTCCGCATGGTCGACGCGTGGAGGAAGCGGACAAACGGGCCAGGCGGACAGTGCGCAGTCGGCGCCGCCGATGAGGACGGCGGGGAGGAGAGCCGGCAGGGGGGAACTGACGGGGCCGAATCCTGTCGAGCGAGGCAAGACGACCCCGGATACCGCCCGCAGTTGTGTGTATCCCGACCAGGCGGCCGCGCCCGGTTCTTCGGGTTCTTTTTGGCGTCCCCGCTGCTCACACCCGTGTTAGCCGGATGTTAGCGGAGTGGCAGCCCTGCGATAGCGGGTCCGGTGAGAGTGGGTGACGTACCGAGGAGACAGCGACACCGACTGCCCCGGGGGGACCCGAAATGAGCTTCAGCGCCACTGTCCCACCGCTCGTCGCCGCACCCTGCGCGGTGCCGGCAGGCGGAGCCCTTGGGGCGGCGTTCAGCGGTGCGCCGGCTGACGGAGCGACGCACACCTGTGCAACGTCTGCCGCAAGCCGGCGATTTCCTCGCGCGGCCGGCTGCGGGAGTTGTCCCTATGGCCATCGGGCGCCACATTGCGCAACCGTTCGCACTACGTAGTTTTCACCGATGTGCCGGTGCCCTGCGGCGCGGCATCGTCAGTATCCGCCATCAGGGCGTCGGCCCCCCGAAGCAGGAAACACAGGCTCAATGATCACAGATGTGGCTCTATCGGCCGGCACGGAACTCGTGGCCGGGCAGGCGCGGGTGGGCGGGGCGGCGACCGGCTGCGATGTCGTCGGTGTCCTCGGCGCGCGCGCCGACGGCAACCAGCGGTTCAGCGGGTAGACGATGCGGAAATCTTCCCCGTCCCTGCCGGCCGACTCGCACGGGGACGCGCTGGCGGCCCTGCGGAGACGGGTGTTCACCGGCCGGGTCGCCGAACTGCGGATGCTGCGGGACCTGCTGCTCAGCGACCGGCGGAGCTGCTTCGTGGTATGGCTGCACGGCATGGGCGGCGTGGGCAAGAGCACCCTGCTGCGCCGGTTCGCGGACGAGGCGAAGACGCACGGCAGGGCCGCCCGCTGGGTCGACATGCGGCGCACGGATCCGACGCCGGAGGCGTTCTTGGCCGCGCTGGAGGCGCAGGGCCCGCTGGAGGAGGCGCAGGTGCTGCTGGTCGACTCGGCGGAATCGCTGGGAGCGCTGGAGCACTGGCTGCGTGACGAGTTCCTGCCACGCATGCCCGCGCATGTGCTGGTCGCGGTCGGCGGCCGGCGGCCCCCGTCGGCCGAGTGGCGCACCGACGCGCAGTGGTGGCACGCGCTGCGCAGTGTGGAGCTGGACGGCATGGACGACGCCGAGGCCGCGCAGCTGCTGCTCCACCGGGACGTGGACGGGCCGGCCGTCCCGGACCTCGTGCGGGCCGCACACGGACTGCCGTTGGCCCTGGCGCTCTTCGCCGACGCGCGGGAACGTGCCACGCGGGCCGGGGAGCCGCACCGCGGCTGGGAGTTGGGCGACTCCCCTGAGCTGGTGCGCGAGTTGCTGCGACTGCTGCTGCGGGAGAGCCCGTCGCCGGACCGGGCCGACGCGCTCCGCGTGCTGGCGCTGGCCCGGGTGACCACCGAGGAACTGGTGCGGCACACGCTGGAGGTACCGGTGGCCGAGGCGCGGACGCTGTGCGCCTGGCTGAGCGGTCTGTCGTTCGTGCACAGCACCGCCGACGGCCTGGTCCCGCACGAACTGGTGCGGGAAGCGCTGGTGGCCGATCTGCGCTGGCGCGGACTGGAGACGTACGAGCGCCTCTTCCGCCGGCTGCACGCGCACCTGGCCGAGCGGCTGGCGGAGCACGGCGGCGGCCGCTGGGTGTTCGGTGCGGGGCTGGCCTACCTGGGCCGGACGAACCGGATCGCGCGGGAGGCGGTGGACTGGCACGGCGCGGACCGCCTGCAGCTGCGGGCCGCCCGTCCGGCGGACCTGGACGACGTGCTGGCCGCGATCGAGAAGGAGCACGGCTGGGCGGCCGGCCGCCTGGCACGGCAGTGGTGGGACCACCAGCCGACGGCCTTCATCGTCGCGAAGGACGGCCGCCGCGGGATTGCCGGCACGCTCGTCGCGCCCTGCCTGGAGGCCGGTGCCACCGGGCTGCCCGACGATCCGGTGGCGCACGCCGCGCTGGAGCACGCGGCCGGCCGGTCGCCGCTGCGGCGCAGTGAGCGGCTGCTGCTGGGGCGTTGGAGCACCGGCGGCGCGGCGGTGGCCTGCTCCGCGTTGACCACGCTGTGGGCGACCACGCCCGGCCTGGCGATGAGCTGGACGTGCACGGCGCAGGACCAGCGTGCGCTGTCGTCGCTGCTCGAGCTGTACGGGCAGCAGCGCACGGCCCCGGTCGACGGCCCGCACGGCGAGCGGGTGGCGCCGTTCGTGCAGGACTGGCGCAGCGCACCCTTCGACCGCTGGGCCGTGGCGCTGCGCACCCGGCTGCTGGCCGACGAGCCCTCGGCGAACCCCGCGCCGGTCACCGACGGGGCGGCTCCCGTCATGCCGTGGCCGCAGTTCGCGGACGCCGTCAAGCACGCCTACCGCAGCGCGCTGAACCCGCGGCAGCTCGCGGAGAGCGCGCTGCTGGGGACCCGGCTGGTGGCACCCGGCGCGGACGCGGCGGCGCTGCGCGCGGTGCTGACCGAGACCGTGGCGCAGTTGCGTGCGCTTCCCGGACAGCGGCAGTTGGGTGACGTTTTGGAGATCACCTATCTGAGCGGGCCGCGCAGCCAGCAGGCCGCGGCGAGCCGGGCGTCACTGTCCTTCAGCACCTACCGGCGCCGGCTGTCCGCCGCGCTGACGAGGGCGGCGGAACTGCTGCGGGAGCGCGAGCTGTACGGCCCGGTACCGCGGTGAGGCGGCACCGACGCCGCTGATCTCGCGCTCCTCTTGCCCACGGACCGGACCCGCGCGGGGCCCCCGGTGATTCACCGGCCGGGGGCGGGGCGGGCGGGGCGGACGGAGGGGACGGAGCGGGCGGGGGCGGACCTGCCCGCACGGGCGGACCTGCCCGCACCTCTACTGCCCGGTCATCCGCCCCGCCACGGCCCCGGCCGGACCGAACGTGGTGCCGGTCTCCGCACCGAGCAGGCCGGAGAAGCTCTCGGGCACCGGCGCCCTGGCCCGCCCCGCCGGAACGCAGCCAGGACGCGGCCCCTGCCGCTTCGGCCGGGAGGGGGGCCGTCCGGTGGTCAGCCCGCCGTCAGCCGGGCCTCCTGGGGCAGGTCCTCGGGCAGCAGCTGCCGCAGGTCGTCCAGGCTGGGTGCGGAGATCGCCCCGATCCGGCGGGCCTGCCGCGTCATCATCGCCTCCAGCGTCTGCCGCGAGGTGCGGGCGTTGCCGAACGAGCGGTCGCGCGGCAGCCGGTCCAGGTAGGCGTGCAGCGCCTCGCGGGTCTCGGGCGCGCAGTCGTAGCCGGAGGCCGTCGCGTAGCGGCTCATGATCTCCACCAGCTCGTCGGTGGAGTAGTTCTCGAACTCCACCGTGCGCGCGAAGCGGGAGGCCAGGCCCGGGTTGGAGGCCAGGAAGCGGTGCATCTCCTCGGTGTATCCGGCGACGATGACGACGACCTCGTCGCGGTGGTCCTCCATCAGCTTCAGCAGCGTGTCCACCGCCTCCCGGCCGAAGTCGGAGCCGGCGTGCTCCGGCGTGAGGGTGTACGCCTCGTCGATGAACAGCACGCCGCCCAGGGCGCTGTCGAACGCCTCCTTGGTGAGCTGCGCGGTGTGGCCCACATAGCGGCCCACCAGGTCGGCGCGGGCCACCTCCACAAGCCGGCCGGTGTTCAGCACCCCGAGGGAGTGCAGCAGGTCCGCGTAGAGCCGGGCGATGGTGGTCTTGCCGGTACCGGGCGGGCCGGAGAAGACCAGATGGTGGCTGATCTTCGGGACGGGCAGGCCCACGGCCTGCCGTTGCCGGGTGGCCGAGAGCAGGTTGACCAGGTCGGTGACCTCCTGCTTGACGGCGTGCAGGCCGATCATGGCGTCGAGTTCGGCCAGCAGCTCGGCGGAGCCGCGCCCGTCCGCAGTCTGGGCGGCCGCCGCCTGGTCCGCGACGTCCTCGGGCAGCAGGAGTGACAGGTCGGCCTCGGCCGGGTTGTCCAGCGAGCCGAGCCGGTACGCCTGCCGGTCCACCATCTCCTCGAACACCTGGCGTGCCGCACGGCCGTTGCCGAACCCGGCATCGCGCGGCATCTGCTCGTAGTGCCGGGCGAGCGCGTCCAGGGTGCTCGGGTCCAGCGCGTAGCGGTGCGCCTCGCACATGCTCTCGGTGATGGTCACCAGCTCGGCGACGGAGTAGTTGGCGAACTCGACGGTGCGGGTGAAGCGGGAGGCCAGACCGGGGTTGGAGGTCAGGAACGAGGCGATCTCCTCGGTGTATCCGGCGACGATGACCACCACGTCGTCCCGGTGGTCCTCCATCAGCTTCAGCAGCGTGTCGATGGCCTCCCGGCCGAAGTCGGCACCGGAGCCCTTGCTGTCGGACAACAGGGTGTACGCCTCGTCGACGAACAGCACGCCGCCGATGGCCTCGTTGAACGCCTCGGTGGTCTTGATGGCCGTACCGCCGATGACCTGGGCGACCAGATCGGCCCGGGAGACCTCCACCAGGTGGCCGGAGGGCAGCACGCCCAGCTCGGCCAGGATGCCGCCGTAGAGCCGGGCCACGGTGGTCTTGCCGGTGCCGGGCGGGCCCGAGAAGACCAGGTGGCGGCTCATCGGCGGGGCCGGCATGCCGAGGCTGGCACGGCGCTGCGCGAGCTGGTTGAGGCTGATCAGGGTGCGCACCTGGTGCTTGACGTCGCCCAGCCCGATGAGCGACTCCAGCTCTCCCAGCGGGCCCTGCTGCAGCTGCCGGCCCGGCCCGCTGCCGGCCCCCTCGGCGGCGAGGTCGCCCGCGGTCTCGCCCCAGGAGTCCGGGGCGGAGTTGCCGGTGCTGTTGAGCCCCTCGACGGTGAGCCGCTCGCTGGCGCGGGTCTGCTTGAGCCCGGCGCCCCGGTTGTCCCGGACGGCGCAGTCGGTGAGGGTGACCTGCTCGGAGCTGTCGACCCGGGCGCCGTCGCCGGTGCTGCCGTTCAGCTGGCAGCCGTCGAGCGCCGCCCGGCCGCCGTTGGCGACCAGCAGGCCGTGCGCCCCGGAGCCGGTCACATGGGTGCGGCTCGCGGTCAACTCGCCGCCGCTGTCCACGTGCAGGCCGGCCGCGTGGCCGGCGTCGATCTCGCAGTCGCGTACCGTGGCCCGCCCCTCGGAGCCGATGTGCACGCCGGCCTGGCCGGTGGCGCGCAGCACGGTGTCGGCCAGCTCCGGCGCGCCGCCGTTCGCGATGAACACACCGGCGCCCTCGGAGCGCTCGATCGTGCAGTCGTGCAGCCGGCCGCGGCCGTCCTCCAGGACCTCCACGGCGTGGCCGCCGGCGCCGGTGATCCGGGCCTTGCGCAGCAGCGGATTGGCGCCGGTGCGTATGGAGACGCCGACGCCGGACGCGTCCAGCACCTCCAGGCGGTCGAACTCCGCCGAGGAGTCCTCGGCCAGCAGGACGGCGGCCGTCTTGTCGGCGCACTCGCGCACGGTGGTGCCGGTGAGCAGCGGGGCGCTGGACCCGGCCACCCGGATCGCGGCGACGGCGGCGGTGTCGAACCTGCAGCCTTCCAGGACGCCCCGGGAGCGCTCGGTCACCGTCAGCCCGTTGCCCTTGGTCCGTGCGGTGGCGCAGCGCAGCAGCTCCGGGTCGGCGCCCTGGGACAGCACGATGCCGGGGCCGCTGGTGTCGGTGACCGTGACCTCCTCCAGGGTGGGCCGGGCGCCGCTGGTCACGTAGACGCCCACCGAGGTGTCGTGCACGGTGGTGCGCACCACGCGGGTGGCGGACCGGCCCTCCAGAGCGATGGCCGGCTTCTCGGTGCCGGAGATGTCGCAGTTCTCCACCCGGCCCTGCGCCTCGCCGTTGGCCAGCACGCCGTTGCCCTGCGCGTCCCGGATGCGGCAGCCGCGCACCGTGGTGCGGGCCTGCTCGCCGAGGACGACGCCGGAGGTGCCCAGGTGCTCGATCAGGCAGTCGGCGACGACGCTGTCGGTGGGCGCGGTGTCCACCACACCGGCGCCCTCCGGGTTGGAGACCCGGCAGTCACGCATGGCCAGCGAGCCGGTCTCCCGGGCCAGGACCGCGGTCCAGCCCGAACCCACCACGGTGCAGCCGTCCATGGCGACCTGGCCGCGCGGCGCGTCCACCACCGGCAGGTCCTCGCTGCCGCCGCGCAGCATCAGGTCGGTGAGCATCACGGCGTCCGCCACCAGCACGACGGCGGTGCCGCGCGCCGGGCAGATCTCCACGCTGCCGCGCTCGCCGTCGGCGACGATGGTCAGCCGGGTCTTGACGGTGAGGTTCTCCCGGTAGCGGCCGGGCTTGACGCGGATGACGGCTCCGGTGCGCGCCTGCGCCAGGGCCTCGCCGATCGTCGGGAAACCGTCCGTCCCGTCCGGGTCGACCCTGAGCAACTGCCGTGACACGCTGGGACCTCCTCGTTGTGGTGCTTTCCGGCCCCGGTGACCCGAGTTTTTTGGGGGCTGTGGTGGCGGTCAGAGGACGCGCACTCCAGCAGGCTACGGGAAGTCGGTCGCCATCAGCCAGGCATGTCCGGCGAGTTACCCGTCCTGGTGGGCCGCCCGCACTGTCGAACGTGGGTACCCGCCACGTACCATGCGCGCATGCGACGCGCACTCTCTCACCGTCTTCCGGTGGCACGGGCGGTGGCCGCCGCACTGCTGGCCGCGCTCTCGCTGGCCGCCGCAGCGGCGCCGGCCGCCGCCGGTGACATCCAACTGCCCACCGTCACCTCGGTGCTGCCCGCCGGCGCGCCGTGCGCCAAGGCGTCGACCGACAAGGCCGAGAAGCAGCCGTGGACCTACCAGCCGCTGGGGCTGTCCCGGGCCTGGAAGTTCAGCGAGGGCGCCGGGGTGACCGTCGCCGTGGTGGACACCGGCGTCGGGACCGGCATCCCCGCGCTGTCCGGCCGGGTCGAGGCGGTCGGTGACGCGGGCGAGGACTGCGTGGGCCACGGCAGCTTCGCGGCGGGCCTGATCGCCGCCGCGCCCGGCGCGGGCGTGGGGGTGGCCGGACTCGCGCCGCAGGCCCGGATCCTGGCGGTGCGCGGCACGGACGCCCGGGGCGAGACGACGGCCGGTCAGCTCGCCGACGGGATCCGCACGGCGGCCGACCGGGGAGCCGGTGTCATCTACGTCGGGCAGGCGGTGGCCACCGGCAAGGACGAGCTGACCGCGGCCGTCGCGTACGCGGCCGAGCGGGGCGCCCTCGTTGTCGCTCCGATCGTCCCGGACACCCTCCCGAAGGACAGCAGTACCGGCAAGCCGGTGCAGCCCGCGCCCTGGTACTGGCCCGCGTCCGCGCCCGGAGTGCTCTCCGTCATGGACTACGGCCCCGACGGGCAGCGTCCGCAGGACGCCCCCCAGGCGCGCAACGCGGACCTGGGGGCCCCGGGCGACGCGGTGGTCAGCGTCGGGCCCAAGGGTGACGGCCACTACTTCGGATCCGGCTCCTCGCTGGCAGCCGCGCATGTGGCAGGTGCCGCGGCCCTCGTCCGCGCCCGGCACCCGAAGATGACGGCCCAGGACGTCGCCCGCCAGCTCACGGTGGCCGGCTACCCGGACGACCCGCCGCGGCTCGACCCGTACGCGGCGCTCACGACGCTGCTCACCGACAAGCAGGGCACCGCACCCCGGCAGGCCGCGGCGCACGTCCCGGCGCCGGCGCCGCGCGGGCCGCAGAACCGTGCGCTGCTCATCGCCGGAGCGGGCGGCGCGCTGGTGCTGCTGGTGGCCGGCGGCGCCGTGGTGATCCCCCGGGGCCGGGCCAGGGGCTGGCGGCCGGCCGGGGCGCCCGACGACGAGCGGCCGGCGCCTGCGGGGGGCGGGGGCCGGTAGGCCCGTCGCTCGACAGAGACGGAAAAGCGCAGGCCGGCGCGCATGTGCAGGGTTCTGCGAACAGGACGACGGCCCCCGCCGCGTGGCGAGGGCGGGCGCAGCGCCCGGGTACGGGCCCAGGTCTCCAGCAGGCGGTTCACGTTGCCGCGACAGCCGCACCGGAGGCCACAAGCAGGGCCAGATACCCGATCGCGTGAACTCGGTCCGGGAGCGGCAGCGGACGTCGACGGAGCACCACGATGACGGGCAGCGCGCTGACGAGCAGCGCGGCCGCCGCGAAGACATCGACCGAACCGACCATCCCCTGCGCGCCCGGCACCGGCCGCCCCGTCGCCAGGGTCAGCACCGCGGCGGGCACCACGATGGCCAAGGTCAACGGGTTCGCCAACGCGGTGGCCTGAGCCATCGGCGCACCCGCTCGACGCAAGGCAGGAACGGTCATCACACTGCCCCCCACACCCAGCAGAGTCGCGACCGCCCCGATGAGCACCCCGGCCGGGGCGGGGATCGCGTGCCGCGCGCCACGGCCTTCCCCGTCCGCGCCGGCGTCCGGGGCCACCGGGCGCGTCCGCACGAACCCGCGCCGCAAGACAAGATCGACGAACGTCGCGCCGATGTATGCCACGAACGCCCACCGCACCCACGCGCCGGGCAAGCCCGGCGCCGCAACCGCTCCCAACAGACCACCGATGGCCAGGCACCCCAGCAGGACGCGACGCGGCGCCAGCCACGCCAACGTCGAACGCGGCGTGGCCGCCGTGGCGATCGCCGCGTTTCCCACCATCACGAGCAGCGACGTCGCGGTAGCCACCCGCAACGCTTCACCGCCCAGCGCGTGGTCGGCCCACGCGATCAGCGGAACGGCCACGAACCCGCCACCGAACCCGAACACGACCGTCGTCACTCCGACCAGGACACCGATGAGCAGCAGCACAAGAAAAGTCACCCCGTGATGCCACCACCCCGACCCGAAGGCCAGCAATCGACAGGACGCCACAACCTATCGAGTTTCCGACAGTAGGGTCGGTGCGTGCGGAACATCCCCCTCGCCCGGATCGATCACCTCGACCGCGACGTCCTGCCCATCGCCACGGACTACCCGGACGGCTACCTGCTGCCCTCGCACCGACACCGCCGTGCGCAAGTTCTGCACGCCGCGAACGGCGTGATGAACGTCCAGCTCAACGATGCCGCCTGGACCGTCCCGACCGCGCAAGCCGTCCTCATCCCACCCGACACCGATCACGAGGTCCACTTCGACGGGGTCACCACCTTGAGCCTGTACGTCGAACCCCGCGCCGTGCCGTGGTGGCCGGGCGCCGCGACCGTCATTGAGGTCCCACCCCTGTTGCGCCAGCTCCTCGTCGCCGCCGCTGACGTGCCCGTCGACTACGACACCCACGGTCGCGACGGACAGCTCGTCCTGCTGATCCTGCACGAACTCGCCGCAGCAACCCCCTTGCCGCTGTCCCTGCCGCTCCCCGCGCGCGGGCCGACGCGCGACCTGTGCCTGGACTACCTCGCCAACCCGACCCTGGACATCACGAACACCACCTGGGCCGCCCGGCTCAACCTCGGCGAACGAACCCTGGACCGGACCTTCCGTGCCGCCACCGGAACATCACCGGCCGCGTGGCGCACCCGCGCCCGCATCCTCGCGGCAATCCCCCTACTCGCCCACACGCCCGTCACGGCCGTCGCCACGCGCCTCGGCTACTCCTCACCCGCAGCCTTCACCGCAGCCTTCACGGCCGCGCTCGGACGGCCCCCCACCGCCTACCGCGCCCACCCCTGACCCACCCTCAGGTCCGTAGAGCCCGGTTACCGGCATCTGCTGATCGGCGCCCACCAGCAGTTCCCCTGCGGTTCGGTCCCGGCCCGTCGTCGCGAGCGCGCGTTGACCTCGTGCTGGATATGTCCTGACCTTGTGGTGAGCATCGTGATGTTCCAGCATTGCGCCCATCACGCCAGTGATGGCGCGCGGTTGCGCGCAGATGCTCCGTAGGGCCAGGCGGTGCGCTATCCCGTCATGGTCGCTACGTTGTGACCGAAACGGGAGAGAAGTCATGTTCAAGACCGCACTGGCCGCAAAGGCCGGTCTCGGCGTCCTCGCCACGGGAGCCCTGGTCCTCGCCATGGCGGGCCCGGCTTCCGCCGAGACCCGTCTCCTGCCCCACTACACGGCATCCTTCCAGGAGTGCCAGACGCTCGGTAACCAGGCTGCCCAGCAGGGTTTGCTGACGGGGTTCGACTGTGTCGACAACGGTTTTGCGGTCATCATGTACCCCTGGTGACCCATTCATTCCATAACGACCGGTAAGACCGTGTCTTCCTCTGCCCCGGTGTCACGCCGGGGCAGAGGTTTTTTCAGGTTTCCGGGGCGCGTGCCGGGTGTCGGAGCGGACGGCCACCGGCCGGCGGCGCCCAAGTGAGAGGGACAAGAAACAGTGACGGGGCCGGTCCCGCGTTGACTGCCGGCTGCTGGGTCGACCTCGTCCTCTCCTGTGCGGATATCTCTTGGCTGCGCGACTCCGACTGGGGCCGGAGCTTCATCGACCTCTACGGCCAAGGGGATGACCCCGGAGAGTATGTGCCGGTGTTCCAGCGGACGCTGAAAGTCACGAACGGCGAGGACTTCTGGTTTCTCGACCCGACGGAGAGCAGCCCGGAAGGCGAGTGGGCCGCCTACCTCTTCCAGCCCAAGTACGGCCAGTTGGAGAAGTTCAGCAGCTTTGCCGAGCTGTGGCATGAGAACCGGCGAACCATGGAAGGGTTCGCCGGGAAGTAGCCCACCGTCGTCGCCAGGACGCCGTCGCCGCCCGGCTCGGTCGCCCGGGGCGACGTCCGCGGCGACGGCATCACCGGCGGCAATCCGGCCCGGCCGGGTCCCCTCCGGGTCCCGGCCGGTCAGGCGACCGGCGGCCCCGTCAGATAGGTGCCGTGACGGTCGTACGGCCACGGGTTCGCCACGCAGCCGTGCAGCCCCTTGATCTGCTGCATCATCACGGGAGCGGGCCGGCCCGGCGCGGGACACGACGCGTGCCCGTGCCCGAGGAAGTGCCCTATTTCGTGGTTGATCGTCAGCGCGTGGTAGTCGGGCAGGTTGTGCTGGTAGTAGGGGTTGGCCAGCAGCCAGCGCTTGATGTTGACCACCACGTTCTTGCCGACGCGGCAGTTGACCTCGCCCCCGGTGTCGAGGCCGCCTTGCCCGCAGATGCGGTCCACGGTGCCGGGCGTGGCGACGACCACGGTGAAGTCGTGTGCGCCGCTGGTGACCTGCTGGAAGGACGCCTCGCCACCGGCCGTCCAGCCGCGAGGATCGGCCAGGATCCGATGCACCTCGTCCGAGATCGCCTTCGGGGTCTGGGCCAGGTTGTTCTCCACCTTGACCTCGTAGTGGAAGAACCGGCCCGCGCTGCCGATCCGCGGTCCTGAGACCGTCGCCATGCGGAATTCCCCGGGGCCGTTCGCCGGGTAGCGCCCGTCGGATGCGCCCGGCGGCGGCGCGGTCGCCCCGCCGCCGGCCCGCCCGGGATGGTGCTCCGAGACGAACCCGACGCCCAGGACCGCGGCCGCGGCGACCAGCGTGACACCGCACACCACCAGCAGCACGGAGCGTGACCGCGAGCGCCGGCGCCCGTTGCCCTGCGACGGCGGGACAGGTGACATCGATGACTCCCCGTCGGACCGCGGCCTGCTCATCGGTTGCGTCCGGTGTCCGGCGTGCGGGCGCCGCCGACGGGCCGGGCCATGCGCCCGCGTGCCCGGGTGGTGCGGGTGACGCCGGTGTTGCCGTACTGCTCATTCATCGTGCTCTGTCCCATCCGCAGAGGCCGCTTCAACCTCATGCGCTAAGTCAGATGCACGCACAGCGGCAAAAGTTCACGGGGAAGGGCACCGGATCGTCATGGCGCGTGGACCGCGGCCCGGCGGGAGGGCGGCCCCGCCGGGCGCGGCACCTCACTCCCCGTCGTCCATGAGTGCCGTCTGCACCTGGGTCGCCTTCCGGCGGACGACGTGCGTGGCGCGTCCCGGCGGCATGGTGCGGCCCTTGATGTTGCCGATGAGGTAGCCCTCGGTCGGCGGGCAGGACAGCAGCAGGGCGGGGGTGTTGACCTCCTGGAGGCGTCGCATCAGATGTTCGCTCAGACCGCGGCTGGCCCCGGCCGCCGCGCGGGCGACCACCATGTGCAGCCCGACCTCGTAGCCGAGCGCGAGGTGCGTGAGCAGCGGGTCGAAGGGCGCGTTGCCGATGCCGGTGCCCAGCATGTCGTAGTCGTCGACGAGGATGAACAGGCGCGGCCCCGTCCACCAGTCGCACAGCCGCATCCGGGCCGGGGTGATCTCCTCCCCCGGCAGCCGGGTGCGGACCGCGCGGGCGGCGCCGTCGACCAGGTCCTTGAGCGCGTCGACGGAGACGGCGTGCCCGAGGCGGTACTCGTCCGGGATCGCCTCGACCAGGTCGCGGCGGTAGTCGACCACCATGATCCGGGCCTCGGCCGGGGTGTAGCGGTCCATGATGGCCTTGGCGGTCCGCCGCAGCATGTTCGTCTTGCCGCTCTCGGTGTCGCCCACCACGAACAGGTGCGGATTCTCGGCGAAGTCGTGCCAGACCACGGAGAGTTCGTTCTCCTCCAGGCCGATCGGCATCCGCATGTCGCCCTCCGGTGCGGGCAGCTGCCCGACCGGCAGCCGGGTCGGCAGCATCCGCACCTGCGGGGTCTGCTGACCGGGCCAGCTCTCCTTGATGGCGGACACCAGGCCGGCCACCCCGTCGGCCAGGTCCTCGGCGCTCTCCCTGCCGTCGATGCGGGGCAGCGCGCCCAGGTAGTGCAGCTTGCCCTCCCGGGTCAGTCCGCGGCCGGCCAGCCTCGGGACGGTCGAGGCGCGGCGGGTGTCGATCTCGGAGTCCATCGCGTCACCCATCCGCAGCTCCAGATGGGTGGCCGCCTGATCGCGCACGCCCGAGGAGAGTTCGACCCAGCGGGCCGTGGTGACGATGAGGTGCACGCCGTAGTTGAGGCCGCGGGCCGCGATCCCGTTGAACGTCTGGATGTAGCGGTCGAAGTCCGCCCGCACCGTGGACCAGCCGTCGATGACCAGGAACACGTCGCCGTAGTGCTGCTCGGGGAACTCCCCGGCGGCCCGGCGCCGGCGGAAGGTCGGCATCGAGTCGATGCCGTGCTCCAGGAAGAACCGCTCCCGCGCGCTCAGCAGCGAGGTGATCTCGGCGATCGTACGGCCCACCCGCTCGCTCTCCAGCCGCGCCGCGACGCCGGCCGTGTGCGGCAGTTCGGACAACGAGGCCAGCGTGCCGCCACCGAAGTCGAGGCAGAAGAACTGCACTTCGCGCGGGGTGTGGGTGACGGCGAGCGCGGTGAGGAGGGTACGCACCAGGGTGCTCTTGCCGCTCTGCGGGCCACCCGCGATGGCCACATGGCCGCCGGCGCCGGACAGGTCGACCGTCAGCAGGTCGCGCATCTGCTCGAAAGGCTTGTCGACGATGCCGATGGGCACGGTCAGCCGGCCGCGGCCCGGCCAGCCCACGGTGGTCAGCCCCAGCTCGGGGTCGGGGGTGAGCGGCGGCAGGATCTGGTCGAGCGTGGCGGGCTGGTCCAGCGGCGGCAGCCACACCTGGTGGGCGGGCGGACCGGCGTCGCGCAGCCGGTCCACGGCGACGGACAGCAGGGTGTCACCGCTCTCCTCCTCCGGCTCCGGCTCGGGTTCCGGAAGGTCGGGCAGCTGGCGCGGCACCACGTAGCCGGAGGTCCACGGCACGGTCTGGCTGGCCACCCGGGCCTGGTTGGCGCTGGAGTGGCGCTCCTGGTACGGGCCGGAGACATAGGCGGCGCGGAAGCGGGTCAGCGCCTCCACCCCGGACTTGAGGTAGCCGCTGCCCGGCTGCGGCGGCAGCTGGTAGGCGTCCGGCACCCCGAGCACGCCGCGGCTCTCCATGGCGGAGAAGGTGCGCAGCCCGATCCGGTAGGACAGATGGCTCTCCAGCTGGTGCATCCGGCCCTCGTCCAGCCGCTGCGAGGCGAGCAGCAGATGGACACCGAGGCTGCGCCCGAGCCGCCCGATCATCACGAACAGTTCCATGAACTCCCGGTGCGCGGCCAGCAGTTCGCTGAACTCGTCGACCACGACGAACAGGCTGGGCAGCGGCGCCAGCGGGACGCCGGAGGCGCGCGCCTTCTCGTAGTCGAGCGCCGAGGTGTAGTTGCCGGCCGAGCGCAGCAGCTCCTGGCGCCGCATCAGCTCGCCGTGCAGCGCGTCCTGCATCCGGCCCACCAGCGCGGCCTCGCCGGCCAGGTTGGTGATGACGGCCGAGGTGTGCGGCAGCTCGTCCAGGCCGAGGAAGGTGGCGCCGCCCTTGAAGTCGACGAGGACGAAGTTGAGTGTCTCGGAGGAGTTGTTGAGCGCCAGCGCCAGCACCAGGGTGCGCAGCAGCTCGCTCTTGCCGGAGCCGGTGGCCCCGATGAGCATGCCGTGCGGCCCGGTGCCACCCTGCGCCGACTCCTTGATGTCCAGCTCCACCGGGGCGCCGTCGGCGCTCACCGCGATCGGCACCCGCAGCCGGGCGGGGCCGGTGCTGCGCTGCCAATGGGCGTGCGGTTCATGGCGGGACAGGTCGGAGATCCCCAGCAGCGTGGTCAGCTCCAGGTTGGTGGACAGCGGTGCGGAGGTGTCCGCGCCCACCCCCATCCGGTACGGGGCGATCCGCTTGGCCAGCGCGGTGGAGCCGGTCGGCCCGAACCGGTCGGGACGGCCGAGCCGGGTGGTCTGCTCCTTGCGCTCGCGGTCGGTGCGCACCAGCGCGAAGTCGTCCTCGGACACTTCAAAGCGCAGCGTGACCCGGCCCGGCCGCCAGGTCAGCGCCCCGCTCAGGTCGAGGACCACGGTGTTGCGGAAGCCGGAGCCGTCCAGCCGGTGTCCGGAGGGGACGCTCCCGCCGTCCACCACGATCACGGTGAAGGGCTCCTCGCGCCCGGCGACCGCGTCGGGGTCGAACGGCGGGCGCTCCAGGAACTCCGCGCCGAGCAGGTCCTCCAGCTCGTTGAAGGCGGAGACGAACATCCGGGCCGGGCCGGCGCCGTCGCTCTCCTGCGGGTGCAGGTTGTGCGGGAGCCACTTGACCCATTCCCACTCGGCGCGCCGCTCATCCGACACGCACAGCGCCACCCACACGTCGTCCGGCGCGTGGAAGGTCGCCAACTGGGCGATCATGGCGCGGGCCAGGGAGCGCGTGCGCTCCTCGTCACCGCGCAGCAGCACCCGGGCCCAGGCCCGCAGATAGATGGCGATGGGCTGCTCGGGCACGGTGGCGTAGGCCCGGATGAAGCTGCGCAGGGCATGCGCGGACAGCGGCTCCAGGTCCTCCACGGGCGTGGTGGAGTTCGGCGTCAGCCGCAGCCCCAGCTGCTGGTCGCCCACGGCCACCCGGACCTCGCCGAAGTCCTCGTCCTGCGGGCGGCGTTCCCACAGCCGGGTGGTGCCCACCATCGACCACAGTGCGGCCGGCTCGGGGTGCCGCCAGGCCAGTGCCTTCTGCTGGTCGGACACCGCGGCCCGCACCTTGCGCCGGGTCTGGGTGAGGTAGCGCAGGTAGTCCCGGCGCTCGCCCTTGAGCCGCTGTTTGCGCTCACTGGCCTTGCGCATCATCTGACCGACCATCATGGCCCCGGACGCCAGCACCATCATGCCGACGGCCAGGTACATGAAGTGGCCCCCGGAGTTACCGCTCATGCCCGGCCGCATGAACATCAGCATCATGGAGACCGACATCATCGCCATGGGCAGATAGGTCCACACGGCGGAGCTGTCCGGCACCACTTCGGGCAGTGTCGGCGGCTCCTGGAGGGTCAACTCCCCTTCGGGCATGTCCGGGCCGCGGCGGCGGGCCGGCCTGCGGAACAGAACCACACTCAACGGACGGTCTCCTAACGGGCAGCGCTGCGCGGCACAAGGGCATCTTCGATGGAGGGAAGGGTCGTTGTCAGAATTGACGTGCTCATTTTTGTGTCAATTCATGGCCAACATGCCCTTGCCTGTGCCCACTTTGCTCACCTGGTATTTCGGTTTGCTCTGTCGCCCCGTACGGTGAAAGCACCGTACGGCGAATGCCCGACACCACCACGTGTGGGAGGAAGTTCGCCTTCGCCCACGAACCGATCGACCCAGCCACCCTCGCACGGGTCCGGAGCACTTTCCGAATCCGTCCGGAGAAGCGTGAGCCAGCCCCATGAGTGATATCCAGACGGCCGGGCTGTGCCGTCTGACGGTCCGCGCGCCCGGCAAGAGCGTCGACCTCGCGGTGCCTTCCGACGTTCCCGTGGCCGACCTGCTGCCCGCCGTCGTCGGCTATGGCGGTGACGACCTCGAAGAGGCGGGGATCGACCACGGCGGCTGGGTGCTGCAACGGCTGGGCGCCGAGCCGATGGACGAGGAACGCACCCTCGACTCCTACGACCTGCGCGACGGCGAGACCCTCTATCTCAGGCCGCGCACCGAGGCGCTCCCCGAGGTCCACCTCGACGACCTGGTGGACGGCATCTCCACCACCATGGCCGCAAGCCCCTACGGCTGGACCCCGCAGGCCAGCCGCCGGCTGCTGCGCGGCCTCGCGGTCCTCGCCCTCGCCGGCGGACTGGCCGTCCTCGCGCTGCCCGGCGGGTCGGCGGGGCTGCGCGCGGTGTGCGCGGCAGTGGCCGGTCTGCTGCTGATTGCCGGCGCGGGCTCGGCCAGCCGTGCCGTCGGCGACGCCGGAGCGGGCGCGGCACTGGGCGCGATGGCGGCGCCCTACCTCGCGTTCGCCGGCTGGCTGCTGCCCGGCGGCGAGCTGAGTGGCCCGGACGCCCATGCGATGGTCGGGTTCCGGCTGCTGGCCGCCTGCGCGGCGGGCGCCGGCGGCGCGATCGTCGTCCTCGCGGCGGTCTCCGCCTTCGCCTCGCTCTTTCTCGGCATCGCCGTCGTCGCGGTGTTCGGCGCGCTCGCCGGGGCCCTGATGCTCACCGTGGACCTCGCACCGCACCAGGTCGCCGGGGTCGTCGCCCTGGTGGCGGTGGTGCTCGGCGCGTTCGTCCCCTCGCTGTCCTTCCGGATGTCCGGGCTGCGGATGCCGCCCCTGCCCACCAACGCCCAGCAGCTGCAGGTAGGCATCGAGCCGCACTCGCCCAGCGGCGTCGCCGCTCGCGCGGTGCTCGCGGACGGCTGGATGAGTTCGCTGTACGGGGCCGTGGGCGCGGTCTGCGCCGGCTGCCTGGGCGTGCTCGCGTGGTACGCGGACCTGGCCGCCTCGATCATGGTCGTGGCGCTGTCGCTGCTCCTGCTGCTGCACGGCCGCGGCCTGGGCAACGCCTGGCAGCGGCTCTCGCTGATCATTCCGGGCGCGGTGGGCCCGCTCCTGCTGATCCTCGCCGTCGCCGTCTCCTTCGCACCCGACCGGCGTCCCCTGGTGATGGTCGCGCTGCTGGCCCTCACCGCTGCCGTGTCCATCGCCTCCTGGACGGTGCCGGGCCGCCGGCTCGTGCCCTACTGGGGCCGGGCGGCGGAGATCCTGCACACCCTGGCTGCGGTCAGCCTGCTGCCGCTGGCGCTGTGGGTGCTCGGTGTGTACGGCGCCCTGCGCGGGCTGCTGGCCTGAGACGGGAAGTGTGAGCGATGCAGGACAAACGGGACCAGGTCCAGGCGCACCTGTTCATCATGGGGCGGCTGACCTCCGGCATGCTGCGTGCCGACCCCGACGCCCCGGAGAGCCCGCAGGGCCGCACCAACCGCGGGATCGCGATCAGCGTGCTGATCGCGATACTGCTGTGCGCCGGAGCCTTCGTCTTCGGACTGCTCAAGCCCGGTACCAAGGAGTCCTGGCGGGCCCCGGGCACCCTGGTCGTCAACAAGGACACCGGCGCCCGCTACCTCTTCCTCGGCGGCAGGCTGCGGCCGGTGCGCAACTTCACCTCGGCGCGGCTGCTGGTCGGCGACAAGATGAAGGTCATGCCGATCGGCGGCCCTTCGCTGGACGGCACCCCGCACGGCGCACCCATCGGCATACCGGGTGCCCCGGACGAGCCGCCCGGCACCGGCAACCTGGACAGCGGCCCGTGGCAGGTGTGTTCGGGATCCGGCACCGGCTCGACCGGCACCACGGTCGCCGTGGGCACCGAGCCCGCCGGGCCGGGCCTCAAGGAGGGACAGGGACTGCTGGTCAGCGGTCCCGACAAGGACAACTACCTGGTGTGGCAGGGCCGCAAGCTGCGCCTGGACGGCACGGCGCACGCCCCCGAGGCGCTCGGCTACGGCGCGGACAAGCCGCTGCAGGTCTCGGCGGCACTCCTCAACTCGCTGCCCGCCGGCCCTGATCTGACCCCGCCCGAGGTGCCGGGCCTGGGCGACGCCGGACCGGTGCTGGGCGGCGGGCAGACCCGGGTCGGCGAGATCTTCAAGGTCGCCGCCTCCGGTGCGCGGGCCCGCTACTACCAGCTGCGCAAGGAGGGCCTGGCCCCGCTCACCGCCACCGGTGCGGCGCTGGTGCTCGGCGCCCCGGAGACCAAGGAGAAGACGTACGCGGGCCGTTCGGCCGCCGCCCGGAGCCTGGGCACCGATGCGCTGAACGGACATCTGGCACCGGTCTCCGGGCTGTCCGACCACGCCGAAGGGATGCCCGAGGCTCCGCCGGAGCTGGTCGACCTCGGCGTGGGGCAGACGCCGTGCGTGGGGGTGCGGTCGGCCGGCGACGGTACGCGGGTGAGCGTGACCCTGGCCGACCCCCGGGAGCTGGGCCCCACCGCGCAGGCGCCGACGGAGGGGATGGTCCCGGCATGTGTGACGGTCAACCGGATCGCCGTGCGACCGGGCCGCGGCGCCCTGGTGCACGCGCTCGGCGCCGACGGCAGCGATGTCGGCAGCACGCTGTATCTGGTGACCGACACCGGAATGAAGTACCGGCTGCCGTCGCAGGACACGCTGAAAGCGCTCGGCTATACCGGGGCCCGCGCGCAGGGCTTGCCGTCCTCACTGCTTTCCATGCTTCCGACCGGGCCGGATCTGACGCCGCAGGCGGCGAGTTCCGGGAACGAGAAATCGACGGCACCGAAGTGCGAGAACCAGCGGGCGACAACACAGCATCGGCAAGGGGCGGAATGAGGTCGGGCCGGCGGCGAGTGCACGCCGTAGCGATCTGCCTACAGCCGGATCGGAAAATTGCGAACATCACGTGGATTCTTGGCAGATAGTATTGCAAAAGAGGTTTACGGACTTCTAGTATCGCTTTGTATGGGCCAACTGGAGGTCGGCTCCATGCAATTGAGGGCACCGGCTGCCAGCGCGCCTCGCCTGGCGGCGAATTACAGCCGAAGGGGACGCGCCCATGGGACAGATGGCACAGCAGCAAGAGCAAGCCACACGGAACGGCATCAACGCCCTGGAGCAGGCGTTCACCGGTGTGCAGCGCAGCCGTCAGGAACTGGAGAACACGAAGAACAACGTGGGTCTCGGCGGCGATGTCGGCGGTAACTTCCGTTCTCTGCTGGACCAGTGGGACGAGCAGGCCCAGATCATCGAGAAGAACCTGCGCGACATGGTCAACGAGCTGAACACCACGTTGCAGCAGAGCGGTCTGACCCGGGGTTCCGCGAACGACAACGTGAATCAGGCGTTCCAGAAGTCCAGCGCCGTTTTCGACACGCTCGCGGGCTGATCGGGTTGCCGGCCCGCGTACCGAGGCCGCGACGCGTCGACTCAGCATCTCCCTGAACGTACACACCGACCGAAACGAGGTTCGCCATGCCCGGTGGCGCGAATGACTTCTCCGACGGCAATATCTACGTCGACTTCAATCGCTCCAACAACGCGATCGAAGACCTGCGCGTGCAGACCAATCAGGTCCAGAGCTGGCTCCAGCAGTTGAACCAGGAGCTGCAGACGCTCAAGGCGAGCTGGGTCGGCGACGACGCGGACGTCTACCAGGCCAAGCAGGAGGCGTGGAACCGCGCCGCCGACAAAATGGGCAGTCTGCTCACCAGCCACGCAGACGTGCTGAACGACGTGTCCCAGGCCTTCGACCAGAACCAGAAGCGCTCGGCGCAGGGCTGGGAAGGCGTGCGGATCGGCGCCTGACCGGCGACGGATGCGGTAACGGGCGGTCGTCGGCGTCGGGGACGAACGCGGAGGGCCGCCCGTGCTGGTTCATGGGCGCGCGAGAGCTGCGCCGAGGGCGGGCTACGGACGGAGAAGGAGCGGCACCATGGCAGACGAGAACAAGGGCGGCGGACCGCTCGTCCTCAACAAAGAGTGGATCAAAAAGTTCATCGACGGGGACCTCCATGAATTCCGGGGGGCGATCGAGAAGATCCTCGTCGACGCGCCCGCGGATCGGTTCGCGGGTGGCCGGAACGACATCATGGTGCAGAGCATCACCAACCTGATGGACATTCCGGATAATGTTCATTACTCCCAGAAGCGGCCGCTGACGCTGGGCAAGATGGGCCAGGACGGCATCGCTGGGGATCTGGTCAAAAGCATCGCCGGCTCGGCCAAAAAGCTCGGCGATTTCGTCGGAGATCAGAAGAAGCTGTTCGAGCACATCGAGAGCAACCTGCGCGACGCGATGGAGACGCTGCTCAAGACCGAGGGCGAAAGCCTGGACAAGATCGACGGCGAGAAGTTCTACAACGTCTTCGAGGACGTGGCGGACGACATTTCCGAGTCCATGGGTAGCGGCGGCGGTAACGGCGGCGGCGGTGACGGCGGCGGTGGCGGTGGCAAAAATTAACCTGAACTGTCACCGGTGATCCGCGCCGTGTGATCCCGCCCCGAGTCCCGTTCGAATTCCTTCCGCTGGAGCCCCGTGATGGCAATCGACCGAGTGCCGATGAGTCCGGATAACGATGACTGGCATAACGTCATCGAGACCTTCACCGGTTACAAGGCGCCGACGGTCGAACAAATCTTCACGTCGCTGACGAGCGCCGACGGCATTCCCCTGATGCATGTCACGATCGGGGAGCCGGACAACGGCAAGATCCCCGAGGTCGCTGATACCGACTGGACGCTCAAGAACCTCGGAACCCAGATCCAGGACCTGGAATTTGTCCTGCCGTTCTACATCAATGACGGCGGGGCCAAAAAGCGCCAGGTCAAGATTCAGCTGCTCGGTGACCGGACGCATGATGACGGGGGCAAGCCGACTCCCGATGTCAAAGTCAACGGGGGGACCACTGGGGAGTTCCCTGGTAAGGACGACACCGATAAAAAAACCTGGGATACCCGGGATCTCGACCGGTACTCCTTTGGTACGGGGAATGCGCTGAGTTGGCTGCTCACGAAGGACAGTGGCACGCGCGACTTCGATTGGCCCCCGGCCATTCCGGAGGCGAATTACGTTGATCTGTCCTCCTTCGAGGCGACGGCCAAGTCGTTCGACCGCGTGCAGAATTTCGTCGGCGAACGGAAGGCGGAGCTCGACGGTTGGGAGAAGATCCTCGGCGCGGTCGAGAACGACAACTGGAAGGGTGAGGCCGCCGGAGTCTGGTGGAATCTGGTCCATTTTCTGGTGCGGCGTTACGAGCGCATCGTCGAGGACATGGAGAACACCGCCGGCAAGTCCTACGGATCGCGGCAGGGTGCCGCGGTCCGCGCTGCGGGTGAGGTGCTCCGCAAGGAAGTCCAGAAGCTGTACGACGCATGGGAATTGTGGTCGACCGGGCGCAGGAGTAACCCGCTGTTCTTTCTCAGCGAGATCCTCTCCGACGTCATGGACAACGTCTGGAACAAAAACATTTTCATGCTCAAGGTGCACACCAGCAGCTCCGGCGGCGGCTACAACTCCCTCGACGGCGGCTACAAGCCGGACACCGAGAGCCTCGTGACGAAACCGGGATTCGAGAACCAGGCCGAGGACGGGTACGGGCACAGGTACGGGCCGCTGGACAACGTGGCGACGTGGAAGGCCATTGGCGAGGAGGCGCGGAATCGCTGGTGGGACGGTGTCCGTGAGTATTTGGGCAAGCCGGCGGAAACCGCGATGCGGAACGTTACCAATGCATGGAATGCGCATAACTTTGATATTGGCGACATTCGTCCGCCGCGAGGTGAGGACCTCAAGAGCACCCTCCGGGGGGACCAGGCATTCAAGGACAAGAATGACGCCAAGAAGGATAAGGATGAACAGAACAAGCTGAACAAAGAGAACCAGGCGAAGATGGACGCCTGGAACAAGAAGCAGGAAGAGCAGAGGGATAAGGACAAGGCGGAAGCCGACCGTATCCGGGAGGACGAGAAGAAGCACCAGAAGGAGCAGGAGGACAAGGCGGACCGCCAGCGCGACGAGGACCGCCGGCGTCAGGACGAACAGCAGCACAAGCAGGAGGAGTTGCAGAAGGAGCAGGAGAAGAAGCAGGAGGAGCAGCAGCACAAGCAGGAGCAGAAGCAGGCCGAGCAGGAGAAGAAGCAGGAGGAGCTGCAGAAGAAGCAGGAGGCGAAGCAGGAGGAGCTGCAGAACAAGCAGGAGGAGAAGCAGGCCGAGCAGGAGAAGAAGCAGGAGGAGAAGCAGGCCCAACAGGAGAAGAAGCAGGAGGAGCAGCAGCAGAAGCAGGAGCAGCGGCAGAACGAGCAGGTGGTCCAGCAGCGGATCCTGCAGGAGCAGCAGAAGAAGGACCAGGACAAGAAGGAGAAGGAACAGGAGGCGAAGCAGGCCGAACAGCAGCGCAAGCAGGAGGAGTTGCAGAAGGAGCAGGAGAAGAAGCAGGAGGAGCAGCAGCACAAGCAGGAGGAGAAGCAGGCCGAGCAGGAGAAGAAGCAGGAGGAGCTGCAGAAGAAGCAGGAGGCCAAGCAGGAGGAACAGCAGAAGAAGCAGGAGGAGAAGCAGGCCGAGCAGGAGAAGAAGCAGCAGGAGCTGCAGAAGGAGCAGGAGGCCAAGCAGGAGGAGCAGCAGCACAAGCAGGAGGAGAAGCAGGCCGAGCAGGAGAAGAAGCAGGAGCAGCTGCAGAAGGAGCAGGAGACCAAGCAGGAGCAACAGCAGCACCACCAGGAGCAGCGGCAGGACGAGCAGCAAAAGCAGCAGGAAGAGCAGCGCAAGGAACAGGAGAAGAAGCAGGAGGAGCTGCAGAACAAGCAGCAGCAGCGCCAGGAGGAGCTGCAGAACAAGCAGCAGCAGCGGCAGGACGAGCTCCAGAACAAGCAGCAGCAGCGCCAGGACGAGCTGCAGCACAAGCAGGAGCAGTACCGGAATCAGGCCGGCGACATCCTGGGGAACCAGCACGGCGGTTCCTCGTACGGCGATCACCAGAGTCATCTGCCGGACCACATCACCGGCCCGGTCAACGGCGACGACTCGCTGACGAACCCCGGCGGCAGCCACTCGCATGTGGACTCGCACGGGCGCGTGGTCACCGATTACCCGGACCACAGCAAGACCATGATCGACCCGCAGACACAGACTTCGACCGTCACGGGCCCCGACGGCGCGGTCCACTCCGGGCCGCTGAACGCGGGGGATGTGCTCACCAACCCCGACGGCAGCGTCTCCCATCTGGACTCGCACGGGCAGGTGGTGACCGAGTACCCGGACGGCAGCAGGAGCACGGTGGACCCGCACACCGGTGCCACCTCCCTGATGAGCCCGGACGGCACGACGAACTCCGGCTACCTGAACGGCGGTTCAGGGCCCGATACTCCGCATTCGGGTCCTGGTGGCCTGCGCTCGCACGGCAGTCAGCAGCCGGATTACGAGCAGGAGCTGTACGACCCCCAGCCCGGGGGCGCCGGCGGGCAGGGCGGCGCCGGGAGCGCCGCCGCCAGCCTTGGCGGGCCTCCCTCCGGTGCGGGCGGTGCCCCCGGTGGAATGCCGATGAGCCCGGGAATGATGGGCGGCGGCATGGGCGGCATGGGTGGCGGCGGCGGCCGCGGCGGCGAGGGCGGCCCCTCGGAGCGCACCCGGACCGTGATCGACAGCGGCGACGTGGTCAGCAACCGTCGTAGGCCGTCGAACGGTCGTTCTGGCAACGGGCGTTACGATGATCGCGAAGCGGTGATCAACACCAGCAGCGGCAGCCCCTTCTCGACACCGATGGGCGGCGGGCACGGCGGTCCGGACCGGCAGCAGACACAGAGCGGTGACCGGGAGCGCGAGGCGTGGATGCCGGAGGACGAGGACGTCTGGGGCTCCGACGAGGGTGGCGCACCGGCGGTGATCGGGCGATGAGCGACGAGCAGGAAGCGAGGAGGCCGCGATGACGGAATCGATGCAGGAGCGGATGGCCCAGGCACGGGCCCATCTGGAAGAGACCCGGGCGGCCATCGCCCGCGCCGAGCAGGATCTGCGGAACACCTCGGAGACGGTGCGCTCGCGCGACCGCGCGGTGGAGGTCACCGTCGGGCCGCAGGGAGAACTGACCGGGCTCACGTTCCCCGACAACAAGTTCGCCGGCATGGCCGGTCCGCAGCTGGCGGCCTCGGTGATGGAGGCGTTCGGCGAGGGCCGGCGGCGGATCGCCGAGCGGGTCATGGAGACCTTCGCGCCGCTGACCGCGCCCAACCCGCATGTGCCGGAGGGCCGCGGTGTCGACATCGACTGGGAGCGGATCTTCGGCTCGGCCCTCTCCGGCGGTCAGCGCACCGGCGCCGGGCGGTCCAAGTCCCGGCTGCGTGACGAGATCGTCGAGGACGACACGGACGCGACTCCGGGAGGCCGGGCGTGAGCGGCGACGGTACGTTCCACCCCGATCTCCCCGCGATGCGCAAGGCTGCGGAAGCCCTCCACGACCTGGGGGAATTTCCGCAGAAAATGCACGAGGAATTCGTCGCGCACGCCGCAGACTACGACGGGTGGAACGGCCAGAAGGGCAGTGAGGATACCGACCAGTTCTTTCAGCAGACGCAACCGGACTGGGAAAAGGCGAAGAAGCTGCCCATCGGACTCTTGGCCTCATTCGAACAGGTTTTCCCGGCAGCGGCCGCCGCCGTACTGGAGACCGTCAACAGTATTAAGGGAGCCAAGGGGGTCGCCAACGACCTCATCAGCGACGCGCAGAGCAAAGCGAAGGCGCACAGTAACCCGGACAACGGTGACGGCAGTGGTGACGGCAGCGGTGACGACCACACCGGTGGCGGGAAGCACTAGATGCTGGAGAAGTACCAGGGCCAGATCTATAGCGCCGAAGAGCGGGGGTGGATGTTTGCGCTGACCGGTGAGTTCCCGCCCAGCGGCGTGGCGGATCTCGGCTTCGACAGCCAAGCTCTGTTCGATGACCTCTCGGGGAGGGTCACCGAATTCGAGACGAAGATCCAGGACACCGTCCGCCTGACCTCCGAGGCGTTCCCGTCGGAGGTGGCCGACTCGTTCAAGCAGGCCATGGGGATGCTGACCGGTGCCAGCGCCGGCGCGAACGTCTTCGACCAGTTCAGGGGCCAGCTGCGGAAGATGAGCGGCCAGCAGGTCATGCTCTCCCAGAAGCTGCAGTCGGCGCAGTGGGAGATCTGGGCCGAGCTGGCCACCATGATCATCGAGTTGGCGATAGACGCCGCGATGGCCTTCTTCACCGGCGGTCTCTCCATGGGAGAGGCGGCGATGGCCAAGGCGCGGGCGGCGTTCAACATCCTGATGGCGATGCACCGGCTACTGAGTTATCTGCCGCTCGGGCCGAGCGTCTTCGAGATGTTCGAGGAGATGGTTCAGTCCCTCGCGGTCAACCTGGCCCAGCTGACGATCAATCCGCCCGAGAAGCGGCCGTCCGGGATCGACTGGCAGAACGTCGCAGAGAGCGGGCTGTTCGGCCTGGCGGCCGGCGGGTTCATCCATGGGTTCTCGTCCCTGGGCGGCCTCTTCAAGAACAAGCTCTCGGATATTTTCAAGAACCACTTCGACAAGGATTTGTTCAACAAGTTCGACAAGAAGAAGTTCGCGGGTCTCGACAAGGACCTGTTCAACAACAAGAACTTCTTCAACAACCCGGATCTCGCGAACCACTTCAAGAAGCACGACCGCATCGCGAACGCCGCTTACCGCATCCCGGAGACCTTCGCGACCCACGGGCTCGGCGAGACCCTGTCCGAGATCCTCGTCAGCGGAGCGCTGTACGGCCAGTGGCAGTTCAATTGGTCGACCCTCGTGGGCGCCGGGGCCAGCGACAACATCCACGGCGGCCTGCACTCCGGGCTCACGGGCCCCGGCAACTGGTTGCACAAGAAGGTGTTCCCGAACGGGAACCTCTTCACCGGCTTCCACAACCGCACTTTCTCCCCGAACACCACGAACTCCCACGACTCGGGCGGTGCCGGAGGAGGCGTGAACGGAGGTACCGACTCCCTGACGGGTTCCGGTACCCCCCCGGTCACGCCTCCCCCCGCACTGCCCGCGCCGTCCGGCCCGCTGCCGCTGTCCTCGACTCCGAAGACCGCCCCCACCCACAACGCCCCCCTGCCAGGCACCCCTACCGGCACTCCGCGCACCACCCCGCTGGGAACGCCGCCCGCCATCCCGCCGGTCCGTACGCCGTCGAGCATCTCCACCGACTCCGAGTACGACTCCGACTCGACCGACTACGAGAGCATCTTCGACGGCGGGTCGGACGCCGGCTCCGACTTCGGCTCCACCACCTCGGAGATCCCGCCGGCGATGCCGCCCGGCACGAACACCACCACCGGCCTCGACCTGCCTGCGAACAGCCTGCCGCAGGGGTCGAACCTCAACTCGCCCCTCACCAAGGGCTTCGACGGCACCCCGGGCTACGGCGACGGGCTCGATTCGGACGGCGCCCGCAACCCGCTGCCGGACGGCGAGGGCACCGACGGCGGTCCGCTGTCCACCCCCGGCGCCCACCCCGGCGCCACGGGCCTGAACACCGGCAACGGCCTCCTGGGGCCGGGCCTCGGGGCCGGGCCGGGCCCGGTCGGCGCCTCGCCGCTGCCGGGTGGCGGGCTGCCGGGGTCCGCCGTGGGCCCGGCAGACCAGTCCACCACCTCCGGCCCGGACCCGGCGCTCCACCCGGAGATGAGCAGCCCGCCCCCTGCCTCCTCCACCCCGCAGACGCCGGGTACGCCCGGTGGTCAGCAGCCGTCGGGCCAGCAGTCGTCGGGACAGCACCAGGGGAGCGGGCAGCCCGGCGGCCAGGGGACCCGTGGCCCCGGCGCCCGGGATGTGTCCGGGACGACGGGCTCCGAGACGTCGCAGCCGGACGCCGACTCCCGCCCGGACGCGGTGACGGCCGGGGATCCGCAGGCGGACCCGGACCACGAGGCGGGAGCGCATCGCGCCCCGGCCGCCGACCCTGGGCAGCGCGACGAACCGGGTGCCCCCACGCCCCCGGCGTCCGTGCCCACCCAGACCGCCGGCATGCCGGGCGCCGGCACCGTGCCAGGCACCACAGCCGGCCCGGGGACCGCCGCCGACCAGGTGCCCCGCGTCCAGCGTGACGACACCCAACGCCGTTGGATAGCCGAGCAGTTGGTGGCGGCCGACCTGACCGACGGCCCCGCGCCGCTCGCTCCGGACGAGATGGTGGGCGTCGCCGAGCTGAAGGCGGCGGGCTTCACCCCGGACCTCGCTCAGCGCACCGCCGCCGAGCTGAACGAGGGCAAGCTGCCCGTGCGCGACAGCGGGCTCACGCCGCTGGACCAGGCGCGGCTGCTCATGGTGCGGCCCGGCCCCTGGTCGGACCGGCTCGACACCGTCGCGGCCCAGGCGTCGCGCCGGATCTGGGAGTCGGCGTACCAGGACTTCGCCGGCACGGCCCCCGGGAGCACCGCGCCCCAGGACGTCGCCCGCGCCTGGGACACGGCCTTCTCGCTGGTGCTGCCGCCCGATCCGCACCCGGCGTCGGCCGACTCCCGGTTCGCGGGCGTCGACTTCCGCGGCGCCGTACGGAAGGTCGCCGGCCACCTGCTGACCCACGGACCGGATGCGGAGTCCGGCGTCGCGCGCGCCGACGAGGCCCGCAGCGAGCTGGGCCTGCCGCCCCTCGTGCGCGCGGCCACCACGTCCACCGGCTCCGGTTCCCCGGCCCCCGCAACCCCGCTTCCGCCGACCGCCACCGCCACCACGTCCAGCGACCTGGCGGACGACGCCGCCCCCGCCTCACCCGACCGCGACGTCACCACTGCCGCACTCCCCGCCCCCGCCGCGGCGGGCCGGCGCGAGGACGACGAGGAGAGCGGCAACGAGGAGAGCGTCAACGAGGAGGCCACCGGCGAGGCGGACACTCGCCCGCCCCGCCCCCGGGGCGCCCGGCAGTCGGTGCCGCAGGACGGCAACGGTCTGCTGTCCGCCGTCCTGGCGAGCGACCCGACGCTGCTGCGCGACCGCCTTCCGGGCCTGGCCGAGCGCGACCCGGACGCCCACGCGTGGCTGTCCGACCCGGCCCGGGTCCGGCGCGAGCTGGCCGGACCCGCCGACGCGCTGGCGGACACCCCGCACGCCGCCGTGCTCGCCGCCGCCCGCGGGCTGGTCGCGGACGAGCTGCTGACCCGCCGCGGCCGGGGCGCCACCGAGGCACTGTGGCAGTACCGCCTCAGCAACCTCGGGGACGACTCGTTCGCGGCCCGCGTCGCCGCGATGGACCTGGCGGAACTGGTCACCAGGCTGGGCGAACTCGACGTCCAGCTGCCGGCGGAGGGCCGCTTCGCGACCGACGAGGGGCTGCGCGGCGAACTGGCCGACCTGCTGCTCCGCCACGAGCCGCTCAGCGACGAGGAGCTGACCGCCCTCACCGCCGCGGTCCTGGACTGGGCGGACCACTGGAACTCCCCCGAGGGCGAGGCGTTCCTGCCACTGCTGGCGCACGTCCTCGACGTCCGCGTCGACGTCTTCCGGGCCGGCCGGTACGGCGAGGTCGGGCCGCTCGACTTCCGGACGCACCAGCCCGTCGGCCCGGCGGACGCCACCCGCACCATCGAGCTGTTCCACAGCACGTCCTACGAGCAGCGGACGGTCACCGAGAACGGCGTCACCACCACCCGCTGGGTTCCGGCGGGGGAGGAGCACTACGAGGGCAGCGACGCCGAGTCGGCCGCCAGCACCCCGACGCCGGAGAGCACGCGGACGCGGGTGCTGGACCCGCACCTGGCGCCGGTCCCGGACCTCGCATCCCGCCGGGCGCTGTCGCGGGACCGGTTCGAGACGCTGGTGAACGAGGTGATCCGGCGGGGGCCGGTGGGTGCGCCGACGCTGGGCGAGTGTGTTGCGCTGGTGGGGGATCTGGGCAACGGGGTGTTCGAGGGTGGGGTGCGGGCCGCTGTCGCTTTGGATGACCTGGCGGTGGGCCGGAGCGCGACCGAGCATGCGCTGGCGGCGGGGCCGGGGTGGCGGCCGGTGCGGTCGTGGGATGTGGTGGCCGAGGCGGTGCGGGCGTCCGGGCGGGGGTCGATGGCGTTCGTACTGGCGGGGGCGCAGGGCGGCCGGCGGGGTCATGCGTGGGCGGCGTACGCGCTCGCGGACGGCAGTGTGGTGTGGGCGGACCTGACGCCGCGGGAGGGCAGCGCCCCGCTGTCGGACGAGCCGCTGGACATCGTTCCGCTGGACGCACGGGCGGTGATCGTCGGCCTGTCGGGGCAGGTGCGGGAGGACAGGCTGCCGCTGTTCGAGGGCGGGCCGTCCTCCGACCCCTGGCAGGCCCTGGTGGACGCGCCCACCAACCGCGAGTACGCCGGGTGGGGGGCCGAGGACGAGGACATCCGGGTCATCCACATCCAGCACAAGGAGGGTGACCCCCCGGATCTCAGCGGTTCCCCCTTGGCCTACGGGCGCGGTCTGAAGGCCGTTGTCGAGCGGAGAAAGGTCTACTGGAATCCCGCCACCGGAAAGTTCCAGGCCAAGCCCCCGCGGGTCGCACCCGGGGAACCCGGGCCACGGAACGAGCAGCGGTACGTCGTCGAGCTCGTCGGCGACCCGGTGCAGGTGGTGCCCGAGGAGGAGCGGCAATCCCTCGAAGAGGGGCTCTCCGCCCTGGAGCGGGCCCAGGTGGCGCTGAGCCGCGTCGACGTCCTGGGGGAGTCGCTGCCGCTGGGCGATCTCCTGCGGGAGACCGAAGGGTGGGAGCTGACCGGTCTCGGTAAGAGGGTCACCGCGGTCGATCCGGCTCTCCCGGACGACGGCCCCGGCCGCAGCGATCAGCTCACGGCGGGCGTGAGCGCCCTCGGCCTACGGAACATCCAGAACCTGGCCCTGCGCCGGCTGACGCAGCCGACCATGAGGCCGGTCCTCCTCAGCGGCAACAAGGTCGGCCACCGTGTCGCCAGTGAGTACGTGAACGAACTCACCGGTGCCGATGCGTCGTTGGCCGAAGAACTCGCACCCTTCCTCGCCGCTGTCCCGGATGTCGACGAGGTGTGGGGATACGCCTGGCTGCTGTTCAACGAGGCCGCTGCCGAGCCGATCTCGCGTCGGATGAAGGAGAGCGACAACGACCTCATTCTCATCAAGAACCTTCTTGCCGTGGCGTCCCGGCACTCCTTCGAACACCTCCTCAGGGCCCTCAGGCCGCGCACCCGGAAGTTCCTCCACGCTCACGTCGACCAGATCAATGAGAACGCCGCTGACGAGCTGAAGCTGCTGATGGAGGGGCTTCGGGAGGGTCTGCGGGAGAGCGTGCCGGACTTCGGGAAAGTCCCCGTCAACATCTTCGATATCCGCAGCGACAACGTGAGCCCCCGCGAGAAGATGAACGCCGGGCTGACCGGACGCACTTCCGACGGACAGCGGCTGGACAGGTACGCCAGTACCGGCATGCGGGACTTCGACGCACTCGACACGGCCTCCGGCCGGCTGCAGATCGCCCTCATCCTGGTGGAACTGCGGCACTACGGCTTCCACCGCCTGATGCAGCCGGGGGAGCTGCGCCAGTTGGCGACGGAGCTGGCGGAGGTCCTGCGGAGGGACTACGCGCGGGCGAAGGCCCACCGTTTCCCCATGCCCGAGTCCGCGCTGCGTGCGTCTGTGCTGCGGATCCTGGACAGCCCCGTGGTGCGGGACCTCCGCCCCTTCCTGGCGCTGGCGGCCCAGGGACTGCCGCTGCCCGGTGGTGCGCCTCCGCTGCTGGAGAACCTGACCACCATGGACATCGCCTCGGCGGTCGGTTCCTGGGTGCTGGGCACTCCGCTGCCCGACGAGGTGCACGGGCTGCTGCGGGATGCGGTGCAGGAGGCGGAGTCCCACTTCCCGGCGCTCTCCCGGCGGGACCTCCAGCGGATCGTGCCGATCGTCGACGACGCGTCGGACGTCCTGGCGAAGCTGGCGGATCCGGCGGAGCTGCCGGAAGCGGTGCAGTGGGACGCGGTGATCGAGGCGGCGGACGGGGAGCTGGTGCCGGTCGGCGAGATCGCCCTCGCCCTGCACCGGGCCCCGAAGGGCGAACCGGTGGGGGTGGACTCCCGTCCGGCGACGGCCTGGGACGGGCGGCAGGAGTCCTACGGGCTACTGCCCCGGGTCTTCCCCAGGACGCCGGAGAACGAGGGCGGCGCGAAGGGTGTGCCGCGGGTGACGGATACCCATCCGGTACCGTTCTCCCACGCGTTCCTGGTGGGTATCGACGGGGACGCGGATCGGGCGCGGCTGACGTTGAAGTCGGGTGTCACCAAGGAGTTCCGCTACCCGGAGCTGGCCGACGTGCTCCCCGATATCGCCCCGGATCTGAGAGCGCAGGCGTCGGAGACGGCCGTGGTGGTGCTGGGCGCCGACCTGGCGGGTCCGGCGGAGGCGGATCCGCTGGAGCATCCGCAGGCCGGTGAGCTGCTGGCCACGGAGTGGAACCGGCTGCTGTGGGTGACCGCGAGCGGGCGCGAGCCGAAGATCGTGGCCTACGCCCGGGACCGGAACCCGTCCGCGCAGATCGAGCCGGCGGAGGGCGACTCGTGGGTGGGCTTCCGTCCGTTCCCGGCCACGCCGGAACTCCTGGCCCTCTCCCGCGAGTTGACGGCAGGACAGGCCACGCCTGCACAGGTGCTGCGGTGGGTGCGGGCGATCCGGCTGGTCTACGGCCCGCTGCTGGAGGCGGACCGGAGAGCGTTCCACGCGGTGCTGCGCGGATTCTGGCTGCTGGACCGGTACCGGGCCACACGGGGCGACCGGTCGCTGCTGACGATGGGCGCACTGCGCCGGTTGATGACGTCCTTCCCCGACGGGTTGGTACAGCCGGACGGACCGCTCGCGCAGGAGCTGGCGCCGATGATGAACGTGGTGGCCAGTGCGAACGGGGCGGACCTGAACCTGGCCCGCTACGCACTGATCCCCGTCTATCACCCGTCGCGGATGGTCGAGGCGGCCCCCGCCGCCCGGCCGCCGAGGCCGGTGTTCACGCGACCGGTGTCGGAGGTGGGGGACCGGTCCGGCAGCTCCCGCACGTCGGGGGCGGCCTCCGGGGCACCGGCACGCCCCGGCCGGCGGGGCGCCCGGCCCGAGGAGATGATCTTCTCCTCGCGGCCCCACGCTTCGCGGCCCGGCCCGGTGCCGACCTCCCCCGTCACGTCGGAGTCCGGTAGCTCGGACATGTCCCTGGACAGTTCCGAGGACGAGCAGGGGCAGCTTGTTCCGGAGCCTCAGCTGCGCGCCATGGAGCAGCTGTTCGCGTCGTTGGACCCGGTCGCGGCGGCTCAGGACGGGGCGTTGGACGGGCTGCTGGAGCGGTTGGACGGGTTGCGCAGGGCGCACCCCGACCTGGCACGGGGCCGGTTCGATCTGGCGAAGCTGACCCGCGGCGTGCTGCACCTCGATCCGGAGGAGCAGCTGACGAACGAGTCGATCACCGAGCTGCTGCGGGTGGCGGTGCAGCGTCCGCAGGCGCAGAGCCTTGCGGAGCTGTCGGCCTACCACTTGTCGTCTTTCGGGGAGGGTCTGTTCGCCGACCGGTACCGTCTTCCGGCCGGTGCGCAGGGCCGTCCTGGAGGTTGGAACTGGAACCCGGAGGGTGTGCCTGCCGACGCCGATCTCAGCGTCGCGGCGGAGGTCATCGAGCGGGAGGACGGGACGCGCGACGAGAAGCTGGTCGCCACTCCGTGGGAGGACGCGTATCTCTACTCCGCGTCCAGCAGCGCGTCCTGGGTCGCGTTGCCGGGCTTCGGCGGCCGGATGCGGCGTGTGCCGTTCGAGGTGTTCATCGAGCTGCCCGCGTTCGACCCGGACGCCGCCCGGGTCCCGGAGGGTACGGACCTCCTGCTGGCGATGTCCGCGGTCAGCTCCCGGGGGATCCACCTCGTCGACGGGCTCGTGGCCAAGTACGGCATGAACGTGTTGTCCACCAGCGGCAGGTTGGGGTGGACGCGGCCGGCCGGGGACCCGAACCGCTCCGTGCTCGCGATCACCGCGCGAGAGCAGCGAGACCCCCTGGGCGGCTGGCTGCGGCGGGACCCGGAGACCGTACGCGCCGCCGCCGCCCGGGGCCTGGGCGACGCGGCCTACTGGAGCCGGCGCCTGTCCTACTGGCCCATCATCGGCTCCGATCACCGCCTCACCGGCTACATCTCGATGGACTTCGCCGAGGAGGGCGACGGGGGCTGGAAGGTCACCTCGTTCTACGCCCGGTTCACCGCCGGTACGCCGGTCGAGAAGTACGTCATCCGCTACCCCGATGCCGAGCGGCTGGCAGCGCGCCCGGTGCCGTGGGTCGCGCAGAACCTGCCGTCTCCCGTCTTCGGGGTCAACCACGGTGAAGTGGGCGCCACCGCCTGGTACACCCCGCACGGGAGGGAGACCACCTCCGGGCGGGAGGGTGCCCGGAGGACCGCTGCCCTGGTGGCGCTGACCGGGCTGTCCGATGACCACCCCTTCGTGATGGACCAGTGCTACGGCGCCACGCCCAGGGAGGGGGGAAGCTCCTGGGAGGAAGACGGCTCGGTCCACGACACCGATCCGCGCGGGGCCGATCCGCTGGTGGACCTGTCGGAGAGCCAGTACCGGGCGGACGACCTCGGCAAAACGGTGTTCCCCTTCCGCTACCTCGCCACCGTCGGCGTCACGCGGGTGTCCATGCCGGGGATCGGCGCGGACGAGGGCGTGTTCGAGGTGCACCCCGACCAGCGGTTCAAGGAGATCACCCCGGAGGACGCGTGGGCCGTCGACCGGCCGAGGCCGAAGGCCGAGTGGCTCGACGTGCTCGCGCGCGGCGCGGGTCTGCACCAGGGCTCCGGACCGGCGTCCGACGAGGTCCGGGCGCGGACCCTGCTTCTGGTGATGGCGCTGCGCCGGGTCTTCCAGCCTTTCAAGGACCGGAACGGAAACTTCCGTTCCGTGGACGAGCATGCGCTGCAGCTGCGGGACCCCGACGACCCGAGGGGGAAGATGTGCCGGGTGCTGCTGCGGGGCATCGGTGCGCTGGAGCTGATGCGGCAGCGGGACGTCCAACTGAACCGGCCGAATGCCCCGCTGTTCACCATGGATCTGCTGGAGCTGCTGGGGGAGAAGCACCGGGCTTTGAGCGGGCAGCCCGGCGATGCGGCGGCGCTGTCGTCGGCGGACCGGCAGCGGAGTTCCGTCCGTCTGCTGGAGGATGCGGTCAGGGCATGGGCCGAGCAGCCGGAACGTGGCCTGAGTGAGTGGATCGCGTTGCCGGAGGTGTCCGGGGCGCTGGAGATGGTGGGGCGCGCGAGCGACCCGCAGGCTCTGGCGCGGGAGGCGTTGGGGCTGGCGGACGATGCGCCGGTGCGGGAGCGGGAGTGGTCGCGTCTGCTGTGGGCGGAGGTCAAGGCCGCGCGGATCGTCGGCTGGGACGCCGACGCGGCGGCCAAGGGGGAGTTCGCGGCGGCGGTCCTGCGCCTGGACCAGCCGGACTCCGGGCTGTTCCCGAAGGCTCATCTCGCGGCGGTCCGGGCGATCGCCGCCGGCCGCGACCCGGGCGACCTCGACGCGCTGGCCTCGCACGGCCTGGAGCTGGAGGACGTGCTGTCCTCGGACGCGCTGCGCTCCGACTCCGACGACAACCTGTGGGCCAGGGACTTCACCGGGGAGTTCGAGGACGGGGACTTCGACCACACGGTCATCACGCTCATGAAGCGGTTGCCCGATGGTTCGATCGTGCCGGACCGGCAGGTCACCGCCCCCTGGTACGACGAGGACGACCCGGACAACCCGGTTCCGTTCGTGTACGTCGCGGACGAGGGCTACGCACCAACCGGCGCGTTCGCCGATCTCACCTCCCGCGACCCGGTGTTGCGGGGGCTGGACAAGGGAACCCCGGGCATCCTGGTGGTCGGCCGGGCCATGCCGCCGGGCGACGACCTCGAAGTGGACAGTCTTCCGGCGCAGGTCGCCCTCCACACGTCCAAGGACTGGTACGCCTGCACACACCCGGTGACGTTGTACCGGGGCGAGGACGGCACCCTCACCGTCGCTGTGTCTCCGGAGGCGGGCAGCTCCACGGTTCCGGAAGACATCTGGGGCTATGTGCCCTACGAGGGTGTCCGGGAGGAGCTCGCGGCTGCCTCCGGCACGGCATCATCCTCCGCCGGCTCGCTCCTCGACTCGGCATCTCCTCATGCACATCGATCCCGCCGGTCCTCCGCCACCAGGGCGGGGCGCGGCGTGCCGTCCACCGGCCCGGGTGCCGCATCACCGTCGCAGGTGCGCGGCGCCGAGCCGGAGGCGACGGCGTCGGTACGGACGAACGCCGCCCGGCCGCCGAGGCCGGTGTTCACGCGACCGGTGTCGGAGGTGGGGGACCGGCCCGGCAGCTCCCGGCAGGGGGCGGTCTCCGGGCCAAAGGCGCCCCGCGGCCGGCGCAGCGGCCGGATCCAGGAGCCGGTCCGTTCTCCGCGGACGCCGGGCCCGGTGTCCGCGAGTTCGCCCCGGTCCCTGTTCGGATCGGCGGGCCAGGGGTCGCCCGAGCCGGTCAGCGAGCTTCTGGAGCACCTCTACGGCCCGCGGGACGTGCAGGGGGAGGCTTCCTGGCAGGAGCGCGCGGAGGCGCTGGCCCGGCTGGCCCGGCTGTACCGTACGGACCCGATCCCGGACCCGAACGCGGATTCCGAACCGGACCCGGACTCGGACTTCGACCCGGACTCCGACTCGGACTACGGCTCGGACCCTGGCTCCGACGCGGTTGCGAATCCGCAGAACGGCCCGCTCGACCGGTCCGACATGGAGGTGATCGCCCGCCATGTGATGCGCCTCGAGGACGGCGAGGCGTACGAGGAGTCGGACGCCGGGCTCAAGGAACTGGTGCGGCTGGCGGTGGAGCGGCCCGAGGCGACGTCCTGGACGGAGCTGTCGGTCCACCACCTGTGGACCCATGGGGACGGGCTGTTCGCCGACCGGCACCGCCTTTCGCCCGACGGCCAGGGTCATCCCCGGGGCTGGTGCTGGGGCACGGCGGACGTGCCGGCCGACATGGATCCGAGCCAAGCGCTGGATGTCGTCGAGCGGGCGGACGGGACACGCGAGGAGGTGCTCTCCCCCGCTCCCTGGATGAACGGCGACGTGCCGCCGCACCTGTACTCCGCTGACGGCGACGCGGAGGAGGTCTCGCTGCCGGGCTATGCCGGGCGCATGCGGCAGTGGTCGTTCGAGGTGCTCATCAAAGCGGTGGCCCTCGACCCGGACCTGGCCCGGGTTCCGAAGGACGCGCACGTTCTGCTGGTGATGCCGCAGATCAGCGCGCAGGGCATCCACGCGGCCGACGGGCTCGTCACCGGGCTCGACCGCACGGTGTGGTCCACCAGCGGCAGGCCGGGTTGGGATGTGCCCGGCTCCGCCCCGGCCCAGATCCGGCCCGTGCTGACACTCACGGCCCGGGAGGACCGGGGACCCCGGGGCGGCTGGCTGCGGCGGGATCCGGACACCGTGCGCACCGTGGCCGAGCTGGGGCTGGGCGACGCCGCCCACTGGAGCCGGAAGGTGATCTTCTGGCCGGTCATCGGCGCGGACCACCGCCTCCAGGGCTACTCGTCGGACGACTTCTCCGAACAGGCGGACAAGGGCTGGTGGACCACCGCGTTCTTCGCCGAGTTCACCTTCGGCTACCCCGCCCAGTCGTACGTCATCGAGGACCCTGACGAGAGCCGGTGGGAAGCGCTTCAGCTGCCCTGGGTGCAGCTGCAGCAGCCGGCTCCCCTCTTCGCGGACAACCACGGTAGGCCCGGCTTCACCATCTGGCACACCCCGCACGGGCAGATGCGCACCTCCGGGCGCAGGTCCGGCCGGATGGTCCAGGCCCTGCTGGCGCTGACCGGGCCGTCCGGGGACTACTCCGTCTTCAAGAGCCAGTGCTTCGGTGCGATGCCCAGTACGAGGACGCGCCGCGGTACGACGGAGCCCGCTCTCCTCGGGCAGGAGCCGCGCGGGGCCGATCCGCTCGTGGACGTGCCGGAGATCCAGCACATGGCGGACGTCCCCGGCACGACCGTGTACTCCCTCGGCTACTACGTGAGCGGCGTCTCCCGGTTGGAGAACGACATCCCCGGCGCGGGCGCCGGGGAGGCCGTCTTCCAGGCGTACCCGGATGCGCGGGGCCAGGGAGTGACCCCGGAGAACGCGGTGCACACGGCCAGGCCGAGGCCGACGGGGGTGGCGCTCGACGAGATCGCGCGCATCGCCGGTCTGCACACCGGGCCGGGGCAGGCGGACGAGACGGTGCGCGAGCGGACGCTGCGTCTGGTGATGGCGCTGCGAGATGCCATCCCTCCCCTCAGGGGCAGCGACGGGGTGCTGCGCGCCGTGGACGAGCACGCGCGGCTGCTCCGGGACCGGCGCGACCCGGTGGGCGAGGAGAGCCGACAGCTGCTGCAGGGCGTGGCCGCGCTGGACCGGATGCGCCAGGCCGATCCGGCGCTGGCTCACCCGGCCGTCGGTCATTTCACCGTCGAGCTGTTCGGAACGCTGGCGTGGGAGCACGCTCTTCGCGTTCAGGCGTCTCTCGCTCAGGCCACCCTCGCGCTCGGGCTGCCGCCGGTCACTCGGGAGAGCTTCCTTCGTCTGCTGATGGACGCGGCCAAGGTGGGGCCGGCGGCCGAGACGCTTCCGCTCACCAATTGGCTGCCGCTGCCGCAGGTGACCGACGCGGTGCGGACGCTGGCCGCTGTGGAGAATCCCGAGCGACTGGTCCGGGACGCACTGGGCCTGACGGGCGCCGAGGAGGTCGGGGCAGCGGACTGGTCCCGGGCGCTGTGGGCGGGGATCTGGACCGAGCAGCTCACGAGCCGGATCCGCAGCGACGCCGAAAAGAGCGCGTTCACCGCCAGGATTCTGCGCCTGGACGAGCACGACCAGCACGATCCGAAGCTGTTCGGCCAGGCCCGTACGGCGGTCGTCAAGGCGGTGGCCGCCGGCCGTGATATCGGGCGCCTGGACTCGCTGGCCTCGCACGGCCTGGAGCTGGAGGGAGCGCTGTCCGCCGACCGGCTGCTCCGGAGCCGCGGCGGTCGGATGTGGGGCCGGCAACCCGACCGCGAGAATCCCCCGCGCGGAACCTTCAAACGCGGCGTCGTCACGCTGATGGAACGCAAGGACGGCTCCTTCCAGCCGTACGCCACGGAGACCGCTCCGTGGACGAAGAGCGGCGAGGACGTGGTGTCGCGGGACGTGTTCGTGTATGCCGCGGGCGAGGACTTCGCGCCCCCCGGCCCCTTCGCCGACTTGCTCCACCACGACCCTTCCGCGGGCTCCGACGACGTCCGGATCCTGGTGGTCGACCGCGCCGGGCAGCCGGAGGGTCTGGCGGCCCAGGCCGCCCTCGGCACGACCGGTGGGACGTGGGGCTCCGACCATCCGGTCGCGCTCCACTTCGACGAGGACAAGGGCGTCTACACGATCGCCGTGTATCCGGAGGACGGCCACTCGCAAGCACCAAAGGGCACTTGGCACGCGTTCGACCACACGGGCAAGGAAGAGGCCGCCCCCGGCGGCCGATCGGCGGCTTCCGCCTCGTCCGCCCGCCGCGGGCCGCGCGACGGCTCGGTGGCCGACTCGCCGGCCGCCGCGACCGCGCCCGGCGGGGTGCTCACCCGCGCCGAGCTGACCGCCCGGGTGGACGCGGTCGCCGACCGGGGGCCGGTGGGTGAGCCGCGGCTGGGCGAGTGCGCGGCCCTGGTGCGGGGCCTGGCCGCCGCGGTGTTCCCCGGCTCCGGGGTGCTCGCGGGCGGGGCGCGGGCGGCGCTCGCGCTGGACGACCTGGTGGTGGGCCGGACGACGACCGAGCACGCGCTCGCGGCGGGGCCGGGCTGGGGTTCGGTGGAGTCGTGGGCGCAGGTGGAGCGCGGACTCCGCAGGTCCGGTGCGGGGTCGCTGGCGCTCGTGCTGGGGCGGCGGCAGGACGCCGGACAGCTGCGGGCGGGCCGGCCGGGCCACGCGTGGGCGGCGTACCTCCTGGCGGACGAGAAGGTGGCATGGATCAACCTGACGGGTGAGCCGGGCGGCCGGCTCTCGGCGACGCAGGAGGGGCAGCCGCCGGCGGAGCTGCTGCGGCGGCAGGGGCAGGGGCTCTCACCGTTGGAGCTGCCGCCGCTGGCCGGGCGAGCGGTGATCGTCGGCGCTTCGGGCCAGGTGGAGCCGGGCGCGCTGGAGCCGTTCGCGGAGTCCGGTTCCACCGCGCAGGCGCTGGTGGACGCGCCCACCAACCGCGAGTACGCCGGGGAGAACCGCGCGCTGTTGGAGCCGCCGCCGCGGCACATCTTCACGCGCCCGGTGGGTGAGGCCGGATCCGGCCGGACGGCGCCGTGGGAGGAGGCCGACGGCGCACCGCAGGTGTCGGACCGGGCGGTCCTCCGTCCGGCGCCTGCCGCGTGGGGGGCCGGGGCGACTTACACCTCGCCGCCCGGCTCCGCCGGTCCGGTGTCCGCGCCCCCTGCGACCGGCGGGACGTCTGCGGCGGCGCCCTCGGCGCAGCAGGCGGCGCCGCAGCGTCACGACGATCTTCTCGAATACGCGTACGGCCGTCAGTCCGCAGGCCAGAGTTACCCGCCCGGTGCGCGTGACGCCCTGGTCGTGCTGGACCGACTGTGGGCGCAGGAGGCGGGCCCGACGGACGGGCCGTTCGGTCCGACCCAGCTGGATCAGCTGGCCCGGAACATGATCATGAAGCCGGGTGGGCGGTTCGCGTCGAAGATGCGTGCCGACTTGCTGAAGGTGGTGTCGGAACATTCGGGGGTGCAGAGCACGGCGCAGCTGTTCGCGGCCTATGTGAAGAGCCGGGGGGTGTTCGGCGACAAGTGGCGCCGGACCGACCCCGCGGGCAACCACCTGGGCTGGGACTGGACCGAGAAGGTGCCGGGCGACATCAACCTGGAAAAGACCGGAGAGTCGCTGTTCGACAAGAACGGCAACCTGGCGTTCAAGATGACCGGTCGCAGTCCGTGGAGGCGCGCCGATCGCACGTCACCCAAGCTGGAACTCTACGCCGCGGACGGTGATTCGGCGACGGTCACGGTGCGGGGCCCCAACCGCTTCGAGCGGCGCATGACGTTCGATGCGTTCGTCGAACTGGTGGCGCTCGACCCGATGCGGCCGCTGCCCTCGGCGAATGGTTCCTGCTTCCTGCTGGCGATGTCCGGGGTCACCGAGCGGAACCTCTTCCTCCCGGACGGGCTGGCCATCCGGTTCAACCAGCCTGTCTGGGTCTCCGGCGCCACGGTGGAGGTCATGCAAGACGAGAACGGGCCTGCGCCGGTGCTCGGGCTGACTTCCCAGGAGGGGAAGAGGCCCCCGGGGAGCTGGATAGAGCGGGACCCGGCCACGGCACGCGTCGCGGCCGGGCCCGGTCCCGGACGCGACGATCTGTCCTACCTGAAGGGGGAGATGATCGCCTGGCCGATCGTCGGCCAGGACCACCACGTCAACACGCTCCTTGCGGTCGACTTGAACAGTGACAGCGACAAGGGCTGGGCCCGCGTCAACGACGCCCTGGGTATCGGATCGGCCAGGTATTACGTCCTCAGTCAACCAGGGCGCCCGATCTCACCGGCAGATGTGTATCGGGTGGTCTGGCCCTCCGATATGCCCACGGTCAAGGTGGGCGTGCACGCCATCCCCGGGCTGGGCATATGGCCCACCCCGGACGGGACCAAATACTTCGAACCGGAGGAGAGTGCCCGCAGGGTCTCGTACCTGATACGGCAGACCGGGCTGCCCCCTGAGTACCCCCTCGTGCTGGTGTCCTGTTACGGCGCGATGCCCAAGAGCCCGAGGCATCGCAGGGCGGCGAACGTGCCCTCTACCGGTGGGTGGCCGGCCGGGGTCGATCCGATCAGGGATCTGTCCGTCGCCGACTGGGTGGCGGACAGGGAACAGCGGCTGGTGCTGGCCTCCAACTACACGATTTCCACCGCGTGGATGAAGAACCTGTTCCCGCAGATGAACTCCGACGAAGCGGTGTTCATCATGCACACGGACGAGCGCGACCGCCGAGCCGGCTGGGTCGCCTGCTGGCCCCTACCGGTGGGGACGGACCTCGACGCGTACGGGCGCCAGGCTCATCTGCCTGTCGGCCAGGCGGAGACTCCGGAGCGGACGCGGGAGCTGCTCCGGGCACTGAAGCTGATCTTCGGTAGTTTCGTGCAAATCGACCCGGAGTTCCCGGAGTTGCTGAGCGGTATCGGCGCGCTGGAGCGGATGCGGGAGGCCGACAGCACGTTGAACCGTCCGTTGGACCACGACGGTGCCCGCCAGTTCACCCTCGATCTGTTCGAGTTTCTCGCCATGGGCCACCACATCCGGCTGCACGGGCCGCCTGCCCAGAAGGGGGAGCCGGTCCCTGTCGAGAGCTACCGCGCGCTGCTGAAGGAAGCGGCGGCCAGGTGGAATCAGCGGCCGGGGAGTTACCTGGTCGACTGGCTGCCATTGCAGCCCGTCATCCAAACACTTGCGGAGATGACCTCCCGGCCGTCCCGAGAGAACTGGCTCAGGGATCTCCTGGGGCTCGAAGCCAACGACCCGGTCGAGGAGAGGGAGTGGTCACGGGCGCTGTGGGCGCAGGTCAAGGGCAACTTGTTCGTCCTCAACGAGGTCACTGACCAGGGCGCGTTCGCCCAGGCCATGCTGCACCTGGACCACCCGGACCCGTCGCGTTACGGCGATGCGGTCACCGCGGTCCACAGGGCGGTGGCGGCCGGCCGCAGCATCAGGCGGCCGCACGAACTGGCTTCCCACGGCTTCGAGCGGGCCGGAGCGCTGTCACTGACCACGCTGCTGACGGACGGCAGCGGGGAGATATGGGGCAGGAACTTCACCAATCGGCCGTTCAGCGCCGGAAGAGTCGACACCTCCGTCGTCACGGTGTTCAGGAAGCAGCCCGACGGCACCGTCCTCGAAACCACGGAACCCGCTCCCTGGAGCGAGGGCGAGCCACCCTTCGTGTATGTCGCGGACAGCGACTTCGCGCACCCGGAGCAGTTCGGTGATCTGGCCTACCGTGACCCGGTGTTGCGGAGGCTGAGCCCCGACACTCCGATGCTCGGGGTGATCTCCCATGCCATGCCGTACGACCCTGCCTTGCCGCCTGACCCTGGCCTCCTCAGGGGCAGCTTGCCGGGTGAACTCGGACGCAATACGGGCCGGAGGCAGTTCGTCCCGTGGTGCGAAGTCGAACTGCGCCGTGGGGCCGACGGGGTCTACAGAGTCGCGTTGTACCTGGACTGGAGAAGTCCGGCGAGCCTGGTTGGCGTGTGGGCGGCGATCAATCCGTCGCATGGCGACCCGCCGGCCCCGGCGCGCCCGGTCGTGGCACCGCCCGTGGGCCCGGCGCCCATCGGCCTGCCGCGCCCTGCCCCGGTGGGGGTGCCGGGGCTGCTGCCGGGGTCGATACCAACGGGCATGCGGATGCCCCTCCCGGTGGGTATGCCGGTCGGTCCGCCGACCAGCATGCCGGTCGGTCCGCTGCCCGGCACGCTGGTCGGCCTGCCGGCCCCCCTGCCGCCCGGCGCGGCGCTCCCCCTGCCACCCGGAATGGCGACCTACGGTGCTGTGGCGCCGGCGGCGGAGTCGCGGGACTCCCATCGGGCGCTGTCGCGAGAGGAGTTGTCGGGCCTGGTCGATGAGGTCGTTGAGGCCTTTGAGCAGGGTCGGTCGGATGTGCCGACGGGTGTGGAGCAGGGCCCGGTGGGTGTGCTGACGCTGGGCGAGTGCGCGGCGTTGGTGCGGGGGCTGGGCGGCAGGCTGTTCCGTGGAGTGGATCCGTTCCAGGGTGGGGTGCGGTCGGCTGTTGCGCTGGATGATCTGGCGGTGGGCCGGAGTGCGACCGAGCATGCGCTGGCGGCGGGGCCGGGGTGGCGGTCGGTGCGGTCGTGGGATCAGGTGGCGGACGGACTGTCCGCGAAGGGCGCGGGTCCTGGGTCGGTGGCTTTCGTACTGGCGGGAGCGCAGGGTGGCCGGCCGGGGCATGCGTGGGCGGCGTACCACCTCGCCGGGGGCGGTGTGGAGTGGGTGGATCTGCTGCAGCCGAAGGGCAGCCGGCTGACCGCCAAGCTGCCGGACACCGTTCCGCTGGACGCCCGCGCGGTGATCGTCGGTCCGACGGGCCAGGTGCAGGAGGACGTGCTGCCGCTCTCCCCGCTGTCCTCCGATTCCTGGCAGGCGCTGGTGGACGCGCCCACGGAGCATCGGTACGAGGGTTTGGGCCTGGAGCTCGAGAACCGGCATCGCATCCTCATCACGATCGACGGCCCCCCGCGGGATCTCCAGAAGATGGTGCTGGCCGAGGGCCCCGGTCTGAAACTCGTCGTGGAGAATTTGACGATCTACCGGAATCCCGCCACCAGGGCATTGCAGCACAGTTCTCAACCAGACGTTCCCGGCGGACAGCTGCCGGCTTCGCAAGTCACGCACATCGGTGAATTCGTCGTCGATCCGATGGCTGTGGTGGACGAGGAGCTTCGGCAATCCCCCAAGGAGGCGATGCGCCATCTGGACAAGGCCTGGCGGGCGCTGAGCCTTCCTGATGAACAGCAGCACCAGATGCCGCTGGCCGGCCTTCTGCGGAGAGAAGACGGCTGGCGTACCAGCAGCCTGGGCGACTTGGCCAGGGTTCCCCGCGCCCTCCGCGATTACGACGGCCGTGTCTATGTGCAGCCCACCCCGGGTGTGAGCGCGCTCGGTCTGCTGGGTCTTCAGCACCTGGCTCTTAAGCGGTTGGTCAATGGCGAGCTGTTGCGGCCGCTCTTCGAGCAGGGCAGCGAGTTCGGCCAAGCGGCCGCCGCCGAATATGTGGGCGAGGTGATGGGTGTCGATGGAGCGAGGGCGAAGCGGCTCATGCCCTTCTTCGCAGCCGTTCCGGAAATCAAGGATGCATGGGGATACGCGTGGTTCTTGTTTAACGGCGTCGCCGCCAGGACCCTCGCTGTACAGATTTCCATGGCTATGCAGAGGCCGGAAGTCCGGCAGCGCCTCACCGTAAACGCCAAGAATTTCCTGGCTGCGGCTTCTCGTCATTCATTCGATCATGTTCGACGCGCGCTCAGGCCCAGTGTGCGGGAATTCCTGCAAGATTTCGCAGATCACATCAGCCGGATGTCCGTCGAGGACATCAAGAGCGCCATGGACGCATACCGGCAGAAGTATCCGAATTTCGGCAGTCTGCCCGACGGGGCCTTCGACATCTCCACCGAGAAAGCTCCGAGTGTGCGCGAGCACGCGATCTTCGGGTTGACGGGGCGCACTTCCCAGGGAGAGCGGGTAAGCCAGTTCGACAGCGTCGGCATGGAGGATTTCGACGCTCTGGACACGGATTCGGGCAGGCTGGCAGTGCCACTCATTCTGGTGGAGCTGCGGAATTTCGGGTATGACTCCGGACAGATGCTGCCGGAGCAGGTGCCCCAGGCGGTAGCGGAGATCACGCAGTTTCTCCAGCAGGACTATGAGCAGGCGAAAGCGTCTTCGGTCCCGTTGTCCAAGTCCGCTCTGCGGAAAGCCCTCTCGCGCATCCTGCAGAATCCCGTGGTACAGGGTCTCGGGCCTTTCCTGGAACTGGCTGTCGAGGGTCTGCCGCAGCCCGATGAGGCGAAGCATCTGCTGCTGCAATCATCGGAAGCCCGGGATATCACCGCAGCGATCGGTGCCTACGCGATGGGAGTGCCCCTGCCCGAGGACTCTCCCGTACGGGAGTTGCTGTCGAAGGCGGTCCAGGAGGCGGCGGACCGGCTTTCCGAAGTGCCCGCGCAGCTCCGCCGGTCGGCTCGCTCGGTCATCGACAACGCGCGAGCCGCCTTGGCGGAGCTGGCGGCGCGGACACCTGCTCCGGTCGTGCGCTGGGACACCGTCGACGCGGCGGACGGTGAGCCGGTGCGGGTGTCCGAGGTGGCCACCGTCAAGCACGTGGACGAGAACGGGGTGCCGGTGGGGGTGTCCTCCCGTCCGGCAGGTGTGGCGGACGGGAAGCGGGATTCCTACGCCCTGCTGACCAGGGTGTTCCCGCGGAAGTCGCGGGACGAGGGCGGCCCGGCAGACGCGGGGGAGACGGACGGCCACCCGTTGCCGTTCACGAAGGCGTTCTTGCTGGATGTCGACGGGGACGCGGCGCGGGCACGGCTGGTTCTGACGTCGGGTGAGGTCAAGGAGTTCGGCTACGCAGAGCTTGTCGATGTGCTCTTCTCCCTCTCTCCGGAGCTGACCGCGCTGTCGTCGGAGACGGCTGTGGTGGCGATGGGCACCGACCTGGCGGGGCCCGCGACGGCGGACCCGTTGGAGCAACCGGTGGCCGGCCGGTTGCTGGCCAACAAGTGGGACCGGTGGGTGTGGGCGCTCGCGAGCGGGCGGGAACCGAAGATCGTGCGCCTCGCCCCTGAACAGCACCCGTCTGAACAGCACCCGTCCGCGCGCTTCCAGCTGGAGGAGGGCGACCGGTGGGTGGGATTCCGTCCGGACCCGGCCGGGCCCGAGCTCGGCGCGATCGCGGAGCGGATAACGGGCGACCGGGCCCGTGGTCCGCAGGCACTGCGCTGGGTGCTGGCGATCCGGTCGATCTACGGCCCGAAGCTGGAGGACCAGGACGAGGGGGCGGCGTTCGACGCGCTGCTGCGCGGATTCTGGCTGGTGGACCAGTTCCGGGCCTCCCGCGAGGACGAGGCGCTGCTGACCGCCGATGCGCTCGACCGGCTGATGACGTCCTTCGCCCGTTGGCAGGGGCAGCCGGTGCCGCCGCTCGCGCAGGGGCTGCCGGCGCTGATGGCCACGCTGGCCGACCAGACGGGCGTGGAACTGGGACTGTCCGGCTTCGACCTGACACCCCGCTATGCACCGAGCCGCGTGTTCGAGACGGCCGACGGCCAAGCCGCCTCCGCTGCCGCCTCCGCGCCGCGCATTCCCGTTCTGCCGGTGGCGGACACGATGCGGGACGCCAACAGCGGGCGGGGAGAGGACCGAAGGACGTCGCGCAGAAGGCGGGACGCCGCCCTGGCCGACCGGCCGAGGGTGGTGACCCACGCCCCGCGGTCCGGCGCCCCGGCGCCGTCGGCCCGCTCCACGTCCCCCGGTTCGCCGATGGAGCTGGACAGCCCGCAGGAGGCGCAGTCGGTCGAGGAGCGCTACCAGGAGATCCTCGACGAGCTGTACGCCGGGCAGGGCAAGGACCAGAACTCCGCCGAGTGGGCGGCGCTGGCCCGGCTGGACGGGTTGCGGCAGCTGGAGCCGGAGCCGGAGCTGGCGAGCGGACCGCTCGACATCGCCGCGCTCACCCGCCATGTGCTGATGCTCGGGCAGGGCGAGCCGACGCCCGAGCAGCGCAGGGAGCTGCTCGACCTGGCCCTGAACGCCGAAACGCTGGAGGAACTCGGGCTGACGGTGGACAGCCTGGCGGTGCTCTCCGCCGGTTACCTGGCGCGCAATGGGGCGTTCGACGAGAAGTTCCGCCTCGCGCCCGGCGCCGGCGACCGCCCCCGGGGCTGGGACTGGACCGGGCAGATGCCCAAGGGCTTCACCCTGGGGCAGTCGGCGACGGTCATCGTCGGCCGGGACGGCAGGCCCTCCGTGAACGTGGACCGCAGTGCGTGGCTCAGGGACGGCAAGCCCGAGCCGTACGTGTACTCCGCGCCGAGCAGCCCGACGGAGATGAGGATCGCCGGGCGGGGCGACTTCTGGCGGCGTGTACCGCACCGGGTCTTCGTCGAGCTGCCGGCGTTCGACCCGGATCTCGGGCGGGTCCCGGCGGATGCCGACTTCCTGCTGGCGATGGGCCGGATCCGCGAGCGGGGCCTCGTGCTGCCCAACGGGCTGGCGGCCAAGTACGAGCGGGAGACCTGGAGCACCGACACCGTCCCGAAGTGGGAGCAGCCTCGCGGCACCTCGGATCCGTTCATGCTCACGCTGTTCGCCAGGGAGCACGAGAACGCGTGGGGGAACTGGCTGCGGGCGGATCCGGCCCTGGCACGGGCAGCGGTGGCCTCGGGCACGGGCGTCGCGGCCCGTTGGAGCCGGGAGCTGGCCTTTAGGACGTTCGGCGGTCCGGACCGTCGTCCCAGCGTGGTCGCGGCGATGGACTACACCGCCATGTCCGGGCCCGAGCGCTGGCGCCGCAGCGTGCGGGACACCTTGCTGACGGGGCTCTCGTGGTCCGTCCTGATGCGCTTCGGTCGCAAGGTGCGCGCTGCGGACCTGCGACAGGTGCCGTGGGTGGAGTTCGATCTCCCGTCGCCGGTCTACCTCGACATCCACGGGGTAAGGGGCGGCACCAGCTTCCCCACGCCCGGCGGGACGAGGACCACCTCCGGGGCGGAGTCCGTCGCCTGGATGAGCGCGGCGATCGACCAGCTGGGCCGCTCCAGGCGGCACCCCATCGTGGCGCAGAACTGCTTCGGGGCGTCCGGGCGAGAGCGGCACCGCCCCCAGATGAGCGGGTCGGTCTACGGCCGCGAAGCGCGCGGCACCGATCCGCTCGCGGACATGTCGGAACTCGAACTGCTGGCGGACGACCGGGGGCAGACGGTGTTCGCGCTGCCGGCCGAGGGCTATCTCGGCGTCGGCTCGGAGCTCCCGCAGCTGGGTCTGCACCCCCAGCAGCCGGTTCTCGGGACGGGCACGGACCCCCGGGGCAAGGGGGTGACCGTCGAGACCGGCATTGTCGCCCTCCGGCCGTTGCCGAAGAACGAGGCGCTGGACGAGTGCGCGCGCCTCACCGGTCTGCACCCGGGCACCGGCCCGGCGTCCGACGACGTGCGGGCGCGGACGAAGCGGGTGGTGCGGGCGCTGCGGCGGATCGCCCCTCCCTTCAAGGACATGAACGGGCGGTTCCTGGCCGTCGACGAGCACGCGCTGCCGCTGCGGGACGCGCGGCTGGTACCGGATCCGCGGCACGACCGGGCCCGGCTGCTGCTGCGGGGCATGGGCGCGCTGGAACTGATGCGGGCGGCCGATCCCGCGCTGAACGACCCGCAGCGGCGGGGCGCCCGGCTGTTCACCGTCGACCTGTTCGAGGCCCTGGTCGACAAGCACCGCGAGCTGTACGGGCAGGCGCCGGCGGCCCGGAGCGGCGCGGTGGGCGCGGTGCCGCCGCTCGTCGAGGAGCACTTCGGCCGACTGTTGGAGGACGCCGGGAACCGGTGGAACGAGCGCGCGCGGCCTGCGCTGACGGGCTGGCTCGGACTGCCGAAGACGATCGAGGTCCTCGGGCAGTTGGCCTCCCTCCCGGACCCGGAGCCGGTGATCAGGGACGTGCTGGACCTGGACGACAGCGCGCCGGTCGGGGAGTGGGAGTGGTCCCGGACGCTGTGGGCGGGGGGCAAGGCCCAACTGCTCACCGACGGGATGACCAGTGCGGCCGCCCGGGGTGCCTTCGCGGCGACGATCCTGCGCCTGGGCGCGGCGGATGCGGCGGCGCGGTTCGCGGATGCCCGTATGGCGGCCACCCGGGCGATAGCGGCCGGCCGTGACCCGGGCAGCCTCGACGAGTTGGCCTCGCACGGGCTGGAGCGGGACGGTGCGCTGTCTCCGGACCGGCTGCTGAAGAACCGTCAGGGCGGCACGTGGGCGCGGATCCTGAACGGCGAGTCGTACCCGCCGCGGAACATCGACCTCAGAGTGGTCACGCTGATGCAGCAGACGGACGACGGCCGCTCCTTCGAGCCGTACGGCACCGAACCGGCCCCCTGGTTCGGCAAGGACGCCGCCGCCCCCATCGTCTACGTGGCGAACGAGGACTTCGCTCCGGCCGGGCAGTTCAGCGACCTGGCCTCCCACGACCCCTTCCTGAGTGCGCTGACCACGCAGCACCACTTGGTGCAGGCCATCCGCCGGACCGGCCCGGCCGGGCCGCCCGTGGCGGGCAGCCTGCCGGTCGAGCTGGCCCGCAACACCGGCAGGGAACAGCACTTCTCCACGCTCTCGGTCGGCGTGCACTTCGACGAGAAGAAGCAGGTCTACACGGTTGCGGTGTTCCCGCTGGAGGGCATGACACAGGCGCCGCCCGGCACGTGGAGCAAGATCGGTCCCGACGAGGCCGACGTGCTCTCCCAGGGGATCCCCGGTGCGGCCCCCGCGCCGGCGACGGATCCGCCGGCGACCCCCTGGTACGGCGACTCGAACTCGCTCCAGGCCCCGACGACTTCGATCCCGACCAACGCCTCGGGCACCCCCGGGCGGATCTTCGCGCGGCCGGTGGAGGAGCTGGCCGACGACGCGGACGCGGAGTCGGAGTCCGATTCCAGCTCCGACTCCAGCTCCGATTCCGGATCGGAGCACGAGACCGACTCCGAGTCCGGCTCCAGCTCCAGCTCAAGTTCCGACTCCAGCTCGGAGTACGAGTCCGACTACGACGACGAGACCAGCTCCAGCTCCAGTTCGAGTTCAAGCTCCGACGACGAGTCCGACTCCGACGACAGCGTCGACTCGGGCCTTGAGACCGACTCCGACCCCGGCCCCGGCCTGGATTCCGGCCCCGACTCGGGCTTCGAGTCCGGCTCCGATTCGGACTCCGACTCCGACAGCGGCTCCGAGTCCGGGCCCCAGGCCGGTCCGGCGCCCAAGCCCGGTCCGGGAGCGCCTCCGAGGGTGCCGGCGCCGGTGAACACGGCGTCCAGGCTGCGGGCGCACCCGACGAACGCCCCGTCGCCGGGCACCGGACAGTCGTCCCCCGCCCGGTCCGCGTCCCCGGTCGTGCCGGTGCCGGCGGCGAAGCCGGTGCCGTTCCCGAAGGCGGTGGGACCGGGCTACGACGCGGTGCTCCACGCGCTGTTCGGGGCGTCGGCTGGTGGGGACCACGAGCGGACGCACGTACGTGCGGCGCTGGAGCGGCTGGACGCGCTGAGCGCGGGCGACCGGCGGCTTCGGCCGGACGGTTCGCTCGATCTGGAGGCGCTGGTCCGCCGGGTGCTGATGCTGGAGCGGACCGAGCCCGCGACGCCGGCGGACCTGCGCGACCTGCTGAAGGCGGCGCTGGATCCGCGCGCCGGGGGGCCGCGCAGCCTGGACCGGCTGTCCGCGGTCCACCTGGTGCGCAAGGGCGTGTTCGACGCCCGGTTCCGCATTCTCGACGACCAGGGGAACCCGAGGGGCTGGGACTGGGGCTCCGGTGTTCCGCCACAGGCGGACCTGAGCACGTCGGGAATGGTGACGACGGATCAGAGCGGCGCGACGGCCGTCACGAACATCGGCGCCGCCCCGTGGGGTGACAAGGCGTACCTCTATGCCGGCACCAGCACCGCGCGCTCGGTGCGGGTGCGCGGGGTGCAGGGCTTCACCCGCCGGGCCCCCCACCGGGTGTTCGCCGAGCTGGTGGATCTCGACCCGGTGCTGCCCGAGGTCCCGGCCGAGGTCCCGCTGCTGCTGTGGATGCCGAACGTCCTGGCGCGGAACCTGAACCTCCCCGACGCCCTGGCGCACCAGCAGAACCGGTCCGCCTTCGCCACCGGCGGCAACCTGGTCTGGGTACCGCTGTCCGGGCCGCAGCCCCGGTTCGTGCCCGCGCTCGACAACCGGGGCTCCGAGGGCGTCTGGGGGAGCTGGCTGCGGCGGGACCCGGCCGAGGTGCGGGACGGGGCGGTCGACTGGTACCAGGAAGAGATCACCTGGCCCCTGCCGGGCCCGGACCACCGCATGAGTGGCTCGGTCTCGTTCAACTTCGCGGCCGAGCCGGACAAGGGCCGCAGCCGCACCAGGAACTACGCCCGAGCCGCTGCCGTCAGGCGCTATGTCGTGCTCGGGAAGGGCCGCGGGAAGTCCGCCGAGCCTCCCAAGGAGGTGCGCTGGAAGGTATCGCCGTTCGACGCGGGCATGCACGGCCTGCCGGGGTCCAGCGTCTGGCAGACGGTGCTCGGGGAACGGCACCTGCCCGCCCGGGAGTCCGCACGCCGGATGGCCCGCCAGGTGGACCGGGCCGGGCTGGACCCGGGCGCCCCCCTCCTGGTGGGCTCCTGCTCCGCCGCGACGCCGAGGCCCGCCGTCTTCGACCGGCTGGCGGACCTGCCCGTCGGCCAGTACGCCGCGAACGAGGCCAAGCGCGGGGCGTACGCCGCCCCGTACGAGATCGCCCTGGAGCCCGAGCGCGACGTCGTGGAGGGCAGCACCTCCGACGAGTTGGTGTGGGTCCTCTTCACGGACGAGCGGGGCGTCCCGGCGGACTGGGTGTTCTTCCTGCCCGAGCCGGAGGGCGCGGAGCTGGACGAGGTGGCGCGCCTGGCGCATCTGCACGACGGCAGCGGGCCGGCGTCGGAGGCGAACCGCTACCGGGCGCTGCGGCTGGTGCGGGCGCTGCGGCTGGTCTTCGGCGCGGAGGTGGCCGACCGGCCTGACTACGGGCAACTGATCAGCGGCATCGGGGCGTTGGAGGCGCGCCGGGAAGCCGACCCGGCCCTGCATCGCCCCGGTGGCGAGCAGTTCACCATGGAGCTGTTCGAGGAGCTGGCCCGGGAACACGCGGGGAGCGGGATGGGTATCCCGGCAGTCTCCCCCGACAACTACCGGGCGTTGCTGACGGAGTCGGCGGACCGGTGGGAGGACGGCGAGCGCGGTGCGGCACTGACCGGTTGGCTGAGGCTGCCGGAGGTCACCCGGGCGCTGGAGGCGATGTCGGCACGGCAGTTCCGGGACAACGCGGCCAGGGACATCCTGAGCCTGCGTGCCGAGGCGCCGCTGGGGGAGGCGGACTACTCCCGGGCTCTGTGGGCGCTGGTCAGGACCGAGCAGATCGCGGCCGGGGTCACCGACCAGGGCGGGTTCGCCCAGCGGATGCTGCGCCTCGACGAGCCGGATCCCGGCCGCTACCTGGAGGCGATGGGCGCGGTACGCAGGGCGCTGGCGGCCGGCCGGGACGCCCAAAACCTGGACGAGCTGGCCTCGCACGGCTTGGAGCTGGCCGGCCTGCTGTCCCCGGAGCGGCTGCTGAAGGCGCCGGACGGCTCGTCGTGGGGCAGGGGGATATCCCAGCGGCCCGGTCAGTCCTACGCCCCCGAGAATTTCGATCCGACGAAGATCACGCTGATGGAACGGGCGCCGGACGGCTCGTTCGTACCCAGCGGCATCACCGAGGACGCTCCCTGGAACGCGGAGGGCGGGTCGTCTCCCTTCGTCTACGCCGGCTTCGGTTCGCTTCCGCCGCTCGGACAGCTCGCCGATCTGGCCTACCGGGACCCGGCGCTGCGGGCGCTGCCCACCGACGTCCCGGTGGTCACGACGCTCGTGCGCGCCCCCAGGGCCGGCCGTGGCCCCTTCGGCAGCGCGCTGGCCGAACTCGCCCGCAGCATGGCCAAGCAAGCGTGGGCCTCCACTCGGACGACCGGACTGCACCGCGATGAGAAGACCGGGGTTCTCACCCTCGCGGTGTACCCGGAGACCGGGGAACAGCGGGCCCCGGAGGGCACATGGCGATGGGCCAACCCCGTCCACGGCGATCCCCTGCCCGCGGTCTCCTCCTCCGCCGAGGAGTCTTCGGGCCGGGTGCCCACCCGCCTGCCCGCCCCGCCGGCCAACCGCGTCCCGGCGGACCAGGCGGACCGGCCCGCCGCGACCCGGCCGGTGTACACCCAGCCGGTGGACGACCCGAAGTCCCCGCTGCGTTCGCCCGCCCCCGGGTGGGAGAGCGACGCACCGCTGATCGCGGCGTACGCGGACCGCCCGGAGCCGCGGACGAACATGCCCCGGTCCGGGGCCGGGACGGCGCCGTCGGGCAAGCGCGGCAAGTCGTCCGGCGGGCGTACGAAGTCCTCGACCGGGCCCGGCACGTCCCCGGCCGGCAGCAGCAGGCCCCCGGCCGGGCCCCGCACCGCCACCACCGGGCCCGGCACGCCTGCGGCGGCCCCTGCCACGCAGCCGTCGCGCGTAGTGGACCCCTACGAGCACCTCCTCACCGAGCTGTACGGTCCGCCGAGCGGCGACCCGGACGCCCGGACCGTCCGGTCGGAGCAGCGGGCGGCTCTGCGGGGGTTGGACGCGCTGCGGAAGAAGAAACTGGCTCTCCAAGGCGGCCCGCTCGACCTGGACAAGCTGGCCCGTCATGTGCTGCTGCTGGACCCCGCGGCAGCGGTGACGAAGGAGCAGCGCCGCGAGCTGCTGAACGTGGCGATGGACTCGCGGGCCGAGGGCGCCCCGAATCTGGTGGTCCTGACCGCGGTCCACCTGGTGCGCCGGGACGTGTTCCATGCCGATTTCCGCCGTTACGGCAAGAACGGCGAGCCGAGGGGCTGGGACTGGAGCCCGAGGGGCTCGCGGGTGCCGATCAACGCCGATCTGGGCAGGACGGCACTGGAGGTGACCGACGCGCAGGGCGGAGTCTCCTTCCAGGAGGAGGGTTCCGCGCCGTGGGGCACCGACCCGTACCTGCTGGCCGCGGAGTCCGACCAGGCGGGGATCCTGCTGCGGGGCGACAAGGGCTTCCAACAGGTGGTGACCCCTGAGGTGTTCGCCGCGCTGATGGCGTTCAACGAGGACCTGGCTCCGGCGGCTCCGGCGGCTCCGGCGGACCCGAAGCCGGCGGGGCCCAAGGTGGGCCTGGACGTCCCCCTCCTGCTGGCGATGTCCGAGGCCAGCGGCTGGAACCTCAACCTCCAGGACGCGCTGGTCGCTCAGCACGGCCACGACGTGTGGGCCTCCAACGGCCTGTTGCGATGGGTTCCGCAGGGGAAGTCGACCCCGGCCATGCTCGTGCGGCAGATCCAGGAGGGCAAGGGGTTCCACGGACAGTGGCTGCTGCGGGAACCGGCGACGGTGGCCGCGGCCGCCAAGCTGCCGCACGGCGGCCCGGTCGACTGGAGCAGGCGCGACATCGCCATCCCGATCGCGGGCCCGGACCACCGCTTCAACACCTACATCTCGATGGACTTCCGCGAGGAGCCGGACGGCGGAAGCTACCGCAGCCGGATCTACAGCCGGCTTGCCCAGACCACCCGGTGGATCCTCTATCGTCCCGGCCGCGCCGAACTGCGCACCGCGCGTCTCCTGCCGTGGGTCAAGGAGAAGCGGCCCACCCCGTTCTTCGCGAACATGCACGGGGGAGCCGGGTGGTCCGAGTGGTTCACCGAGGACGGGCACGAGAGAGCCGACGGGGCGGAGACCGGGCGCCGGGTCGCGCGCCAGGTGGCGCTGTCCGGTCTGCCGCTCGACCACCCCATCGTGCTGCTGTCCTGCTTCGGCGCCATGCCCGGTGGGAAGTTCCGCGACGTACCGAATCCGCCGGTCGCCGACGGCCGCCGCTCGGCGACCTCTCGTGGGCGGATGCCGGCCGGGGCCGACCCGCTCACCGACCCGCCGGCGAGCCAGTACACGTCGAACGAGTCCGACCGGACCGTCTTCACCACCAACTTCACGAACTCCGTCGAATTCGCGGAGAAGTACGCCCCGCAACTCCCCCCCGAAGAGGCCCTGATGATCGCCCACGGGGACCTGCGGGGCGACGAGGCGGGGTGGGAGAAGTTCCGTCCGGAGCCGAAGGGCCACCAGCTCGACGCGGTGGCGGTCCGGGCGCATCTGCACGACGGCTCCGACCCGGCGTCGCCGGAGGTGCGGGATCGGGCGCTGCGGCTGGTGCGGGCGCTGCGGCTGGTCTTCGGCGCGGACGTGGGCGACCGGCCTGACTACGGGCAACTGATCAGCGGCATCGGGGCGTTGGAGGCGCGCCGGGAAGACGACCCGGACCTGAACCGTGCCGGTGGCGAGCAGTTCACCATGGACCTGTTCGAAGCGCTGGCCTGGGAGCACGCCGGCGGCGGGCAGGACATGCCGGACGTGACCGTCGACGACTACACCGGCCTGCTGACGGATTCGGCACGTCGGTGGCAGGCGGGCGAACAGGGTCCGTTGACCGGATGGCTGCCCCTGCCGGACGTGACGGACGCACTGCAGTGGCTGTCGTCCCTCGCCGACCCGGAGCCGATGATCCGGGACGTGCTGGGGATGCACGCCGGCGCGCCGGTCGCCGAGCACCAGTGGGCGCGGACCGTGTGGGCCGACGTCGAAACAGCCCGCTTCTCGCGCGGCGGCCAGGACCGGGGCGAGCTGGCGCGCAGGATGCTGCTCCTGCCCGGCCCCGACCCGACGCGCTGGCCGGAGGCATTGGACGCGGTACGCAGAGCGGTGGCCGACGGCCGCGACAGCAGGAACCTCGATGAGCTGGCCTCCCACGTCAAGGAACGGGGCGGTGCCTTCACCCCTGCCACGTGGGCGTACGACTCCCAGCGGACTGTGTGGGCCCGTTCTTTCGGCAGGGGCCTTGGGAGATTCGACCGCTTCGACCCCGACCACATCACGCTGCTGAGGAAGGCGGCCGATGGCTCGGACATGGTCGTGGGCCGAGTCCAGTCCCCCTGGTCCCGGAGGGGCATACCGGTTCCGATCATCTACGACGTGGCCGGCGACCATGCCACGGATGGCGAGATCGGCGACCTGGCGTACCGCGATCACTGGGTGCGGCAGGACCCGCACGGCGGCACGATGCTGCTGACGAGTGACCGGGCCGTACCGGCCGGTGAGGATCCCGTTCTCCACGGGCCGGGTGCCCTGGCGCGCAACACCGGCAAGAAGGCGTTCGGCTGGAGCATCCCGAGCAAGCTGTACATCAATCCGAAATCCGGACTCTGCACGGTCGCGGTCTACCCGGAGCCCGGGGACCCCCAGGCCCAGACGGCCTTGCGACTGGTCCTCCCGGGGGACGCCGACCTGCCGGCCTCCTCGCCCCTCGGGTCGGCTTCGTCCAGCAGCTCGTCGAGTTCTTCCGCTGGGTCCCCGGTTCAGGTGCCGTCCGCCCCGGCGTCCCCGGTACCCGGGCCCCCGCCCGCTCCCCGCCCGGCCCCCGCCCGGTTGCACCAGCCACCAACCAACTTCCGGGCTCCGGACCCGGCGGCCCGGCCGGTGTTCACCCGGCCGGTGAGCGCCCACATGGCGGACGTGGCCATGCCCGGCTCCGATACCGAGATGCCGGACGCAAACGCGCCGGCCGGGACGGCGGTCCCCGGTGCCGTGGCCGTGGTCCCGGTACCGCAGGCCGTGGCACAGCACTACGAGGACATCCTCACGGACGTGTACGGCCAGAAGCCCACCGGTGCCGCGATCTGGCGCAAGCGGAGGGCCGCGCTGGCCCTGCTGGACCGGCTGCGGGCGAACGTTCCGGAGCTGAGCGGCGGGCTGCTCGACCTGGAAGAGCTCATCCCCCGGGTTCTGATGTTCGAGCAAGGCCGGGTGGTGATGCCGGAGGACGAGCAGGACCTGATGAAGGCGGCGATGGCCGACGAGGTGCGGGACGCGTCGAGCCTGGAGACGGTGTCCGCCTTCTACCTGGTGCGCAAGGGGGTGTTCCACCGCAAGTACCGCATCCCCGTGTCCCCCGGTAATCCGCGCGGCTGGAACTGGGATTCGCTGCTGATGCCCGAGCTCGACCTGACCCGGACGCGGACGTTGACGACGGGGAGAAGGGGGACCGCGTACGTCTTCGACGAGGAGGGGCCCGCCCCCTGGACCGAAGGACGGGCGGCCGACTACCAGCCGTACGTCTACTCCGCCCCGGCCGACAAGCAGTCCGTCACCGTACGGGGCATCGGGAGCTACCAGGAGACGATTCCCTTCGAGGTGTTCGTCGAACTGGTCAAGTTCGATCCGCAGCGGCTCGAACCGGTCACGGGCGATCCGCAGGGGCCCACCGTGATGGGACCGGACGACGCCTTCCTGCTGGTGATGCCGGACATCAACCTGTGGAACACCTACCTCCAGGACGAGCTCGTGCGCCGGTACGGGAACGACACCTGGGCCGCGACCGGCCCGACCCGCTGGGGGCGACGCGAGGACAACCGCAGGTACCAGCTCGAACTGGACAACGACAACCGCACGCGTGTCGCGCCCCGCTCGCGCTGGCTGGTGCGGGACCGGGAGACCCTGGCCGCGGTGGCTGCCCTGCCGGGCGGGGACCTCGTGTGGGACCGGGACATCATGGCCCTGCCCGTCAGCGGAAGGGACTATCGCGGCCGGTCGCACCGCATGGTGGGCTTCGTGTCGATGGAGTTCTCCAAGGCAATGAGTGCCTGGAGTGTCACCCTGTGGGCCACCAACCTCCACCAGATCGAGGACTTCTACTTCACGCGTCCCCGTCGGTCCACGCCCCTCGCGGGTCCGCTCCAGGTGCCGTGGCGCGGTCGGCCCGTCATCAGCGTCGACCTGCATGGTTTGCCGGGGCGGTGCGCCTTCAACACCCCGAGCGGGCAAGTGGCGGTGCAGGTCGAGGAAAGCGGGCGGCGTATCGCCCACCAACTGGCCCTGACCGGGGCTCCGCTGGACGTTTGCTTCGTGCTGGTCAACTGCTATGGCGCGGCTCCCGGTGGGCGGGACGCGGCGTTGCCGTCCTGGTTTGCTTCCGGTGCGCAGATGGGAGTGTCGAATGTCCTCTCCGACCGCGACCGTTCCACCCTCCGCGAGGTGGCGAACCGGTCGGGAAGGTCGGGATTTGCTGTCCACGATACGTTCGGTAGCCGTAGCGACCTGATCCCCGGCAGCAACCCTCCCGCGTACCGGCATTCGGTCACGATGTACACGGATGAGCGCGGCGAAGGCGCGCTCAAGTGGTACGTCCAGCATCCCGAACCGAAGGGCGAGGCGCTCGACCCGTGGGTGAGCGCGGCCGGTCTCACTCCGCGCCCCGGGGCCTCGGAGCAGGAGCGCGCCGAGGCCCGGGAGCAGACCCTGGCCCTGGCACGCGTGCTGGTCCACTGGATGGACGGCGATGTGGTGAAGGCCGCCGACTTCCCGCAGCTCTTGCGCGGCATGGGGCAGTTGGAGCGGATGCGGGCGGCCGATCGGAGTCTGGACCTTCCCGGCGGTCGTGAGTTCACCATCGAGCTGAGCGGGGCTCTGCTGAACGCCTACGCCGACCGGATGCGGGCACAGGGGCTGGCGATGGCGTCGGATGTGCCGACCTTCCTCCGCGACTTCCTCTTGGTGGTGAACCGGGCGTGGCAGGCGCAGCCAGGGACGCCGCTGACCCGCTTCATGCCCGTGGGGTTCCTGTCCAACGCGCTGAGCTTCCTGGCCACTCCGGACGGCGGCAGCCAAGCCCGGATGATCCTGAGCTACCCCGCGTCGCAGGCGCTGGAGGAGTCGGACTGGTCCCGAGCGGTGTGGACCGTGATCAAGTACCGGCAGCACAAAGCGAAGCTCACCGAGGCGGGATGGGCGGAGCTCGCCGGGTTCATCCTGGACCGGCCCGCGGCGCAGGCGGCCACCCACCCGGAGGCTTGGGATGTGATGCTCAAGGCGATCGCCGCCGGTCGGAACTACCTCCGGCGTGCCGAGCTGGCGTCCTTCCAGCTGGAGCTGAAGGGGATGCTGTCGCGCTCGCGTGTGCTGGGCACGTCCGACAACGCTTGGGGACGGCAGTTCCACGACGTACTCCGCCCGCGCGGGCAGTCCTTCGACCCCCGTTGGCTCACCCGGCTGCAACAGAACGCCGACGGCACGTTCGAGGCGTGCGGGAGGGAGCTGGCCCCGTGGTCCGGGGACACCGGCCCGGCCTTCGTGTACGACGTGCCCGTCCACTGGCTGCACCGGGTCGAGGCGCTGGCCGACCTGGCCTACCGTGACCCGCGCGTGCGGGCTTCCATGTGGCGTGGTCCGCTGATCCTGACCTTGCCTGCCGGCCCCATGCCGGCCGGCTCCGCGCCCGTGGGCGGCGGACTGCTGGGAGCGTTCGCCAGCAGCACCGCCCGGACGACGTACGCCTCCACCAACGGCATGGTGCTCTGGCCCGATCCGGTCACCGGGGTCTTCACCCTCGCCGTGGTCCCGCTCCCCGGCCAGACCGAGGCCCCGAAGAACTCCATCCGGATGGCCACCCCCGACCTGGGCGACGGACCGGCCCACCTCGACCCGCTGCCGGCCCCCTCGCCGCAGCCGGCGGCGACCGCGGCACCTTCAGTCCCCGCCGCCTCGGGATCCGCTGCCGGAACCGGGACCTTCGCGCTGGCCGCGCCCGCCACCGAGCCGGACCACCACGCGCTGCCCGCCCCGGCGTTCGAAGGCGACGAGGTCCCCTCTGCCGCCGCCGAGGGCCTCCCGGCGCAGCCCGTACCCCCGGCCGCCCTTCCCGCGCCGGAGGCCGAGCCCGCGCCGGAGGCCGAGCCCGCGCCGGACCCGATGCTCGACTCGGCGTGGCGCGCGCACGCGCGGGCGCTGGCAGACATGCGGGAGGCGATCGCCGCCGCCGAGGCGGACGCACGGTCCGGTGCCGCCACCGTTGCCGAGCCGGCGGCGGAGCCCTGGACCCGGGTCGCCGAGGCCCGCGCGGAGTGGGAGGACGCCGAGGCCCGGCTGCGGACCCTGGGCGTCCCGCTGCCGGACCTGACCGCGGCCCGCACGGCGCCGATCACCGACTCCGAGACCGCCGACTCCGACGCGGGGACCGGCTCCGACTCCGACGGCCCGCCCCCCGCCCCCCTCGTGCCCAGGGACGCGGACCACCGCAGCTGGCTGGCCCGCGCGATGACCGGCGAGGACCTGCCCGCCGGCCTGCGGGGCGCTGCCCCGAGCGAGCGCGTCCGCCCTGCGGAAGTCGAGGCTGCGGGCCTTGAGCTGACCGGCGACCAGCGGATGGAGCTGGTGCTGAACGGCGGCGAGTCGGTGTCGTTGGACGGCTTCAAGCAGCCGCTGTCGCAGGCGAAGCTGCGGGCGGTGCTGCCCCATGGCTGGACGCCGGAGCTGCACGCGGCGGCGGCCAACACCGCCCGCCGGCTGTGGAGCGAGGCGAAGCAGGAGTTCGTGTATGCCATGGACAGAGAGCTCACGAGCGTCTTTCCCGACGGTAGTCCCATAGAGACAGGCGTCGAGCCGGCCTGGGCCGCCGCTGTCTTCTTGGTGCTGCCGCTGGAGCTGCACGACGTGCTCGCCGACTCCCGCTACGCCGAGCCCCTCTTCAGGAGCGCGGTCCGGCAGGTCGCGCTGCACCTGGTGACCTTCGGCCGGCCGGGCCTGGCCTCGGCCGCCGAACTGGCCGACACGCTGCGGCAGAACGAACTGGGGCTGCGCAAGCGCTGGCAGCCGGCCGAAGCGCTCGCCCCGGAGCCCGACGCCACCCCGGACCCGGCGCCGGCCGACGGCGCGGAGACCGTCTCCGCCGGCACGACCAGCCAGGGCCCCGGCAGGGTGCTGACGACGGCTGAGCTGTCCGACCTGGTGGACGTGGCGGCGGCCGCGGTGCCTTCTGACGGGACTGCGGGGGAGCCGTCGCTGGGCTGGTGCGTGCGGCTGGTGCGGGAGTTCGGCCGCAGGCTGTTCCGGGGCAGCGACCTGTTCCCTGGCGGCGTCCGCTCCGCGGTCACGCTGGATGATCTGGCGGTGGGACGGAGCGCGGCGGAACACACGCTGGCTCCGGGGCCGGGATGGCGGTCGGTCACCTCATGGGACACGGTGGAACAGCGGCTCGCCACGGCGGAGGCCGGATCGGTGGCCTTCGCGCTGGCGGGTCGGCAGGGTGGCCGACCGGGGCATGCGTGGACGGCGTATCACCGTGGTGGCGAGGACGGTGTGGTGTGGGTGGATCTCACCCTGCCCCCGGGGAGGCGTCTGCTGGGCAGCAGGCCCCGGCTCATCGCGCCGCTGGACGCGCGGGCCGTGATCGTGAACCCCTCGGGCCAGGTGCTGCCGGAGGGCCTGCCTCTCGTCCCGCCGTCGGCCGAGCCCCAGCAGGCGCTGGTGGACGCGCCCACGAATCCGGAGTACGAGGGGGGCGGTTTCGAGGTCGAGGACCACCACGTCGTCAACATTCCGTTCCAGCCGGGCGATCCGGACGATCTGACCAAGCGGGAACTGGCCGAGGGACACGGCTGGCAGGTCCTCCTCGACACCCGAGTCGTCTTCCGGGACCCGGCCACCGGGCAATTCCGGGCCACCCGGCAATTCGAGGGCCAGGAGCCGGAGGCGGCGTACATCCTGGAGTTCGTCAGCGATCCCGGTCAGACGACGGCCGAGGAGGCGCGGCCGTCCGTCGAGCATCTCGTGGCCGAGCTGGGCCGGGCCCTGGACGGTGTGTCCCGTGTCGACCGGGAGGGCAGGACGCTCCCGCTCAGCAGCCTCCTGCGCGAGACCGAGGGCTGGACGCTCACCGACCTGGGGCACCGGGCCACGCTGGACCCCACCCTCCCGGACGAGGAGGCCCCCGCGAACAGCTACTACTCCCAGCTGACCGAGGGGGTGAGCACTCTCGGCCTGCGGGCCATCCACCACATGGCCGCCCAGCATCTGGGGTTCCCCGAAGTCCAGCCGCTGCTGGTCTGGGGTTCCCGGTTCGGCCAGTCGGTGTCCCAGGACTATGTGGTGGAACTGCTCCGCGCCGACACGTCGGTCGTGAACGGCTTCATGCCCTTCTTCGCGGCGGTTCCGGACGTCGACGAGATCTGGGGATACTCCTGGCTGCTCTTCGGCCAGACCGCCGCTCTCCCGGCCGCTCCGCTGTGGCCGAAGGGCCGGCGCGGCGATCGGATGCTCGTAAAGAACATGCTGCCCGTGGCGTCCCGGCACTCCTTCGACCACATCCTTCGGGCACTCAGGCCTCGCACCCGGAAGTTCCTCCGCGACCACGCCGACCGGATCAGCGCGACCGCCGGCGAGCACACGCTGGGAGTGATGCGGTCCCTCCAGCGGACAGCGGGACTCGGCGGGTTCACCCCCGATTCCTTCGACCTGCGCCTGGGCAACCTCAGCGCGCGGGATCAGGTGATCACCGGCCTGACCGGCCGCACCCCTGGGGGCCAGCGGCCAACCCAGCACCAGATCGTCGGTATGGAGGAGTTCGGTGCGCTGGACACCGACTCCGGGCGGCTGGCGGTCGCACTCATCCTGGTGGAGCTGCGGCATTACGGTCTCGACCGCTTGTTGACCCCCGCTCAGCTCGCCGAATTGGCCATACAGCTCCGGGACGTTCTCCGGAAGGACTACGCGCGGGCGAAGGCGAACGCGGTCCCGATGCCGGAGGCCGTCCTGCGGGAATCCCTGCTGCGGATCCTGAACGATCCCGTGGTGCGGGACATCCGGTCGTTCCTGGCGTCGGTGGACGGCCTGCTGGAGCCCTTCGCGATGATGGACCTCGCCTCGGCCGTCGGCGCCTGGGTGCTGGGCACACCGTTCCCCCGGACCGCGGACGAGTTGCTGAAAAAGGCGGTCAGGGATGCGCGGGCCATGATGCCCCGCCTCTCCGCCGAGCGCCGTGACGCTGTCGCGTTGAACGTCCAGCGAGTACGTGACGCGCGGGACCGGTTGCTCAACGGGACGCCGCAGCCGTTGAGTTGGGCCGGTACCATCCCCGCGGCGGATGGCGAACAGATACCGGTGAGCGAGCTGGCCGTCGCCCGGCATGTCGGCGAGGACGGGAAGCCCGTAGGAGTGACCTCCCGATGGGGGGTGGCGTGGGACGGACGGCAGAACCACTACGGACTGGCAGCCACGGCCCGGCACTTCTCCCAGCTCAGCCCGGGATCCGTGATGGGGGAGACGGCGCCGCTGGACCTGCCCTTCACCAAGGCGTTCCTGGTGGGCATCGACGGCACCAGCACGCGGGCCCAGCTCGCCCTGTCGTCCGGAGCGGTCAAGGAGTTCGGCTACGCACAGGTGGTGGATGCCTTCTTCTCCCTGGCACCGGATCTGACCGCCCAGGCCTCGACCACCTCCGTGGTGGTGATGGGTGCCGATGTGGCGGGCCCGCTCGGCGTGGATCCGCTGGAGTACCCGTTGGGCGGCGAGCTGTTGGCCAACGGCTGGGACCGGTGGGTGTGGGCGACCGCGACCGGGCGGGAGCCGGGGCTTGCGCCCGCCGACCCGGCGCAAGGCCTGGAGGACCGCTTCCTCCTGCCTGCGGACGACTGGTGGGCCGCTTTCCGGCCGTGGCCGACCGAGCAGGAACTCCGTACCCTTTCGGCGCAGTTGACCGGTGGGTTCGCCACGACCGCGCAGGTGCTGCGCTGGGTGCGGGCGATCAGGTTGGTCTACGGCCCGTTCCTGGAGGACAACCAGGAGTCGTTCCAGGCGGTGCTGCGCGGTTTCTGGCTGCTCGACCAGTACCGCTTCCAGTCGTCCGGTGGCGCGGACCAGTCCCTGCTGAACTGGTCCGCACTGCGTGGGCTGACGGACTCGTACTTCACCCGGAACGGGCAGCAGGCGCCACCGCTCGAGCAGGGGCTCCCGCTGATGCTGGAAGCGACGGCGGCTTCGCTGGGCGAAGCCCTGGTGCTGTCCGGCTTCGACCTGACTCCTTGGTACGTGGCCGTGCGGGCAGGCGTATGGGCGGACCTGGCGGGCCTCCCGGACAGCACCGGCCTGGCAGGTCCCGCCGAGCCGCCCTCGGGCACCGCCGCCCACGTGGGCAGCAGCGGGCTCCGGCCCTGGTCCGGGCCGGCGCCCGAGCCGCTGGCGCCGACGTCGGCCGCCGGCGTCCCCGAGTCGCCGGACGCCTACGACTCCGATGCATCGACCGCCTACGACTCCCCCTATGACTCCGATGCATCGACCGTCGTCGGAGAGGACAGCGTGCCGGTCGCGGAGATGCCGCCGGGCGGCTGGATGGTGCCCACCGCGGCGGGCCGCCGGACGGTGCCCGTCGCACCGGTCACCGGGCCCCGGGCGGGGTCGCGCCTGAGGGGGGGGACCTACTCCTACTACGACGCCGAGCAGGGCACGATGGTCACCCAGTACCGTGGGGTGACCGGCGGTCCGGAGCCGCTGGCCGCCACTCCGGTGGCGACGACCGCCGGCCAGGTGCTGGTCGCGCCGGTCGGCGGAGCGTCGCCGACGCGGTCCGGGGTGGCGGAGGCGGCGGGCGCGTCCCCGCGGCCGGGGCTCTCCACGCGGTATGTGAAGTTCTCGTCCCCCTCCGCCACCCTCTCGCGGACGGAGCGGGAGGCGGTTGAGGAGTATGCCCAGCAGGTGGCGCGGGTCGCCTGGGCGCACTGGAAGCTGGGAGTGCCGCCTCGGCCGATCAGGATCACCGGCTTCGGCAGCGGCCCCGCCGCTCTGCGGGACCGGTTGGCCCGCAGGCGGGCGCGCGCGGTGGAGACCGTCTTCCGGCAGGCGCTGGAGGCGGAGCTGACCGCGCTCCAGCCCAGCATCCCCAAGGGTCATCTGCCGTTGACGGTGACGGACTTCACGGTGACCGCCGAGGGCTTCGTACCGGGCCGCGCCGGTGGTGCGCGCGGCGCGGAGAGCGGGCGGGCCCAGATCGAGGTGCGCGGCCCGATGTCGGCGTCGGAGGCGGCGTCGACGCTGTCCGCGCTGGCCGTGCGGGAGAAGGAGCGGTACGGCGGGGAGCGGCCGACCCTGGACGAGCAGGCGCGCCGGATTCTGCACCTGGCCGCGGACCACCGGGTGGACGGCGGGGTGCGCGAGGCGCTGTTCACGCTCGTGGGCCAGGCCAAGGCGGCGGGCCGGGCGAAGACGATGGGCGACGTCGCGGCCTTCCACCTGCGGCAGCCGGGGGTGGCGCGGAGGCTGCGGGTGCTCGACCCGCTGCGCGAAGCCCGCTTCACCCAGGGGGGCAAGCGGATCCCGGGTCTGAACTGGCTGGCGGCCGGCGCGGTGGAACTGGACACCTCCCAGTACAGCGTCCAGCCGCAGTCGGCCACCGGCGCGCGGCGGGGGAACGCCACGCAGCGGTCCGCCCCCTGGGGGGAGGACGCTTTCGTCCTGGGGGCTGAGGGGACGGCCGGGGCGGTGCGGATGCCGCTGCCGAACGGACCCGGATCGGCCATGGTGCTGAGCATCGAAGAGACCGTCGAGCGGATGGCCCTGGAGCTGGAGCAGACGGGTCTGGCAGCGGGTGTTCCGATCGTGCTGGCCCTCTCGCACGGAACGCGTCACTACCGGATGCTGATGCGGATGCTGGCGCGCCGCACGGGCCGCAGGGTGTGGGCGCACAGCGGCAGGGTGGAGTTCGACGAGAGCCTGAACGTGATCCAGGTCGCCCACCGGATCGGGCAGGCCGAGGGCGACTGGGTGTTCGCCGATCCCGATGTGCCGCTCGACGAGGATGTGCCGGACTGGTACTTCCAGGTGGACGAGCGGCCCGCCGTCGGTGCGGACGGGCGGGAACTCGGCAGTATGTCCTTCCCTCCCGGCGAACTGCCCAGGCGGGAGCGGAACGCCCGTTTCCTGGGCCAGGCGGACTCGTACGCGTTCTACAACCCCGCCACGGACATGGTGTCCGAGGCCTATGAGCTGCCGCGCCCCGGCCTGGCGTCACCGGCCGACGCGGTCCATCTGCTCTGGCACGCTCTGCCCGGCCGGATCATGCTGCAGATGCTGGACGGCAGTACCCGGATGCTCACCGAGGACGAGACGGCCGACTGGACCGGCCGGATCACGGGCCTGTTCAAGAAGAAGTCCTGGCTCAACACCGAGGGCTGCTTGATAGGCATGGCCCCGGACAGCAGTGACCCGGAAGGCAAGCGGGGCCACGCGGCGACGGCGCCGGTGCGGCGCGTCGTCGATCCGCTCCGGGAGCTGTCGGCACGGCAGTTGGCGGCCAACAGGACGCGAATGTTCACGCTCGGGCCGGACAACGGCCTCATCACCTTCGACGAGCTGGACGGCAAGCATCTGCACCTGCTGTTCACCGACGCTCAGGGACGGCGTCCCCGGTTGGGGATCGACCGTCCGGAGCCGGAGGACGGGACGCTGGACGAGTGGGCGGCCGAGCTGGGCATGCCCGTCGGCACCGCGGCGCGGCAGGCCGAATCGCGGGAGCTGCTGCTGGTCTGGCTGCGGGCGTTGAAGATCACCTTCGGCCGGGATGTGGAGGTTGATGCCGGGGACTTCCTGGACCTGCTGCGCGGGATCGCGGCGCTGGAGCGGATGCGGCGGATCGACGTATGGGTGTGGAGCGCGGGCCCGTTCATGCTGGACACCCTCCAGCACGTGGTCGCGGCGCACCCCGAGGGCCGGCAGGGGGTGGACCAGGACGGCTACCGCGCCGTGCTGGCCGCCGCCCGGAAGGCCGAGCCGGGCACCGCGCTGACCGAGTTCGCGACGATGCCTACGGTGCAGAGCGCCCTTGAGTGGATGCGGGTCCAGGAACGGACGACCGGTGTGCCGGAGTTGGTCGCGGACGTGCTGGGTAGCACGGAGAGCGATCCGGCGCTGTACCCGCTGGTGTTCTGGTCCCGGGTCAGGGCGCACGAGCTGCCGCTCCGGCTGGGCATGGACGAGAAGACGCTCGCCGCGCGGGTGCTGGGCTGGAGCTCGCCGACGGACGTGGAGCCGGAAGAGCTGGAGGAGGTGCGTACCCTCCTCACCGAGGCGTTCGCGCGCGGCCGCACGATCACCGACCTTGACACGGCCATCGCGTATCGCCTCGAACGCGAGGGCCTGCTGGGTCCCGACACCGCCGTGCCGACGTGGGGCCCCGACGGCATCAGCGGCCAGGGCCGCGACTTCACCAGGCGCGGTCGGGGGCCGTCCCCGGTGAATCTGGGGGAGATGGGGACGGCTGGCGGCAGGTCGGCAGCGCCGTGGCTGCGTCCGGGCGGGCTGCTGCCCCACCTGGTGCGGGCAGAGGTGGACCTGAGGGACACCACGCGCCTTCTCCTGGGGGACGAGAGCGTGACGCACCGGCAGTTCATCGAGCTGCTCCGGGTGGACATCGCCTCGCGGACGGTCGTGGACCCGGCTACGGGGCGGCCTTCCGCGCGGGCCGGCGTCGTACTGGACATCCCGGAACTGGACGAGCTGGTGCCCGGCCTGTCGGACCGTGTCGCCCGGGAGCTGGGCGAGCGCGTGTTCGCGACCGAGCGGAAGAGCGCGCTGTCCCCGGCCGACCCGGACGGCAGTTCGGTGCTGAGCGTGCCCGGACAGAACAACGGCGCGGCGTGGACCGAGCATCTGCCCGTCGACCCGGCCGAGCCGGTGGCGGTTCCGCGCTCGGTGCCGGACCCGCTGCCGGAGCGCGCGCCGCTGCCCGGTGAGGCGCCCGCCGCCGAGACGCCCTCCGGCACCGCCGCCCACGCGGGCAGCAGCAGGCTCCAGCCCCGGTCCGGGCCGGCACCCGCGCCGCTGGCGCCGGCGTCGGATGCCGACGACGCCGATGCGTCGGATGCCGGCGACGCCGATGCGTCGGATGCCGGCGACGCCGATGCGTCGGACGCCGGCGACGCCGGGTTGTCGGATGCCGGCGACTCCGGGTCGTCGACCGCCTACGACTCCGATTCATCGACCCTCATCGAGGACAGCGAGTCGGACGAGGACGACAGGCCGTTGGCGGGCGTCGACGTGGACTCCCTCTTCGGGGGAGAGAGCGACTCGTCGGACTTTGACGAGTCGGAGTCCGACGACGCGCCGGAGGCGAACGGTGGGCCGGCGGGCCGGGGTCAGGACGGGCCGGCGGCCTTGACCCTGGTGCCGTTCGACCGGGCGTCCTCGGCCCTGTCGCGGGAGCAGGAGGCGCCGGTCGCGGAGTTGGCGCGGCAGGTGGCGGCGCTCGCCTCGAATGATCAGCTGAAGGTGGTGATCACCGGTTACGGCAACGGCTCGCGCTGGTCGAGGGGCCGGTCGGCGGAGACCCGGGGCCGTGAGCGGGCGGGGCGGGTGCTCAGTGTCTTCGAGGAGGCGCTGAAGCGGGAGCTGGGGGTTCGGCACCCGGGGTGGACGGGCGATCAGATCGCGCGGAGGGCACAGGAGATCGTGTCCGTGCACAACGGCGTCTCGGGTCTGGTGGCCGTGCCGCCGGCCATGGCCGACCGCGAGCAGCGGCGAGTGGCGCTGATCCGGGTGACCACGGTCCACCCCACCGTCGCGTCGCGGAAGCTGGCGGCGCTGGGGCGGCAGGACCCGCGCACGGGCAACCCGTGGGCTAAGGCACGCCGGGTGCTGCAACTGGACGAGTCCGTGGACATGGACCAGGACCTGATGCTGGCGCTGGTGGCCCTCTTCGGGGAGGCGGAGGCGGCCGGGCAGGCCCGGACCCTGGGCGAGGTGGGTGCCTACTTCCTGCGCAAGCCAGGGGTGCTGGAGCGGCTCGGCTGGAGCGAGCCGGACCCGGAGCGCTACTTCACCGACGCGCGGGGCCGCCGGAGGCCCGGCCTGAACTGGGGCCGCCCCACGGTGAACATCGACGAGTCGATGAGGGAGGGGCGGACCGACCGGCCGATGGTCCGGCTCGACACGACCCGTATGGGGCTCAAGCAGCTGGACGAGGACGGCGTCCAGCTGGAGGGCCAGATGCCTGGCCCCGCCGGCACGGAACTCCCGTGGCGGGGCGGGGACGCCTACTTCTGGGTGGCCAACGGACCGCGCGGTGTGTTCGAGTGGCGCACGCCGGACGGGTCGGTCCGGAAGCTGAGTGTCGAAGAGGCCGCCGTGGTGGTGGCGGCGGACGTGGCACGGGAGCGCCTGGACCGGAACATCCCGATCGTGGCGATCGTCCCGTCCCCGACCGCGAACGACCTCAAGCTGCTGCGGCTGCTGGAGCGGTACACCGGCCACCAGGCGTTCGGGCACTCCGGGATGGTGACCTTCTCCTACGACACCGGCCGGGCCGTGCTGATCAGCCGGTTCGGGCGGGTGACCGGGGAGTGGGTCTCCCCCCGCCCCGACGACACACCGCCGCGGCAGGCTGCCCTCCCGGGCCCCGCCGGCCCGGGTGCGCCCGGTGCCGGGGCCCGGCCCGGGTCGACGGCGCCGTCCGGACGGGTACCCGCGAGGACGACCGGCCCGACGGCCCCCCGGCCTGTGGCGCCTTCCGAACTGCCGTCCTTCGCCGAGGGAAGCTCCGCCGACGTCACCTCCCGCCCCCGGTCCGACAGCGCCGCGTCGGCGCACCGGCCGCCCACCCCGCTGGCGACCTCCGCCGGCCCGGTGTACGCAGCGCCTGCCACCGGACCGGACGCACCGGCGGGCCCGGCCGCGCGCAGGGGCGCGGCCACCCCGCGCTCGGCGACGCTGGTGCCGTTCTCGGGCGGGGCCGCCGAACTGTCCGACGGGGAGCGCGAGTCGGTCCAGAAGCGGGCCCGGCAGGTGGTGACCGGCGCGCTGCCGCGCTGGACGTTCGGCGTGCGGCCCGAGGAGGTCCGGATCGTCGGGCGCGGCAACGGCCTGCCGGACGGCGACCGTTCGCACGTCACCGAGGTGGGGCGGCAGCGGGCCGAGGCGGTGGCCGCGGTCTTCCGGCGGGAGCTGGAGCGGGAGCTGGCCGCGCAGGGGAAGAAGCTCCCGAAGGGGCGGCGGCCGCTGACGGTCGGCGACTTCACGCTGACCGTGCGGGGCGACGACGCACCCGCGGGCCCCGGCTCGCCGCAGGCGGCGGACGCCCGGTGGCAGACGATGATCGACGTCGTCAGCCCGCCGAACAAGAAGGCGAAGGAGACGCTGGTCGCGCTGGACGAGCGGGACGTGCGCCGGTTCGGCGGGGAACGGATGAGCCCCCAGGAGCAGGCGCAGTGGATCCTGCACCTGCACCCGGACACGAAGGTGGACGGTGCGGTCCTCAACGCGCTGTACGGCCTGGTGGGCCAGGCCGAGGCGGCGGGGCAGGCGAAGAGCCTGGGGCAGGTGGCGGCCTTCCACCTCCGCCAGCCCGGTGTGGCCGAGGAGCTGGGCCTGCTCGGGCCGGACCCCAAGGGCCACTCCACCGACTCCGGGCGCCACTTCACCGACTCCAAGGGCCGCCGGATTCCGGGGCTGAACTGGACGGCGCAGCGGAAGGCCGAGCTGCACCGAACCAGCTTCGGCCTGGTGCGCCGCGACGGCGCGGGCAAGCGGCAGGGCAAGACCGTGACCAAGTCCGGCCCCTGGAAGGACAAGGCGTTCATGGTGCTGGACGACGACCCGTCCGGCATGATGCTGCCGCTGCCCGGCGGGGAGCGGCCGGCCGCCCACGAGGAGGTCGCCGAAGTGGTGGCCCTGGGGCTGGAGCGCGCGGGCCTGGACAAGGGCGTCCCCCTCGTGGTGCGCGCCGCCCCCGCGCACCTCCACCACGAAATGCTGCTGCGGATGATCGCCCGCCGCACCGGCCACACGGTGTGGTCGCACAACGGCGAGACCGCCTTCGACCCGCGTACCGGCATGATCGTGGTGACCCACCGGGAGGGGCGGCCCGAGGGCGACTGGATGCGCATCGACCCCGACTCGCTGCTGGACGAGGACATGCCGGACTGGCTCTGGCAGGTCGACACCCGGACCGCGGTCAGCGAGTCCTCGCACCGGCCGATCGGCAGCGTGAGCTTCGACGCCGACGACCTGGCGGGGCTGCGGGAGCGGTTCAGCCGCAAACTGCACGCGATCGCGACGTTCGTCCACCGCAACCCGGCAACGGACACCGTGTCCCGGGAGTATGCGGCGCCGACGCCCCCCGGCGAGACGGCAGCCGGGGCCATCCACGACTACGGGCACGGCAACGCCGAGGGCCACCTGAGCGTCCAGTTGCTGGACGGCAGCATTCGCCAGCTCAACGAGGCGGAGCAGGCCCAGTGGATCGACCATCTGGTGCGCACGTTCAAGGGCACCTGGCTGCACAGCGTGCGCTGCGGGCGCGGCACGGTGCCCGGACACGCCCGGGGGTCGCAGGACTCCGTGTCCGCGCCGTATGTCGTCGACCCGCTCCGGGAGATCTCGCCGGTGCAGCGGGATTCCAACAGGTCACGGATGTGGGTGCTGGGCAGCAAGCGGATCCACCTGTCGCGGGAGGACTCCGACGGCAATCCCACGCATGCCCTGCGGACGGATGCCCAGGGGCGGCGTACCCAGTGGGAGCTCTGCCGTCCGGAGCCGTCGGCAGCCCACCCGGAGACGTCGGTAACCGACCTCGACCAGTGGGCGGCCGAGCTGGGCATGCGCACCGACACCGAGATGTGGCGGGCCCATTCGCAGGAGCGGGTGCTGATTCTGGTGCGGGCGCTGAAGATCACGTTCGGCCGGGATGTGGAGGTTGTCGGGGACTTTGCGGAACTGCTGCGGGGGGTCGCGGCGCTGGAGCGGATGTGGCGCGACGACCCGAGCCTGCGTGGGGCGGGGCTCTTCACGCTGGATGCCTTCCAGCGGGCGGTCGCCGCGCACCCGGACGGCCGGAAGGGCGTGGACCAGGTCGGCTACCGCAAGGTACTGGCCGCCGCCACGCAGGCCGCTCCGGGCACCGGGCTGACCGCGTTCGTGACGATGCCGGCGGTGCAGGCCGCTCTCCGGTGGCTGGACGGCAGGGACCCGGACGAGGTGATCCGGGAGGTGCTGGAGAAGGACCGGCCCGGAGAGACCCAGTTGCTGCGGGTGTTCTGGGCGCGGGTCAAGGCGTACGACGTGCTGGGCCGGGACGGTACGGACGCGGTGGCGCTGGCCCGGAGGGTGCTCCACCTGGAGTCCGCCGAGAGCGTGGACGAGGCGCGGCTGGAGGAGCTGCGCTGGACGCTGACCCGGGCGTTCGCCGAGGGCCGCGACGCGGCCGATCCCGATGTGGCGGCCGCGTACCACCTCCAGCACGCCAAGCTGTTGGGTTCCGATACCTCCTTGAGCACGCTGGACCTCGTGCGCGCAGCACGGAAGGGCCGGGACTTCACCGGCGAGTCGCCCCGCCCGGTGGTGGATCTCGCCTACAGCGGGTCCGACGGCCGGCCGTCGGAGGCGCCGTGGCTGACCGAGGGTGTGAAGAACTTGCGCCCGGACCCCTACCTGGTACGGGCCAAGCTGGATCCGGCCGACCCGAACCACCTTCTCCTCGTCGCCCGGGGCCGTACCTGGCGGGTGACGCAGCGGGAGTTCATCGAACTGCTCGCCGAGGACCCGGTGCTGCAGAACCTGAAGGACGTGGTCTCCCGGCGGTCCTCGCTGCGGGTCGACGTCGTGCTGGACATCCCGGAGCTGGACCGGCTGGCGCCCGGCATGGCGCGGCGCCTCGCCCAGCGGCTCGGCCGGCACGTGTGGTCGACGGCCCTGCGGACCAAGCTGCACAAGGGCGGCCGGCAGGGCAGCTCGGTGGTCGGCGTGCGGGACCGGGCCGCCGCTTCGGGCACGTCGTCCGGCGTCACCTGGACCGAGAGCCTGCCCGAAGACCCGGCCGAGCCGGTGGAATCCCCGGGCTCCATACCGGACCCGGTGCCGGAGCATGCGCCGCTGCCGGGCGAGGCGGCTCCGTCCGCTCCGGCAGCAGCCGGCGCGAGTGGCCAGGGGGCCGGCATGCGCCCGGCCGTCGGCGCCGACTTCGCCAGCGCGGCCGACCCGGACACCGGGTACGACACGGACACCGCGTCGGACACGGACACCGCGTCGGACACGGACACCGCGTCGGACACGGACACCGCGTCGGACACGGACACCGCGTCGGACGCGGGCAGCGAATTCAGCTCCGTCGTCAGCTCGGTGTTCGACGAGTCCTTCGGCTCGGACACCGACACCACCGCCACGTCCGACGACGGGACCCCGGACACGTCGGACGTCGAGTCCGACGACGAGTCCGGCCCCTCTCTGCGCCGGGCGGCGGACACCGCGCGCGCTCCCGGACCGCAGGACGGTCCGTCCCACACCTCGACCGTCCTCCCGGTGCACACCAGGCCGGTCCACACCCGGCCGGTCACCGACCAGGCCGCCGCGCCGTCCGCGGACCCGGCGGCGGACGTTCCCTCGCTGCTCCCCACGCTGTTCGCGGACCCGGCGTCGGACCGGACCGAGCTGACCGCGGCGGAGCGGGACGGGATCCGGAAGCTGGTCGGCCAGGTGGCCGCGCTCGGCATCCGGGCGCGGGGCGAGGCGCTTCCGCTGCCGTCGGTCACCGTCCACGGCTACGGCGCGGGTGCCTCCGGCCGGACGTCCGTGGCGGAGCGTCGTGCGGAGGCCGTGTACGAGGAGTTCACCCGCGGCCTGGACAAGGAGCTGAAGCGGCTCCAGCGCAGGCTGCCCACGGACGCGACACCGTTGCGGGTCTCGGACTTCAGCATCGACTGGGAGGGGCACGAGGAGAGCGCCCCCGCCGCGCCGGCCGCTGGAACGGGTGGCGCGGCGGCGAGCCCGCAGGCCGCGGTGCGCGTCGCCGTTCCGCCGCGCCTGGAACTGCGGGACCTGCTGGACGCGCTGCGGCGGCGGGACGCGCGGCTGCGCGGCGGCGACTTCAACCTGGCGGCGGTGGCGCGCAGGGTGCTGCACCTGCCGGACGGCGCGCCGGTGGACACCGCCGCGCGGGAGGAACTGTTCGCGCTCACCGAGGCGGCGCGGGCGGCGGACCGGGCGGGGAACCTGGGGGCACTGGGCGCCTTCCACCTGGAGCGGCTCGGGCTGCTCGACGACGACCGGACAACGCACTTCACGGTGGACGAGACCCGGGTCCCGGGGCTCAACTGGTCGGGCGTGCAGGTCCAGGAACTGCGGCCGGGCGCCGTCGGCGTCCGCGTGCCCGGCAGCAAGGACTCCCTGTACTCGCTCCCGGCCAAGTGGCCGACGGGCACGACGCCGTACGTGGTGGCGGCCGAGGGGCGGCACGACCAGGTGGTGGTCCGGCTGCCGGACGACTCCGAGCTGACACTGGACATCGAGGAGTTCGTCGAGCTGGTGGCCGCGGACACCCAGCGGCGCGGACTGCCGGAGGGGACGCCGATCGTGCTGGCGATCCCGTTCGCCGGCGACCGCACCCTGGACCTGCCGCGCACGCTCGCGGACCGCACCGGCATGACGGTGTGGGCGTACAGCGGCGAGGCACGGCTCGGTACCGGCAAGGACGGGGTGGGCGAGGTCCAGATCTTCTCCCCCGGGACGCGGCGGGGCGACTGGATCGAGAACCCGCCCGGGATGGCGCCCGACCCCGACGACGCCCCTGCGGAGTGGTACCCCAAGGTGCTCACCCGGGCCATCATCAGCGCCCTGACCGGGAAGCACATCGGGCGCTCGCTGCACAAGGAAGGCGATTTCACGCTCACGCAGCACAGCTCGTACTTGGACCAGATGACCACGTACGTCCACGTCAACCCCGCGACCGGCGGCGTCTCCGTCGAGCGGCCGTTGCCGCGGCCCGAACCGGGTCCGGGCGAGGAGCCGTTCGGCGACCCGTACGCCCTGGATGCCCACGCGGAACCGGGGGGCGTCACGGTCCCCATGGAGGGGGGCGAAAGCAAGGGGTTGGGGTGGGGGTTCGTGCGCTGGCTCAAGCGGCGCAAGAGCCTGACCGCGCCCCTTCTCCCCGTGCCCCCCGAGCGGGGTGGCACGGGGCGCCCCGCGCAGAAGTGGATGGACCTGGTGCTCTGTTATTCCGGGGCTCTGGAGGACGACGCCGTCGACCCCCACTTCTTGAACGACTCCTACTCCGGGCCCTTCGTCGCCGATGCGCTCGACACGATCAGCTTCGGGCAGCAGATCGCCAACGGGTTGGGAATGGTCACCCGGGTCTCGTACCTCATGCAGGCGACGAGGGGCAAGAAGCTGCTGCGGAGGTACCGGCGGGCGCTGATCGGTGACGCCCAGGGCCGCCGGGGATGGTGGGACATCTTCCGTCCGGAGCCGTCGGAGCGGGTGTTGGACCGGCTGGCGGCGGTGGTCGGCTGGCACGCGGGCACGGGCCCTGCTCCGGAGGAGGTGCGGGTTCGGACGCTGCGGGCGGTGCGGGCGCTGCGGTTGGCGTTCGGGTACCGGGTGGAGTACCGGAAGGACTACGAGGACCTGCTGCGCGGGGTCGCCGCGCTGGACGGGATGTGGCTGGCCGACGACCGGTTCGCGGGGCTGGGGAGGTTCACGATGGACCTGTTCCGGCGGGTGGTGGCCGCGCACCCGGCCGGTGGGCAGAATCCGGACGCCGCCGCTTTCCATGCGGTGCTGGCCGCGGCCCGGGACGCCGCGCCGGGCACCCGGATACGCGACTTCGTCTCGCTCCCGGCCGTGGACGAGGCCCTGGCCTGGGCACGGAACGTGGACCTGGCGGCCGGAGTCGTGGACATCCTCGAACTGCCCGGTCCGGACGCGGTGAGCGACGCCGACCGGTCGCGGATCTTCTGGGCGGCGGTGAAGACCGCCGAGGCACTGCCCCCACCCGGTGCGGAGCGCAACCGGCTCGCCGCGAAGGTGCTGCACCTGCCCGAAGCGAGTACCGGGAAGGGCGCCGACCACGCCGCCCTGCGCTCCCTCTACACCATCGCCTTCGCCCAGGGCCGTGAGGTGACGGGCCCGGACGTGGTGGGCGCCCTGCACCTGGAGAGGACCGGCCTGCTGGATGACGGCACGGCCCTGAGCACGCTCATGGGCTCGGACACGGCCGAGGGGCGCGACTTCACCGACGGAGAGAAGCCGGCGAAGGTGAATCTCGCGCGGATCGAGACCCGCGCCGGGTCGAAGGCGACGCCGTGGAGCGGAGCGGGCAAGAAGACGGGAACGAAGAACAGGCCCGTCCCCGCCCTGGTGCGCGCCGAACTCGACCCGGCCGACCCGGGTTTCGTGTCCCTGACCTTGGACGGCGAAACGGACCGCGTCCCCGTCGGCGAACTGGTCGAACTGCTGGCCGTCGACCCTCAGCTGCGCCAGCAGCCGCTGGACGTCCCGGTGGTCCTCGCGATATCGCACCTGGGCCGACGGGCGCCCGGACTGGCCCAGCAGATCGCGCAGCGGCTGGGGCGGACCGTTTTCTGGACCGATTTCGAGGTGGGCACGTCGAAGTCGGACATCAACGGTGTGCGGGTGCTGACGCTGGACTTCGATCCCGGTCCCGAGTCGGACTCCGACACGGACTCGAGTTCTGACTCTGACTCTGACTCCGGCTCCGGCTCCGGCTCCGACTCCGGACCGACGCTGCGGAACAGCGGCTGGCAGCAGGCCCGGCCGAAGGACCCCGAGGACCCGGCGGAGGTCCCGCGGCCGGGTGGCGCCGCGCCGTTCGACCGGCCCGACTCCGCCGCGCCCGCCGACCGGGCCGGCGGTTCCGCCGGACAGCTCCGGACCCGGGCCGCGGCCCCGGACGGCGAGCGCACCGCCGCCGACCGGCGCGCCCGCGCCCGCGCCCGTGCCCGGACCCGCGACCGGGCCCAGGTGCTGGCTCGTTCCACCTCCGGGCAGCCGATGCCCGGGGTGGGGGCGGCCGGTTCCCCCACGCCGTCGCCGGCTTCGCCCGTGCTGTCCTCGCCGGTGCCGTCGCCGGCTTCGCCCGTGCCGTCGGCGCCGGCTTCGCCCGTGCCGTCGGCGCCGGCTTCGCCCGTGCCGTCCTCGCCGGTCGCGGAGTCGGTCGCGGAGCCGGTCGAGGCGCCGCTGCCGGCTCTGCCGTACGCGACGCTGGTGCCGTTCGTTCCCTTCACCGCGGTGTTCACCGATGGCGACGAGGACACGGTGGGGCGGTTGGCGGAGCAGGTGGCCTGGGCGGGGCTGCGCAACCGGCGGCTGGGTGTGTCGCTGCCGGAGATCGACATCAGCGGCTACGGCGCCGACACCGTGCGCGGCGGTCCCGGCCAGGACTGGGATGCGGACGCGCGGCAGTCCGGTGAGCAGCGTGCGCAGCGGACCTTCCGGACGTTCATGCGGCGCCTGGCTCTGGAGCTGCGGGATCTTCAGCAGGACCTGCCGGCCGAGGAGCGTCTGAAGGCCAGGCACTTCAGGGTCCGGACGCGGAGCAAGGCGAGTGTCTCGGACCGCACCTGGACGGCGACCGCGCCGGAGCGGGCGGATCTGCGGGAGGCGAAGGATCGGCACGCCACCCTTGAGGTCTGGCTGGACGCGGACGCGGAGGCGGTGGAACTCCTGGACGTGCTGCGCGGGGAGGACCGGCGGTGGGACGGCAAGCCGCTGGACATCCCGGCGCTGGCCCGCCGGGTGCTGCACCTGGGCGAGGGCGCGGTCGTGGACGGGGTCTCGCGCGTGAGGCTGTTCGCGCTGGTCGGCCGGGCCCGGAAGGCGGGCATGACGCGGAGCTTCGCGGCGCTGGCGGCCTTCGACCTGGTGGAGCGCGGCACGGTGGCGGGCGACCGGGCCCGGCACTTCACCAAGGACAAGACCCGGGTTCCCGGCCTGAACTGGGCCCATGAGTCCGAGGTCCTGGAGCTGGACACCACCCGCCAGTTCGTCCACCTGCAGTCGGCGGACGGCACGGACTCGTGGCAGGAGCTGCCGAGGCAGACCGTTCCGTGGGGGAGCGACTCCTGGCAGCGGCCCTATGTGGTGGCGGGTGTCGGCTCGTCCGACGGGATCCAGGCACAGCTGCCGGACGGGTCGTCGCATCAGCTGGACATCGAGGAGTTCGCCGAGCTGGTGGCGGCCGATCCGGCGCTGGCGGAGTTGCCCGCCGGCAACCCGATCGTGCTCGCCTTCGCCGGGGCGGCTGACGGGCTGATGGATCTGCCCAGGCTGCTGGCGGAGCGGACCGGGCGGACGGTCTGGGCGCACACCGCTGAGGTGGTGCTGCGTGTGCGGTCCGGCGCCGCGAGCACCGTGGACGTGGTGTACCGGTGGGGGGAACGATCGGGTGACTGGGCAGCGAGTCGGCCGGGTATGGCGTGGGACCCGCGGGACGGCGACCCGCTGGCCGAATTCCGTGACGTACTGACCCACGCCATCATCAGTGAGCGGACCGGCTTGCAGATCGGCCGCTCCGCGCACTCTGTCGAGGACTTGGTCGACTTGGGGTTCGAGGACCAGGGCCGTTATCTGGACCAGATCACGACGTTCGTTCACCGCAACCCCCTGACCGGGGAACTCTCGGCCGAGTTGCCGCTGCCGGCGCCCGGCAAGGAGAGCGACGCCTTCCAGGAGGACACCCACGCCGACCCTCAGGGGCAAGCTCTGCCACGGGACGACGGGAGCGAGCTGCGGCTCTCCGAGGACGAGCCCCTGCGGGCCTGGTACCGGCGCAAGAGCATCTCCGGCACCTGGTTGTCGATCGGGGGGTGCTGGGCCGGTGCGTTCCAGGACTCGTCCATGCCGCAGATACGCGACCTCACCCACTTTGTCGAGGGGAGCTTCGCCCCGGATCCGCTGGCGGTGGTCCCGCACGGGCAGCGCATCGCGAACCTCACCCGCCTCGGGGTGCGCTCCGCCAACCGCTCCCAGGGGCTGACGAGGATCAACGGCAAGTACGTCCGGTACCTGAACACGGATGCCTGGGGGCGGCCCGGAGAGTGGATGATCTTCCTGCCGGAGCCCGAGGACGCCGAGCTGGACCGTTTGGCCGCCGAGGTGGGCTGGCTCGCCGACACGGACGAGGCGCGGACGCAGGCGCGGGAGCGGACGCTGCGCGCGGTCCGGGCGCTGCGGCTGACGTTCGGCTGGGACATCGAGCGGACGTCCACGGAGGCGGAGTACCTCGGCCTGCTGCGCGGCATCGCGGCGCTGGACGACATGTGGCGGGCGGACGACCGGTTCGACGGCCTGGGCCCGTTCACGATGGACCTGCTGCGGCGGGTGGTGGCGGCCCGCCCCGAGGGCGGCCCCGACGCCAAGCAGGCCGCGTACCGGGCGGTTCTGGCCCAGGCCGCGGCGGCCGGGCCCGGCACCACGCTCGCCGGCTTCGTGACCCTTCCGGCGGTGGACGCTGCCCTGGCCTGGCGGGGGAAGGTGAACCTGGACGAGGACACGTCCTACGCCCTGGCCGTGAGCCAGACCGCGGTGGGTGCCCCCGAGCGCTCGCGGATGTTCTGGGCCCGGGTCAAGGCGGAGGAGACACTGCGCGCGCCCGGAGTGGATCCGGACGGTCTGATCGCCGGCGTGCTCAACCTCAACCCACGGCTGGTACCCGACGACTTCCTGCGCGAAGAGATGTGGCAGGCCTTCACCGTCGCCTACGCTGCCGGACGCGATGCCTCCCACCCCGCCGTGGTGGCCGCGCACGAGCTGGAGATCGACGGCGCGATGGGCTCGGACACCCTGCAGGACACCGTCCTGGGAACATCCCTCGGCGACGGGCGGAACTTCGGGCCGGCCGATGAGCACCGGGAAGTGGATCTGTCCTGGATCCGGACTCCGAGCGGGCCGGAGCGCGCCAAGTGGCAGCCCATGGATCCGAAGAGTGGCCCAGCACGGTGCCCCCACCTGATTGTGGCCACCCCGGACCCGCTCGACCCCGACCGCATCAAGGTGCACGTGGGCGGGCGGGAGTGGCGGGTCACGCTCGACGCGTTCGTCGAGCTGGTGGCCGCCGACCGCCTCCTGAAGGGGCGTCCGAAGGACGTCGACGTCGTGCTGGCCCTGTCGGAGCTGGGCAGGCTTGCTCCCCTCCTGGTGCAGCGGCTGGCCGACCGGCTGGGCCGGGGCGTGTGGTGGACGAGCCTGCCGGTGGAACTGGTCAAGGGGGGACCGGACGGACGCTCGCTGCTCGAACTGAAGAAGGGCCACCCGGGAACGCCCGCGCCGACCGCCGACGCCTGGGGATGGACGGGGCCCCAACGCCACAACTCTCCGGCGGCGTACTCCGTTTCCGTCCCGCCGCCGGTGTCCCGCTCCGCCGACCGCGCCGCGGTGCGCGCCGCGCTGGGGTCCGGTGTCTCGGCGTCGGACGTCTTCGCCGCGGACGTCTTCGAAGCGGACGCCTTTGACGTCTCCGACGGCTCCCACGGCTCTGACCTTTCCGGCCCCTCGGCCTCGGACGACGCAGCCTCGGACGACTCGGCCTCGGTCACCTCGGAGGGGGCGTACTCGGACTCCGGGTACGCCGGCTCCGTGGCGACCGAGTCCTCCGAGCTGACCGAGTACTCCGAGGCGGATTCGGGGTACGCCGGCTCCGAGGCGGATTCGGGGTACGCCGGCTCCGAGGCGGATTCGGGGTACGCCGGCTCCGAGGCGGGCTCCGAGCCGGATGCGGCTGTGCGGCGCCCCTCCGCTCCCCCTCTCAAGTCCGCCCTGAGCGCCCAGCCGTCACCGGTGTCGAGCGCCGCACCGGTCCCGGCCGTCGCCAAGCCGGTGCTCGCGGCCCCGGTCACCGCGCCGACGCGCGGCACGGGAACGGCGCCCGCCCTTCCCGCCCGCTCCTCGGCGACGTTCGTACCGTTCTGGCGGGCGTCCACCCAGCCGGCGCGCAAGGAGTGGGCGTCGATCGAGCAGTCGGCCCGCCGGGTGGCGCGGGTCGCCCTGTCGCACCACAAGCTGGGGGTGGCTCCCCAGGAGGTCGACATCGTTGGCTACAGCGACGGGCTGCCCGGCACCAAGTGGTGGGCCGAGCGGGTCGGCACGGCGCGGGCCGCGGCGGTGGCCGCCGTCTTCAACCGGGCGCTGGACCGGGAACTGGCCGCCCTCCAGGCGGACCTGCCGGCCGGTCAGGTGCCGCTGCGGGCGGCGGATGTGACCGTGCGGGCCCGGTACGGCGGCGGACGGGCCGCCGCCGTACCGCCGCGCACCGACAGCGCGCGGCGGCACACCGTGGTCAACGTGTCCGGCCCGTCGGTCGCGGAGGCGCGGCGGACGCTGGGCGCGCTGGCGGCGCGGGAGGCCGACCGGCTCGGCCGGCCCCGGATGACGCGCGAGGAGCAGGCGCGCCAGGTGCTGCACCTGGCTCCGGACGCCGTGGTGGACCTCGCGGTGCTCGGCGCGCTCTACACCCTGGTGGGGCAGGCGCGGGCGGCCGGCCAGGCGCGGTCGATGGGCGAGTTGGCCGCCTTCCACCTGGAACAGCCCGGCGTCCTGGAGCGGCTCGGGCCGGCCGCCGGGGACCGGTCCCGGTACTTCACCCACGGGGGGGAGCGGATCCCGGGCCTGAACTGGGGGGAGCAGGAGGTCGCCGAGTTCGACGCCGCCGAGTTCGACATCCTGCGCCGGTCGGCCGACGGCTCGCTGGTGGGCGGGGCCGGCCACCAGCCGGCCCCGTGGCGCGGGCCGGTCTACCCCGTCTCCGCCGCCCTGCGGGACGGGCTGGTACGGATGCGGCTGCCGGACGGCTCGGTGCGGGAGCAGAGCGTCGAGGAGGCCGCCGTCGTGATGCGCGCGGACCTGGCCCGGGAGGGCCTGGGCCGGGACGTCCCGATCGTGTGGCCCACCTCCGTCGCGGACGAGGCCGACCTGGCACTGATCGAGCTGTTCGCGCACCTCACGGACCGCACGGTGTGGGTGCACAGCGGCCTGGTGGACTTCCGCGCCAGCTCCGATGTGATCCGTGTGGTGCACCAGGAAGGGCAGCCGGAGGGCGACTGGCTGGCCGTCGATTCCCCCCGTCCGTCCGAGCCCGCGGAGGACGGGCCGGACTGGTACCGGGAGACGTACCTGCGCCCCGCGGTCGACACGCGGGACCACCGGCGGATCGGCGGCTCCTTCTTTTCGGCAGCGGAACTGGCGGGCCCCCGGGAGGAGTTCAGCCGCCAACTGGCACAGCAGCCGACGTTCGTGCACTACAACCCGGCCACGAACGAGATATCCGAGGAATTCGCGCTGGCGGGCCCGACGCCGGAGGACTCGGAGGAGAAGGCCGCGCACCTGTTCGGGCACGGCCTGCCGGGGCGCCTCCTCCAGGCGATGCGGGACGGTACGTACTGGCTCCTCGGCGAGGGAGAGACGGAGACCTGGGCCGGCCGGCTGCTGCGCCGCTCCCGGGCCCGCTGGATCAGCCTGGTGGCCTGCTGGGGCGGGACACCGCTCGACCTCGACGGCGGCCGGGGCCGGATGGGCCGGGGCGAGGCCGCCGGAGTGCCGTTCGTCGTCGACCCGCTCCGGGACATCCCGGCGGGCCAGCAGGTCTCCACCGCCTGCCAGCTCCCGGTGCGGGCCCCGGACCACATCCACGCCCCGATGCGGAACGACGCGGGCCGGTACGTGCACGCCCTCTACACGGACGCGCAGGGACGGCGCACCCGGTGGCGGTACTTCCGACCGGAGCCGCGGTCGGCCGAGTTGGGCCGACTGGCCCGGGTGGCCGGGCTGCACCGGGGCCCCTGGCCGGCCTCCGACGCGGCGCGGGTGCGCACGCTGCGGCTGGTACGGGCGTTGAAGATCACCTTCGGCCGCGATGTGCAGGACGCCGCGGACTTCCGTGACCTGCTGCGCGGAGCCGCGGCCCTGGAGCGGATGTGGCGGGACGACCCGGCGCTGTCCGGGATGGGCCCGTTCACCCTGGATGCGTTCCAACGGGCGGTGGCCGCGCACCCGGACGGCCGGCAGGGCGTGGACCAGGACGGCTACCGCGCCGTGCTGGCCGCCGCCCGGCGCGCCGCGCCGGGCACCCTGCTGGGCGGGTTCGCCCCGATGCCGGCGGTGGCGCGGACCGTCCAGTGGCTGCGCGAGACGGGCGCCGACGCGCTGACCGCCCGGACCCCGGAGACCGCCTACACCGGGGCGGACCTGCGCTCCTGGATGTTCTGGGCGCGGGTGAAGACGTACGACGCGCTGGCGGGCGCGGACCTCCCCGCGCTCGCCCGGAAGGTGCTGCACCTGGACCCGGACCAAGACGTGGACGCGGCCCGTGAGGAGGAGCTGCACCGGGTGCTCACGTGGGCGTTCGCCGAGGGCCGCGCCGCCACCGACCCGGACGTGGCCGCCGTCTACCACCTCGAACAGGCCGGAATGCTGGGCGAGCGCACCGCCTCGGGCACGCTCGGCACCGGGGACGAGACCGGCCAGGCGCGGGACTTCACCGGCCTGCGGACCCTGCCGGTGGTGGACCTGGCGACCGTCGAGGTGGACGGCGCACGGCAGCCGGCTCCATGGCCGTACCCGCACAAGGACGAGTGGCGCCGCCGGATGCCCACCCTGGTCCGCGGCACGCTGGACCCGGCCGACCGGCGCTACGTCCTGCTGACCCTGCCGGACGGGACGACGCACCGGGCGCCGCACAGCGAGATCCTCCACCTGCTCGCCGCGGATCCCGCCCTGCTGGCCATGGACCTGGCCGTCGATGTCGTGCTGGACATCCCGGAGCTGGACCGGCTGGCGCCCGGCCTGGCCGACGACCTCGCCCAACTGCTCGGCCGCGGCGTCTGGTCGACGGCCGCGATGACCGGCCTGAAGCGCACCGGCCGGGACGGCAGCTCCGTGCTCACCCTGCGGCCCTCGCCGCGGGATCCGGACACCTCGCCGGCCTGGAACCGGAGCGCACCCCGCACCCCGGCCCAGCCGCAGGACGCCCCGCTCGCGGTACCGGACCCGCTGCCCGTATCGGCACCGCTGCCCGACCCGTCGACGGCCGCCACGGTGATGACCGTCGCGCCCCTGCCGGTACTCCTGCCGGAGTCGGAGTCGGAGTCGGAGTCGGAGTTGGAGCCGGAGTCGGAGTTGGAGCCGGAGTCGGAGTCGGAGCCTGCGCCGATGGACGCCGAGCCGGAGTCGGCGCCGATGGACGCCGAGCCGGAAACGCCCGCTCCGGCGGACACCGAACCGGAGTCGCCCGCCCCGGCGGACACCGAACCGGCAGACACCGAGGCGAAGTCGCCGACCAGTGACGGCGTCCCGGCGGCCGTGGAGCTGCTGGACGTGCTGCGCGGGCAGGACCGGCGGCTGGACGGACAGCCGCTGGACCTGGACGCGTCGGCGCGGCAGATCCTGCACCTGGACGAGGACACGCCGGTGGATGCGCCGCAGCGTGCGGAGCTGTTCGACCTGGTGGAGCGCGCTCGGGCGGCGGGGCGGGCGACGAGCCTGGCCGCGCTGGCCGCCTTCCACCTGGACGAGCTGCGCGCCCCGGCGGGCGACGGCCGGTACTTCACGATGGGCGGCGTCCGCGTCCCCGGCCTGAACTTCAGCGAGTCCGAGGTCGTCGAACTGGACCTGGACGGCATCCCGGTCCATGTGACGGGGAAGCGCCGCGCCGCCGACCAGCAGGCGGACCCGAAGCCCGTGCCGCGCCCCTACGCCGTGGCGGCCGACGTGCGGGCCGGCAAGCTCGTCGTGCGGCTGGGCGGCGTCGGCGGGCGGGAAGTGCTCGTCGACTTCGAGGAGTTCATCGAGCTGGTGACCGCCGACGTGCGGCGCCTGGAGCTGCCGCTGGGCACCCGGATCGTGCTGGCGATCCCGCTCGCCGGCGACGGGCTGCTGGACTGGCCGCGGTGGCTCGCGGACCGGACCGATCTGCTGGTGCTGGCCCACAGCGGTGAGGTGGCGCTGCGGGTGCGGCCCGGCAAGGCGGTCACCATCCAGGTCGTGCACCGGCCGTCGAAGCCGGAGGGCGACTGGGTCCCCAACCCGCCCGGGATGGGCCGCGACCCGCGGAACGGCGACCCGATGGCCGAGTTCCGCGACGTGCTCACCCGGGCCCTCATCGACTTCGAGACCGGCGAGCAGTACGGCCGCAGCTCGCACACGGACGCGGACCTGGTCGAGGAGGGGTTCGAGGAGCTGGGCCGCCACCTGCGCGAGGCCAGGACGTTCGTGCACCTCGACCTGAACGCCGAGGACGTCTCGGAGGAGCTCTCCGTGCCGGCTCCCGGCGACGAGGACGACGCGAACTACGAGGACCTGCACGCCAGCCAGCGCGGCTTGCTCCTCGCCGGGCTGGAGGATCAGCGGGAGGTGTCCGGGACGGAGGAGCTGCGCCGGTGGGGCCGGCGGCCGAGCGTGACCGCGAACCCCAACGGCTGGGACGACATCGCGGGCTGCCGGCCGGGCGCCTACGAGGACCGATCGGTTCCGCCGCGCAAGTACCTGTGGGCCGACGAGGAGGCGTTCACAGCGGACCCGCTCGCGGACATTCCCTTTGGGCAGTGGAGGGCGAACATCGCCGACCGCGCGGTGCGCGCCCCCAATCGTTCGCAGTCGGGCGCTCAGCTGACGGACGGCAGGTGGGTCCGCATCCTGCACACGGACCCCTGGGGCCGGCGCGGCCGGTGGCTGATCTTCCTGCCGGAGCCCAAGGGCGCCGAGTTGGACCGGTTGGCCGGGGTGGTCGGCTGGCATGACGGTTCGGGTGAGGCGTCGGCCGAGGTCCGGTTGAGGGTGCTGCGCGGGGTGCGGGCGCTGCGGCTGGTGTTCGGCTGGAACGTCAAGGCGCAGGCCGAGGCAGCGCGGCAGGGCGGCTATGAGGAGCTGCTGCGGGGCGTCGCCGCGCTGGACGACATGTGGCGGGCCGACGACCGGTTCACGGGGCTGGGCCGGTTCACGTTGGACATGTTCCACCGGGTGGTGGCGGCCCGGCCGGAGGGCGGCGCGGATCCGGACCAGGGGGCGTACCGCGCGGTGCTGGCGGTGGCCGGGCGGCAGCGGTCGGGCACGTCGCTGCGGGACTTCGCGCCGGGGCTCCCGGACGCGGTGGACCGGGCGGTCGCCTGGACGAGCGGCGCGGACCTGGCGGGGGAGGCGGCCGAGGCCCTGCGGATGGACCGGGACGCGGTGACGGACGCGGAGCGCTCGCGGATGTTCTGGGCCCGGGTCAAGGCCGAGGAGACGCTGGCGGCGCTCGACGCCGACGCGCTGCTGCCGAAGGTGCTCGGCATCGACCCGGCCATCGACCCGGCCACCGAACCGGACGACACGCCGCACGCGGAGCTGCGGAGGGACTTCACGTACACGTACGCGGCCGGCTGGGACGGGTCCAACCCCGATGCGGTCGCCGCCCACCGCCTGGAGCGGCTCGGTGCCCAGGACAGCGACTCACTGGTACTGACCGTCTCCGACCAGGCCACCTTGGAGCGGGTGGCGGAAAGCGGGCGCGGGTTCGACTGCGCCGGGCGGGACCTCCGGCCGGGCCCGCGGCCCATGCGCGTCGACCTGTCCCAGATCCGTACGTCCGCCGGACTGGAGGACGCGCCGTGGACGGGCGAACCGTGCCCGTTCCTGGCGGGCGCCGCCCTGCACCCGACGGACCCGGACCTCGTCCGGATCGAGGTGGCCGGAGTGGAGCAGTGGGTGTCGGTGGACACCTGGCTGGAGATGCTGGCCGCCGATCGCAAGCTGCTGCTGTGGAAGCCGACCACTCCCGTCCTGCTGAGCCTGTCGGAGGTCAACCCGTCCGTTGCCCTGGTGGCGCAGCGGGCCGCCGGCCGGCTCGGCCGGAAGGTGCTGTTCACGAGGGTGCCGACGGACCTGTCCGGCGTGGGCGAGCGCGGGTTGCCCGTGCTCACGTTCCGCCCCGGCACGGACGGCACGGACGGCACGGAGACGCCGGCGCCGGCCGACGAGGGCTGGGACGTCGCGCGTCCCCAACCCCCCTTCTCGGTCCCGGAGGTGTCCTCGCTGTCCGTGCCGCCTCCGGTACGCGAGTCCGCCGCCCCCGCGACGGTGGAGGACGCCGACGGGGCGCGCGACGAGTCCGCGCCGGAGTCCGAGTCCGCGCCGGAGTCCGAGTCCGCGCCGGAGTCCGAGTCCGCGCCCGAGGACACGTCCGCCCCCGACCCCACGTCGCCGCCCGCCGAGCAGCACACCGAACCGGCGCTCGACTCGGACCCGGACGACGACCCGGACGACGACCCGGACGACGACCCGGACGACGACCCGGACAACGATCCGGACGACGACCCGGACGACGAGCCGGACAACGACCCGGACGACGACCCGGGCTCCGGCAGGGACGAGTCGTCCGACCCCGACGGCCTCTCCGCCATCGTCACGAACTTCGGCCACGGCCACCGCGGGCTCCTGGGCTCGGTGCACGTCACGCTCCTGGGCGAGATGCTGGAGTGGGAGCGCGCCCGTATCAGCGCTGCCGTCCGCGCCATGCACCAGGCGGTCGAGGGCGGGTCGGCCGAGGACCTGGAGGCGCAGGATCAGCGTGGCAGGGCGGCGCTGGAGAAGGAGGTGGCGGCCGAGTACACCCAGGACGCGGTGCTGGAGGCGCTGCCGTATGCGCTGAGCGCCAAGGGCATGGTCCGGATCGTGACCTACCGGGGCCGCCGGTACCAGGTGGCGTGGCGGCTCGATCTCGGGGATGCCCGGCCCGCGCCGGCGATGGCCCCCGACGTGCCCGAGGGGCAGCGGGTCCAGATCGAGGAGCGGAACAAGACCACCGTCTCGTCCAGTGACACCAGTGGACGGCAGACGGTGCGGAGCATCCCGCTCTCCTACGGCCACACCCGGCCGGTCAACGGCTCGGGGAACTCCGTGCTGGCATCCCTGGGATTCACCCCGAAGCTGACGCTCATGCACAACCAGGAAGCCACCTCGGTGACGGTCGTGAGGGAGTACGTGGTGATGTCCGCGCTGGGCTTCGCCAGCGGTCCGTCGTCCATCTACGACTACGGCGTGACGTCGCAGATCAAGGTCGAGCCGCTCGACGGCGCGCTCCCGGCCCCCGCCCCCGCTCCGGCCCCCGCCCCCGCTCCGGCCCCCGCCCCCGCTCCGGTGACCGCCCCCGCTCCGGTGACCGCCCCCGCTCCCGTGACCGACGACGCGTCCGCGACCGACGACGCGTCCGCGACCGACGAGGCGGCCGAAGACGACGGCTGGGGCGACATCGTGCCCGTGTCCGCCCCCGGTCGGCTCGCCGCGCGGTTCCCTGACTACCTCACCGAGGACCCGGAGCCGCGCCCGTTCGGCTCGCTCTTCGCGTCGGCGGAGGAGCTGCCGGCCGATCCGCAGACCCTCGCCGGCGGGGTGCTGCCGATCCGCGTGGACACCGTGCGCGACCCGGCCGCGCTGCACGACGCGATCGTCGCGGCCGATGAACTGCGCCCGCATCTGCGCCGGATGTCGTCGGAGTCGGCGGAACAGCTGGGCGAGTTCCTCTCGGAGAACAACCAGCGCTTCGGGCTGCCGCTGATGCTGGCCAACGCCTACCCGTCACCGGTGCTCCAGGACCGCGCCGGAGACCCGCTGGGCTTCCTGGAGGTCAGGGCGCGGCTGAAGTGGCTGAGCCCCGATGTGCTGGCCAGGTCGAAGAACGTGGTGCTGGAGAACAGCCTGATCTACACGGTGGGTGCCAAGAACGCCCACACGGTGTCCAATGCCGTGAAGCCGGGCTTCTCCTTCGCCCCCGCCTTCGCGGACCCCGGCGGCTCGGGTGTCGGCGGTGGCCCGGCCTTCTCCGCCGCCTACCAGTACCAGCGCGACCGTGCCTTCAACTCGGGCGGGACGGCGTACGACTGGTTCGGTCTCGTCACCGAGAACCCGCACCTCCTGACGGAGGCGGACATCGAGTTCGAGGCCGTCCTGGTCTTCGCCGAGGGCGGCCGCTCCGATGCGTTCACCTTCAGCCGGCCCGCGGGCCACCTCCTGCGGGTGCCGAGCCAGGCCGAGGTCGACGGCGTCCCCGTCCTGCCGGGCCAGGAGCGGCACCTGCCGCCGGAGATGCTGGAGCTGCGCTCGCTCGGGATGTTCGCCACGCCGCTGGAGGTCACCGGTACCGAGGAGCAGTTCGAGGAGCTGGCGACCCAGCTGCGCACCCTGGGGCTGCTGTCCCCGGCCGAACGCCGGTCGCTGTCCTGGATGGACGAGGTGGGCCGCAAGAAGACTCTCCAGGCGTGGGCGGCCAACCAGCGCGCGCTGTCCCTCGCCCTCTCGCAGGTCGGGTTGCGCTGCGCCTCGCGGGACATGGTGGGCGCGGGTCACGCGATCTACTTCGAGCTGCCCTTCGAGTACGACAGCTGGCGGGCCTGCGCGGTGGTGCGGGCCAAGCCGCAGGAGGGCACCTCCCCCCGCCACCGCAGGAACTTCCCGAACTGGTCCTCGCTGTCCGGCAACGGCATGTCGACGGCGAGCGGCGAGTCGTTCACCGCCACGCACACGCTGTCCGGCGACTTCTCCGGGGAGGCCCACGGCCCGGTCTCCGACGACACGACGATGAAGGGCGGCATCCCCTCCAGCGCCTCGATCGGCGGGACGCGCGCGAACACAGCGGGTTCCTCCACCGGGTTCGGCCTGGACATGCTCATGTACCCCCAGGCCGGCCTCGCCCAGTTCGACATCCCGGTCACCCACTCCGCGGAGCTCTACTTCGGACGGGGCACCGAGCCCGTGTGGACCTCCGCCCCGCGGAACGGGAACCTTGCGGTGACCGTCCCGCTGGCCAGCACCCTCGCCGAGCGGCCGGCCCTGCTCCCCGCGCCCACCAGCCGGCCCGCCACCGACGAGGACTACCGGCTGGCCCGGATGCAGCCGGACGAGGAGGGCAACCGGCCACAGGAGGCGCTGCTGCTCCCGGCCGCCGCGCACGTCAAGGTGGCGTTCGGCAGCGCTGAGCTGTTCACGGCGTTCCAGCAGCTCCTGGCGGGTGGCCACCTTGAGGGCAGCCCCGAGCCCGGGGCGCTGGCCCGGATATTGAACTGGACTGCCGAGCACGGCAGCCAGGTGGGCCGGATGCTGCCGTCGTTCGTCACCCAGCCCGCCCAGTGGCTGAAGGACGTCACGCTCGGCGAGTCCCTGACGCACCCTGAGAGCCCTGCCCAGGAGGCCGGCCGGGCCGCCCTGTCCAGCACCGTCGTCCTCGCCCGGTCCCCCCAGTTCCTGCGCGGCGTCTACGTCTTCGACGCCGGGGCGGCCGGCTCCCTGCTGGGCACCGACGTCCAAGGGGAGGTGCGCGGCTTCCTGCACGACGTGGTCTACGAGGGGCTCGGCTTCCAGTCGGGGGAGGAGGACTTCCGGGGCGCCGAGAACTGGATGGAGAGCGACGTCACCGCTACCGACTCGGCCTGGCGGGGCCGGAGCGGCAAGCGCACCGTGCAGCTCGGCTTCAGCGGTTCGGGCACCACCCGCACGAGCGGGGACACCTCGCGCACGGTCACCGGCAGCGGGAGCCAGAGCTTCTCGGTGTCGTGGAGCGAGACGGACACCGACGCCGTGTTCAACGACCGGGTGCACGTCGAAGCCAGGGAACCGCTGCACGTCTTCCGCACCGACATCACCTATGTCTTCACCCTGGCCCAGGGCTACCGCAACGCGCCGGCCAACGCCGTCGGACTCGGTCCGCGCGGTGCCCAAACCCTCGCGGTGCGGGTGCCGGGCGCCGCGGTCTTCTGGGCCTCCGAGACCGACGTCCGGGAGAACCCGCGGCTGGCGGCGCTGGCCGGGCTGTCCCCCGCGGTGCCGAAGCTGGACCGGCTCCTCCCGCCGTACTTCGTCCGCTCGAACGGCCGGGCCCTGGGCCCCGCCACCGTGCCGGAAGCCCTGCCGACCGGTCCGCTGGACGCGTTCGTCGAGGCGCTCCGCGCCGAGGCGACGCGGGAGGCCCCCGGTGCGCTCACCCCGGGCAGCGGTACACACGTGTACGGCCTGGACTCCCGTATCGCGGAGGTCGGTTCGGTCATCGGCACGCGGGCACTGGCCGGCACGGGCGCCGAGAAGTGGCAGCGGCCGATCGTCTTCGTGTACAAGGGCCGGGGGGGCCTGTACCGGGTGACGCTGGCGGTCAACGCCCGCCCGGTGCCGCACCGCGACCTGGGTGACGTGCGCGGCGCGCTGCGCCCGAAGTCGGGTGTGGAGGTCATCTACTCCTCGGCACCCAGCTCGGTGACGCGCGGGGCCTCCAGGTCGGGCACTTTCACCCTCGGCCTCAGCCCGTCAGGCGGTTTCACGGTCGCGACCGGAACGGACAACACGGGCAGTGCCGGAGCCTCGGCGTCCTTCTCCTCGAACAGCTCCCGCTCCACCTCCCTCACTCTCTCCCGCAACCGCCAGCAGTGGCTGCGCACCTACGCGCCGTCGGCGCAGTTCGAGGTGGAGTACGAGTACCGGGTGGCCGCCTACTCGGAGCGGCTGCCCGACACGGTGCCGGGCTTCCTGATCAACCAGGTCGTCTCGCTCGGGCAGTTGGCCGAGCTGCTGGCCGCGGGCGCGCTGTCGGCGAGTGAGACCACCGGGCTGCGCCGGCTGATCAGCGGCATGGCCGACGGCATGACGAGCGAACTGCCGCGCCGGCTGGGACGGGCCCTCGGCCGGGCGTCGGGCACCCCGGCGGAGGAGGGGACGCTGCCCATGCCGGCCACCGCCTCCGGCGACGGGATCCCCCTCGACCCGCTGACCGCCGCCGGCGAGCGGGCCGCCGTCGCCGCGGCGGGCGAGACCGCCGCCGACGCGGAGGGCGAGTCCGCCGAGTCGGCCCCGACCACCGAGTCGGCCCCGACCGCTGAGACCGCTGAGACCGCTGTGTCCGCCGTGTCCACCGTGTCCACCGTGTCGGACTCGGAGCCCCCGCCCGGCACCCCCGTCTCCAGCACGCCCGTCACCGTCAAGCTGCGCTTCCCGGCGAGCGAGACGCCGTACGAGCGCGAGGACGGCACCGTGGACTGG
>NZ_JBSHBP010000002.1:297260-327725 GCF_053612065.1 Streptomyces sp. NPDC054765 | reverse complement strand
GCTCGGCTGGGAAACCCCAGCCGAGCGCCTGCATAAACTCCTCGCAGTCTGATCAAACCGACCACGTGTTGCGACGATCTCCAGAAACCGCCGTGATGCCGGGCCCATACGCGTAAGGACAGCCGTACACGTAAAGACAGCTGCACGCGTAAAGACAGCCGTACGCGTAAAAACGGCTACGCGGAGACTCGTTACGACAGTGCCAGCCAGGCCGCGCCCGCGACGACCAGGATCGCGACGATGACGCCGACGATGACACCCACGCGGGGGCCGGACGACTGCTGCGGGGCCGGGGCGCGGCGGCCGCCGGTCTGCGGGGTGCCGCCTTCGTCCACGAAGGCCCGGAACATCTGCGTGCTGCCCGCCGGGTCGTAGTTGCCGCCGGCCTGGTTCTGCGGGTTGGTCGCCATGGGGAAGGACCCTAGCGAACCGGGGGCCGAGGGGCACCCCTGGGGCCGCACAGGCAGCGCCCACGAGGGCGCCTACGGAGCGGGGTCGGGTGGGGTACGGCGCGTGGACGAGGGTGCGGGCGGGTCGTCTGAGGGTGTCCCGCTACCGACCGGTATCGGCCAAGGGTCGGCCGCCCGCGCCCCGACCTGCACCTTTACGCATGCCGTTGCACTTATTGGCCAATTCCCGGCCCAGACTTTCCGCTCCTTTTACTTCAATCCTGGACGATTTCGTTTGCCTTCAGCAACCAACTTTGCTTATGGTTGCCTCAAGCAACAAAAGATGTTGAAGCGATGTGCGATGGATGCATGGAGGAGCCCGTGGCCGCCCACAGTCAGTACGAGGAGCTGGCCAGGCAACTCAGTGCCATCGGCGCCGTCAAGCGCGAAATGGGGCGGATGCTGCCCCAGGAGTGCCCGCCCGCCTCGGCCGGGGTGCTCACCCTCCTCGACCGGCACGGCGAGATGCGGATGAGCCAGCTCGCCGAACTGCTCGCCATCGACATGTCGGTGACCAGCCGGCACGTCGCCCATGCCGCCGAGCGCGGCTGGCTCGAGCGGAAGCCCGATCCGGCGGACAAGCGGTCGCGGCTGCTGCGCCTGACGCCGAGCGGCACGGAACTCCTGGAGGAGCTCGCCGAGCGCTACACCGCAACGCTCGCCCGGTACCTGGACGACTGGACCGACACCGACGTCGGACACCTCATCGAGCTGCTCGCCAGGCTCCGCACGAGCTTCGGCGACTGCCGCACCCGGGCGCATCACGACTCCACCACCCGTACACCCGCAGGATGAAAAGGAACTACATGGCTACGACCACACCAGCCGGTGTGCGGGGCGGCCACGCCAGACACGGAGGCGGGCATCACCACGCCTCCGACGGGGCCCCTATGACGCACCGTCAGATCATGGAGGCGCTGTCCGGGCTGCTGCTCGGCATGTTCGTCGCCATTCTGTCGTCGACGATCGTCTCCAATGCGCTGCCCGAGATCATTCATGACCTCGACGGCGGACAGAGCTCCTACACCTGGGTCGTCACCGCCTCGCTGCTCGCGATGACCGCGACCACCCCGCTGTGGGGCAAGCTCTCGGACCTGTTCAGCAAGAAGCTGCTGGTGCAGTTCGCGCTGGTCATCTATGTCGCGGGCTCGGTCATTGCCGGTCTCTCGCAGAACACCGGCATGCTGATCGGCTGCCGGGTGGTGCAGGGCATAGGCGTGGGCGGTCTGTCCGCCCTGGCCCAGATCGTGATGGCCGCGATGATCTCGCCGCGCGAGCGCGGCCGTTACAGCGGCTACCTCGGCGCCACCTTCGCGGTCGCCACCGTCGGCGGCCCGCTGCTCGGCGGTGTCATCACCGACACCAGCTGGCTCGGCTGGCGCTGGTGCTTCTACGTCGGTGTGCCGTTCGCGGTCATCGCGCTGATCGTGCTGCAGAAGACCCTGAAGCTGCCCGTCGTCAAGCGGGAGGGCGTCAAGGTCGACTGGACGGGCGCCTTCTTCATCAGCGCGGCGGTCTCGCTGCTGCTGGTGTGGGTGACGCTGGCCGGTGACAAGTACGACTGGATGTCGTGGCAGACCGCCGCGATGGTCGGCGGCGCGGTCGTGCTCGGCGCGGTCTTCGTCTTCGTCGAGACCAAGGCCAAGGAGCCGATCATCCCGTTGCGGCTGTTCCGCAACAAGACGATCACGCTGGCCTCGCTGGCCTCGTTGTTCGTCGGTGTCGCGATGTTCTCCGGCACCGTCTTCTTCAGCCAGTACTTCCAGCTGGCGCGCGGCAAGTCGCCGACGATGTCCGGCGTCATGACGATCCCGATGATCGGCGGCCTGTTCATCTCGTCGACCGTCTCGGGCCAGATCATCACCAAGACCGGCCGCTGGAAGGCCTGGCTGGTCTCCGGCGGTGTGCTGGTGACCGCGGGTCTCGGCCTGCTGGGCACCATCCGCTACGACACCGAGTACTGGCACATCGCGATCTTCATGGCCCTGATGGGCCTGGGCATCGGCATGATGATGCAGAACCTGGTGCTCGCCACACAGAACCAGGTGGCCCCCGAGGACCTCGGTTCCGCCTCGTCCGTCGTGACCTTCTTCCGCTCCCTCGGTGGTGCGGTGGGCGTCTCGGCCCTCGGAGCGGTGCTCGCCAACCGCGTCACCCACTACGTCAAGGACGGCCTGGCCGACCTCGGCCCCAAGGCCGCCAAGGCCGCCGCCCACAGCGCCGGCAACAGCGGCGGCATCCCGGACCTGGACGCCCTCCCGGCGCCGCTGCGCACCGTCATGGAGAGCGCCTACGGTCACGGTGTCGGCGATGTGTTCCTGTACGCGGCGCCCTGCGCGCTGCTCGCCTTCCTCTTCACCCTGTTCATCAAGGAGGTCGCGTTGAAGACGCGTGGCGGACTGTCCCAGAGCGCGGAAGGCGCCCAGGCCGCGGCCACCCCGCCGGCCACCCCGTCGGAAGCCGTCGTCCCGGACCTCGCCGCCGCCGCGGCGCCGGTCGAGGAGCTGACCGCTGCCGCGGCGCCGGTCGAGGAGCTGGAGCCCGCTCTGGTGGGGGCCCCGTCGGTGCCCACCGACGACGAGGCGCACACGCCCTCCTGGGCGCAGCCGGCCGCGGCGACGGCCACCCAGCCGCTGGCGGCGTACGCCTCGGCGGGCGGCGGGGACGCCGGCCCGGCCGGTTCCGCGGTCCACGGCTTCGTGCGCAACGCGGAGGGCAACCCCGTACCGCGCTCCGCGGTGACGCTGATCTCGCTCAGCGGGCGTCAGCTGGGCCGCGCGGTCGCCCAGGCCAACGGCTCGTATGTGCTCGACGCCCCCGGCGCCGGCTCGTACGTGCTGATCGCCGCGGCCGACGGCCACCAGCCGCAGGCCTCCACGGTCGTCGTCGGCGACCAGCCCTACGGCTACGACATCCTGCTCAGCGGCACCAGCGGCCTCGGCGGCCAGGTCCGCAGCGCGGCCACCGGCGAGCCGGTCGACGGCGCGATGGTCGTCGTCACCGATGTCCGCGGAGAGGTGCTGGCCACCGGAATGACCGGCGCCGAGGGCTACTTCGCCTTCGACGAGCTGGCACCCGGGACCTTCACCGTCGCCGTGAACGCCGCGAACCACCGTCCGGCCGCACTGCCGGTCGAGATCGGCGGCCAGGGCACGACCCGGATCGAGATCGAGCTGCTGTCCGGCGCGCGGGTGCAGGGCATCGTGCGGGCCGGTGCGAACCGCCGCCCGCTGCCCGACGCCCGGGTCACGCTGGTGGACGCGGCGGGCAATGTCGTGGCCACCTCGACGACCGGGGAGGACGGCGCCTACGCCTTCACCGACCTGGACGCCGGCGACTACACGGTCATCGCGAGCGGCTACCCGCCGGCCGCCACCGGCCTTGCGGTCGATGCCCGCGGGGTCGACGGCTACGACGTCGAACTCGCCCACCCGGGGGACTGAAACACCCCGGGCCCGGGGATTCACCCGGGAGCAATACCCCGGACCGGGGCGCGCGTTGAGCGGAGACGCGCCCCGGGCCGGCCCCCAGGGCTCCGGCGGCGGCGCTGCGCACAGGCAGGGGACGGCCTGCACGCCGCCGTCCGGAGCCCGACATGTACCAGGCAACAAACGGGAGAGGCAATGACTTCGACGGGCGCGGGAGCTGCGGGACTCAAGGCGCAGGTCCGCACACGGGACGGCTGGGCGGTCCAGCACGCCGTACTGACCGTCACCGATATGACGGGCGCGCAGGTGCTGCGCGCGGCGGCGGATGACGAGGGCGCCATTCGCAGCGGAGAGCCGCTGCCCGCCGGCCCGTACACGGTCATCGTGACGGCGGTCGGCTATGCGCCGGTCGCCTCCAGCGCGATCGTGACGGCGAGCGGGCGGATGGACGTCGGCACTGTCGTACTGGCCCGGCAGGGCGGGGCGGAACTGCCGCCGCCCGGCACATGGACCATCGACCCGATGCACTCGACGGTGGCCGCGGTCGCCCAGCATCTGGGGATCTCCAGCGTGCACGGCCGGTTCACCGAGTTCAGCGGCCGGATCGAGATCGCCGAGGACCTGACCGCTTCGCGCGTCGAGGCGGCCATCAAGGCCACGTCGATCGACACCGGCAACGGGATGCGCGACGGGCATCTGCGCTCCGAGGACTTCCTGAACGCCGAGGAGTACCCGGAGCTCACCTACCGCAGCTCGGGCCTGGCACCGGCCGGCCCGGACCGCTGGACGGTGCACGGCGAGCTGTCGCTGCACGGCGTCGTACGCCCGGTGGACCTCGATCTGAGCTACCTCGGCACGGGCCCCGACCCCTGGGGAGGGGTGCGCGCCGCGTTCCGCGCCACCGCTGAACTGCGCCGCGAGGACTTCAAGATGAACTACAACCAGGTCGTCGCGGCCGGTATCGCGGCGATCGGCACGACCCTGAAGGTCGAACTGGACATCCAGGCGGTGCAGGGGGAAACCCTGCCGATGGGGTGAGGCCGGTCCTGGGGGCGGTGGGGTGACGCCGGCGGCGCGCGGGCGGCCGTACGGTCGCTGAACGGGCGGCTGAACGGGCGGCGGCTTCCCCACCGGCCGTACGGGCAGCAGCTTCCCCACCGGGCTTCGGCCTGCCGCGGCGGCTTCCGGCTGCTTCTGCTTCCGTCGCCGGGTGGGGCCGGCCGGTGGGGCCACCGGGTGGCGCCGCCCGGTGGCGCCACCGGGTGGCGCCGGACTCGTCAACCTTCCGGCGGAGCGCAGTCCCAGGCCCTGTCGGCCTAAGGCCCCTCCCGCATCGTCTCGATGCCCGCGATCTGCAGATCGAGGGCGAACGCGAAGTCCCGGTCCAGCATTTCCACGGCGCTCCGGCCCCGGCGGACGTCACCGGCCCGGGTGGACGGCTCCAGCATCTCGGCGAACTCCGGCCGGTCCGAGAGCGCGGCGACGACCTGTTCGAAGTAGTCGTCGAGACTCATGCCCACGGCCCGGCAGCGGGCCTCGTGCGTGGCCCGGATCGTCGAGAAGCCGTAGACGAAGTGGAAGACGGACGCCAGCGCGCCGGAGGTGCGGTCCGCCGCCAGCCCGCTGCGCCGCATCACCCGCTGGGTGGCGTTGGAGAAGGCCGTCGAATGCGGGCCGATATTGATGAACTCGCCCAGCAGCCGGGCCGCCCAGGGGTGGCCCAGCAGCATGTCGCGGTAGCCGACGGCGAGGGCGCGGAGCTGGTCGCGCCAGTCGGCGCCGGCGTCCGACTCGTCGGGCAGGGTCATCTCCCCGGCGACCGCGTCCACGGCCAGTTCCAGCAGGTCGTCCTTGGTGTCGACGTACCAGTAGACGGACATCGCGGTGACGCCCAGCTCGGCGGCGAGCCGGCGCATCGAGAACTTTGACAGGCCCTCGGCGTCCAGCAGCCGGACCGTCGCCGCGACGATCTTGTCGAGGTCGAGTCCGGCCGGCTGCTCCGCCTTCCGTTTGAGCGGGGGCCGTTCGGTCAGCCAGACGCTGTTCGGCCGCTTCCCGGCGCGGCCGTCCGTCGCTGCCATGGCGCCCCTCCCTGTCCTGAGCGTCCTCGACGTCGTGGGTGCCGTCGTCGAGGTCGGCGTCGGTGTCGTCATCGGTGACGGCCCATACGGGGTGTCATACGTGCCGCCGGTACGTGCCGTTCACGATCACATACCGAGCCGATGCTATTCCGCCGCGGCGGGGGCCGGTTGCGAACCGGCAGGCGCCGTGAGCGGCCCGGCGTCCTGGCCGGTGCGCTCCGCCCGGCGCCGCAGCACGGCGGCGACCAGCCCGCCGAGGAACACCGCGGCCGCGCCGACCAGCCGGCTGGTGCCGATGCCGGACGCGAAGGCCTCGTGGACGGCGGCCCGTCCGGCATAGCAGGGCGCCGAGCGGGTCGGGCCGCACTCCGCCGCGGCTGCTGGATTCGGGGACCAGGGCGGCCACGGCCACCAGCGCATAGGCGTTGATCATCCACTGGATGTCGGCGGTGGTCGCGCCCCGCTCCTCGGTGAGGGACGGGAGGGCGACATGGAGGACGGTGTTGTCGAGGATGACCGTCAGCTGGGCGAGGCAGATGACGGCGAGGATCAGCCACCGGGCGGCGGGCCGGCCCGGTGGCTGGAGAGTGGCGGTGGCGTCGGAGGCCACGGAGGCCACGGAGGCCACGGAGGCCATACGGGCTCCCTGTACGGCGCGGCACAAGCGGCGACTTACACCGTACAGGGAGTGTTATACGCCGTACATTTCCTTTTCGGTCGCCCGGGGGAGCGGGCGGCCCGGACCGCCCGCTCGGGTTACGCCGGCCGGGGCACGGCTTTCCGGTCACGCCTCCCGGGTCACGACCTCGCGGCGCCCCTCCCGGTCACCCTTCCGGGTCACGCCTTCCGGGTCAGGTCGTAGAAGGTGGCGCTGCCGACGGTGACCTTCTTGAAGGTCTTCTCCACCCAGGTCGTGATCTTCGACGAGCCGCCCCGGCCGCCACCCCGGCCGCCACCGGGACCGCCGCCCCGGCCACCGCCAGGACCGCCGCCGGGACCGCCCCGCCCGCCCGCGATGAAGTAGTGGATCTTCCCTTCCGCGACATCCTTCTTGAACTGGCCGAGGGTCGGCGACGGATCACTCCCATTGAAGCCGCCGACCGCCATCACCGGCTTCTCGGTGGCGAGTTGGTAGCTTGCGGCGTTCTGCGAGCCGATGGCCGCGGCGGCCCAGGTGTAGTGCCCCGCGTCCTTCTCCACCAGCGCCTTGGCCTTGGCGCTCACCTTGCTGCCGTTGAGCAGACCGCCCATGCCCCCGCGCATCCAGCCGGCGCCACGCTCGCCGAAGCCGCCCGGCCCGCCGGGGAAGCCCGGCCGGCCGCCCTGGTGCCGGCCACCGGCGACCTGGCCCGGGAACTGGCCCTGGCCGGCAGCCCCCTTGGTACCCCCGGGCCCGCCCGGACCCTGACCGCCCTGACCGCCCCGGCCGGCGCCCGGTGCGCCACCCGCCGCCCCCGCGTTGTTGCCGCGCCACATACCGGCCCGCCGGCCGCCGGGGAAGCCACCGTGCCCGCCCATGCCGCCCCGCACCGAGGGGCCGGCCGTGATGATCGACCCATCCTTGGCCGTGTTGACCGTATTGAGCGTGTACGCGACCGGACCGGCCAGCGCCGTCACCACTCCGAGCCCGGCCGCCAGCACCACGACCCGCCGGCCCGCCCGTTGCGGCGCCTTTTCCGCGTCTCCGTCCCGTCCCAGGTCTCCGTCCCGTCCCAGGTCTCCGTCCCGCACCAACGCTTCGTCCCGCACCAACGCTTCGTCCCGCCGCGACGCTCCCGCCCGTACCGGCAGCAGCAGCCCCACCGCCGACAGCAGACCGAGGGCCACCACCGTCCAGCGCAGCCACGGCAGCCAGTCCGGCGACCGGTCCAGCAGCACGTACGACCATCCGGCGGTCACCGCGACCGTCCCGGCCAGCACCAGCGAGGCACTCCGCCCGCCGCGCCGCCACAACAGCGTCGCGCCCATCCCGACCAGCGCCGCGATATACGGGGCCAGCGCGATGTTGTAGTACTGATGGAAGATCCCGGACATAAAGCTGAAGATCGTGAAGGTCATCAGCAGCGCGCCGCCCCACACCAGGAACTCCGCGCGCCGGCCGGCCTGTTCGGCAGCTGTCGCACGCCGGGCCCGCCGCAGCATCCACACCCCCGCGACCAGCAGGATCAGCGCGGCAGGCAGCAGCCACGAGATCTGCCCGCCCATGTCGGACGAGAACAGCCGGGTGATCCCGGTCTCCCCCCAGCCCCGGCCGCCACCGCCACCGGGATGTCCGCCGCCGCCGACACTGCCGGTCTCATTGCCGCTGATCCGGCCGAAGCCGTTGTAGCCGAAGGTCAGCTCCAGGAAGCTGTTGTGCTGCGAACCGCCGATGTACGGGCGCGAGGCCGCGGGCCACAGCTCGACGATGGCGACCCACCAGCCGCCGGACACGACAATCGCCAGCCCGGCGAGCAGCAGCTGCCCGAACCGCCGGCGCAGCGCCACCGGCGCACAGCAGGCGTAGACCACGGCGAGCGCCGGCAGGATCAGCCACGCCTGCAGCGTCTTGGTGAGAAAGCCCAGGCCGAAGAAGACACCGGCCAGCACCAGCCACTTCGTACGGCCCTCCTCCAGGGCCCGCAGCACGGCGGCGGTCGCACAGACCATCAGCAGGCACAGCAGCGCATCGGGGTTGTTGAAGCGGAACATCAGCGCCGCCACCGGCGTCACGGCCAGCGCCGCGCCGGCCAGCAGCCCCGCCCCCACGCCGAACCGGCGCCGTACGGCCCCGTGAAGCACCCCGACCGCCGCCACTCCCATGAGTGCCTCGGGCACCAGGATCGCCCACGAGCTGAGCCCGAAGAGCCGGACGGACAGCGCCATCGGCCACAGGGCAGCCGGCGGCTTGTCCACGGTGATGGAGTTCGCGGCGTCGGAAGAGCCGAAGAAGAAGGCCTTCCAGCTCTCGCTGCCGGCCTGTACGGCGGCCGAGTAGAACTGGTTGGCATAACCGGAGGCGGACAGGCTCCACAGGTAGAGAGCCGCCGTGACCAGCAACAACGCCAGTAGCGCGGGCCGCGCCCAGCGCGGGTCCGCAGCGGGCCGCGGCGCCTGCGGAGGAGCGGCGGCCGGTGCCGGCGCCCCTCCTTCCGGCGTGGACGGGGGCCGGTACGACGGCTGGGCCGGCGTACCGGACGGGGGCGGGGTCATCGAGTGCTCCTGGTGAGGTCGTGGTGATCGTGCGGGGCGGGCGGCTGCGGTGCGGCGTCGTCGTCGCGTCGCTCCCGGTCCGGGAACACCCAGGCGCGGAAGAGCAGGAACCGCAGCACCGTCGCCGCGAGGTTGGCGGCCACCAGCACCGCGAGTTCGGTGCCGTGCGAGGATTCGCCGCCGGCGGCGCCGAGGGCGGCCAGGGAACCGCTGGTCAGGACCAGTCCGATGGCGAAGACCACCAGCCCCTGGGCCTGGTGGCGGACCGCCCGGTCCCGGCCGCGCACCCCGAAGGTCAGCCGCCGGTTGGCGGCCGTGTTGGCCAGGGCCGACACCAACAGCGCCACGGCATTGGCGAGTTGCGGTCCCACCCCGAGCCGGAAGAGGGAGTAGAGGGCGAGATAGAGCAGGGTGCTCAGCCCGCCGACGACACAGAAGCCGACGAGCTGGCGGGCCAGTCCGCCGGGCACCCCGGACAGCTCACGGTCACGCGGGTCGTCCCCGAACGGCCGGGCGAGCCGGTCCAGCGGCAGCGCGCCGGTCGCCAGCGCCCGCCCCACCCGCCATATGCCCTTGAGGTCGTCGGCGGCCGTACGCACCAACTGCACGGTGCTCTCGGGGTCATCGACCCAGTCCACCGGCACCTCGTGGATCCGCAGCCCGGCCCGCTCCGCGAGCACCAGCATCTCGGTGTCGAAGAACCATCCGGTGTCCTCGATCATCGGCAGCAGCCGCGCGGCGACATCGCCGCGCAGGGCCTTGAACCCGCACTGCGCATCGGTGAAGCGAGCGGCGAGCGAGCCGCGCAGGATGAGGTTGTACGTACGCGAGATGAACTCGCGCTTAGGACCGCGTACCACCCGCGCGGTGCGGCTGAGCCGGGAGCCGATCGCCAGATCCGAGTGCCCGGAGATCAGCGGTGCGACCAGCGGCAGCAGCGCGTTGAGGTCGGTGGACAGATCGACGTCCATATAGGCCAGCACCGGCGCCTCGGACAACGACCACACGGTGCGCAGCGCCCTCCCGCGCCCCTTCTGCTCCAGCCGTACCGCCGTGACCTCGTCGATCTCCTCGTCGAGCAGGGCCGCGACCTCCGGCGTACGGTCCGTGCTCGCGTTGTCGGCGATGGTGATGCGGAAGCCGTACGGGAAGGTGCGGGCGAGGTGCTCGTGCAGCCGCCGCACACACGGTTCGAGGTCACGCTCCTCGTTGTGGACGGGGATCACCACATCGAGGACGGTCGTGATCTGACCGAGCCGCAGATGCTCACGCGGTGGCAGGGAGCCCAGCGGTGTGCGGGGCGGCTGTGTCGTCGTCATGGCGACGACACTCGCCAACCGCGCTGTCACGGCGGTGTGCTGAGCCTGTGTCCTGGCTGTGAGGGCGGCACGGGGGGTGTGACCAGGGGCTTCGGGGGTGCGGACGGCGGCGTGGGCGGGGGCGGGGGCGTGTGCGGGGGCGGGGGCAGGGGCAGGGGCGTGTGCAGGGGCGGGGGCTCCGGTCCGGTGACCGGTGCCTTCGGTGCCGCCACCGCCGCCGTCGGCAGTGTCACCGTGAACACCGTGCGTCCCGGTGCACTTTCCACCCCGACCGTGCCCCCGTGCGCGGCCACCACCGCGTGCACGATGGCGAGGCCGAGCCCCGTGCTCCCGGCGGCCCGCGAACGCGAGGCATCACCCCGGGCGAACCGCTCGAAGACATGCGGGAGGAGCGCGGCCGGAATGCCCGGCCCGTCGTCCTGCACCTCCAGCTGCACGACATCGCGGCGCCCGGCGGAGGCCCCCGCCGTACGGCCGGCCGCGCGCACCCTGGCGGTCACGGTGGTGCCCTCGGGCGTATGCGTACGGGCGTTGGCCAGCAGATTCACCAGGATCTGGTGCAGCCGTCCGCCATCGCCGTACACCGACGCCGGATCCTCGGGCAGCTCCAGCCGCCACCGGTGACCGGGCCCGGCCACCCGCGCATCGCTCACCGCGTCCACCACCAACGGCGACAGATCCGTGCTCGCGTACGACAGCGGGCGCCCGGAGTCGAGCCGGGCGAGCAGCAACAGGTCCTCCACCAGGCCCGTCATCCGCTCCGCCTCCGACTCGATCCGCCCCAGGGCGTGCCGGGTCTCCGGCCCCGGCTGCTCCCGCCCGCGCCGGGTCAGCTCGGCGTACCCGCGGATCGACGCAAGCGGCGTACGCAGCTCATGGCTGGCGTCGGCGACGAACCGCCGCACCCGCGTCTCGCTCTCCTGACGGGCCGAGAGCGCCGCCCCGACATGCCCGAGCATCCGGTTCAGCGCCGCGCCGACCTGCCCCACCTCCGTCCGGCCGTCCGCCTCGGACGCCGGGACCCGTACGTGCAGCGCCACCTCGCCCTGGTGGAGCGAGAGTTCGGACACCCGGGTGGCGGTGGCGGCCACCCGGCGCAGCGGCCGCAGGGCGATACCGACCATGGTGGACCCGGCGATGCCGGCCGCGATCAGACCGGCGACCGTCACACACTCCTCGATGACCACCAGTTGGCTGACCGTCTTCTGCACCTCGCCGAGCGGCAGACCGAGCACCAGCGAGCCGTCCTGGGCGGACTTCACCCGGTAGTCGCCGAGGCGGGGCAGCTCGGCGGTGTGCGGCCTGCCGTCCCGCGGCACCATGTTGAGCGCCGTCACCTGCTCTCCGGACAGCGGCGCCAGCCGTTCCTCGGGCAGCCGGCTGGTCGAGTTGCTCAGCCTGGCGCCGTCCGTGGCCAGGCCGTCGGGACCGATCCGTGCCCCCACCGTCTCCAGCGGCTGGCCGCCCATCGCCACGAAGTCCAGGCCCTGCGCACGCCGGGGATCATGCGGCCGCGGGAGCCGGGCCCGTACCAAGGAGTCGGTCAGCTGCCCGTCCAGCTTGCCCTGCAGATAGGAGTGCAGGGCAATGGTCGTCACCGTGCCGATGACGGCCGCGACGACAGCGATCAGTGCCACCGCCGACACGACCAGCCGGGTCCGGAGCGACCAGCGGCGGCGGCGGGTGGGGATGAGGGTGGGAGTGGGAGTGGGGGTGGGCGCGGAGGTGGCAGGGGTGGGCGGACCCCCCGGCCCGGCGGCCGAGGCGGAGGACACCCGCCTACCCGCCCGGCTTGATCAGATAGCCCGCGCCCCGCCGGGTGTGAATCATCGGCGCCCGCCCCGCGTCGATCTTCCGCCGCAGATACGAGATGTACAGCTCCACGACGTTGGCCTGGCCGCCGAAGTCATAGCTCCAGACCCGGTCGAGGATCTGCGTCTTGCTCAGCACCCGCCGCGGATTGCGCATCAGATAGCGCAGCAACTCGAACTCGGTGGCGGTCAGATGGATCTCCTGGCCGTCCCGCCACACCTCATGACTGTCCTCGTCGAGCACCAGGTCGCCCACCGCCAGCCGCGACTCGCTCCGCGCGGCGGCCGCGCCGGCCCGGCGCAGCAGCCCCCGCAGCCTGGCCACCACCTCTTCCAGGCTGAACGGCTTGGTGACGTAGTCGTCGCCACCCGCCGTCAGTCCGGCGATCCGGTCCTCGACCGCGTCCTTGGCGGTCAGGAACAGCACCGGCACATCCGGCAGTTCACGCCGCAACCGGCCGAGCACCGTCAGCCCGTCCATGTCCGGCAGCATCACATCGAGCAGTACGGCATCCGGCCGCCAACTACGGGCGCAGCGCAGCGCTCCCGCACCGTCCCCCTCCGCGCGGATGTCCCATCCCTCGTAGCGCAGCGCGAGGGACAGCAGATCGGCGAGCGAGGACTCATCGTCCACGACCAGCACCCGTACGGGACTGCCGTCGGGCCGCAACAGCTCCGGCTGCTTCCCGGGCGCTCCCCTGGAGGACGAGGCCGAAGCCGGCACACGAAGCGACGCTGAGGACGACGAAGTCACGGTCATGCCCGTGAGCCTGAACCGCCCCCGTGAAAGCTGCCTTGCGTCTTTCTGTGAATCTCCTGAGAATTCCCCGTGCCTCTTCCCCTCCTCCCCGGACCCCGCCCCGGTTCCCCACTCCCGACCGGCCTCGACCGGCCTGGGCCGGACTGGGCCGGCCTGGGCCGCCCCCCGCGCGGCCCAGGTCGATCACCGTTCCTTAAGCATCGCATCCGCCACTGACAATCGCCCTGACCAGTGCTTTCGTCGCCATCCGGGAGGGTCCGCACCCCACCGCCCCAGCCACCCGCGGCAGTTGTCCGGTCCGCCCACCCCGGCCCGCCCCGCTTCCCGCCGGGCACCGCGTACCGTCACCTCATGAGACTCCTCGCCCTCTCCGGCAGCCTGCGTGCACGCTCCTCCAACAGCGCGGTGCTGCGCTCCGCCCTCGCCTCCTGGGACGGCCCGACCACCACCGCGGACATCGGCGCACTCCCGCACTTCAACCCCGATCTCGACGGCGAGGACGCCACACCCCCCGCCCCTGTCGCCGCCCTGCGCACCGCGGTCGCGGCCGCCGACGCCCTGCTCATCGTCAGCCCCGAATACGCGCACGGCGTCCCCGGCGTCCTCAAGAACGCCCTCGACTGGCTGGTCAGCAGCGGAGAATGCGTCGACAAGCCGACCGCGGTGATCACCGCCTCGCCGTTCCCCACCGGCGGCGACCACGCCAACGCCCAGCTCCGCGAGACCCTGCGCATGATGACCGGCGAGGTCGTCACGGCCGCCTGCCGCGAAATCCCCGCGATCGGCCCGAAAGTCGATCCCACCACGCAACGCGTGACGGACGAGGCCACCCTCACCGACCTCCGCACGGCCCTGTCCCACCTGGCCGCAGCCACAGCCACAACCACAACCACAACCACAACCGCAACCACCACCACAGCCACAACCGAAGTCGCAGCCACAACCACAGCCGCATCTACAGCCGCGACCGCCACCCCCTGCACGTCCGAACGTCCCTGACGCGCCGGACTCCACCCCGCTCCCGCACAGAAGGCCCCGACCCCCCGGATATCCGGCCTCCGCCACGCCCCGTCCCTCGCCTCCCCTGGACGAAGCGCCCCCGGCCCGGCTCACACCCCGAACAGCCGTGCCGCATTCCCGTAGCAGACCCCCCGCAGCCACTCCTGCCCCAGTTCCAGCCGAGCGAGCGCCTCCAGCGCATGCGCGTAGCCGTAGGGGATGTTGGGAAAGTCGCTGCCGAACAGCACCCGGTCGCCGAGGTCCGTGAGCCGGCCGCGTTCCGCCCGCGGGAACGGCGCGTCCCGCTCGGAGAAGTCCGTGAACACCATCGTCGTATCGAGGTGCACGCCCGGATAGCGCTGCGCAAGGTCCAGGAAGTCGGCGTACTCCGGCATCCCCATGTGCGCGATGATCAGTCGCAGCCGCGGATGGCGGGCCAGCAGCCGTGCGATCGGTTCGGGCCCGGTGTGCTTGCCCGGCGCCGGGCCCGAGCCGCAGTGAATGACCACCGGCACACCGGCCTCCGCGAGGGCGCCCCACACGGGGTCGAGCAGCACCTCGGCCGGGTCGTACCCGCCCACCTGCACATGCGCCTTGAAGACCCGTGCCCCGTCCGCCAGTTCGGCACGCACATAGGCCTCGGCGCCGTCCTCCGGGAAGAACGTCGCGGTCCGCAGACAGTCGGGCGTACGGGAGGCGAAGTCGGCCGCCCAGCCGTTCAGCCACCGCGCCATCCCCGGCTTGTGCGGATAGACCATCGACGTGAAGGCCCGCACCCCGAAGCCGCGCAGCACCGCCAGCCGCTCGTCCTCCTCGAACCGGTAGGCGATCGGCCACGCCCGGCCCACCAGCGGCCCGGCCGCGTCGAAATACGCCCAGACCTTCGCCATCACCCGCTCGGGCATGAAGTGCGTATGCACATCGATCAGCCCCGGCAGCCCCCACTCCCGCCAGAATGCGCCGACCCGCTCATCACCCTCCGCCACGCCGGGCCCCTCCCCCTCCGGTTCCGACCACTACGGTTCTGACCACTGCCGTTACGACCATTACGGTTCCGATCACACGGTTCCGATCACCACGGGCCCGATCACCACGGTTCCGATCACCACGGCCGCAACCCAAACGCCAGGCCCCTACGGAGGCCCACACGACGCGCCCGGCCACCGAACTGCGCCCGGCCGACGTCACGCGTTCAGCCGACACCGCCGCGCCCGGCCGACGTCAGGCACAGCCGGCCACCCACGCCCGCCAACTACCTGCACTCCGCATCCAAACGTCCCCACCGGGCCCGGAACAACCCCCATCAGCCACTCCCCCCAACAAGCCCCACAAATCCCACAGTCGCAGTCCCCCTGCCCCTCACCGGCCCGGCAGCTCCCCCTACCCCCCCACCGACCCGGCCCCCGCCCATCCCCTCCCCTCCTCGCGTCCCGCCACGCCCCACATCAGAACAACCCCTCCTGGCACCCCCTCGCCTCCCCCTCTCCCTCCCGCTCCCCCGCCCCGGGCACCGCAGCCCGCACCGGCACCGTCGTCACCCGCCCCACGGCCGCCCCCAGCGCCCACCCCGACAACATCCGCGCGTCCATCACCGCAACCACCCCACCGGCGGCGCCCGGCCCGTCGGCGACGCCCGGCCCACCGGCGGCCGCCTCTCCCCGCTCCCCCGCCGCCAGCCGCAGATACACATCGGCCCCCACCCCGGTCAGCACCTCCCCCACGACCTCCGCCCCGGACGTCATCCCGCCCAGCTCCGCCACCGCCCCCGGAATGCGGTCGAGCCCGAACAGCTCCGTATGGTCCGTACAGGCGAACTCCACCGGCTGGAGCGTCTCCGGCCAGCCCGCCAGCCCCCGCGCCGCGCCGTGTAGTTGAGCCAGCTCGGCGACCCGGTCCGACAGCGGGGGAAGGGCCCCGCGAGCAGCCCGTTTCGCCGCCTTCGCAAACCGGTCGGGCACCGCCAGCGCACTCCCGAGCAGCGCCTCCGCCCGCCGCGCCGCCATCAACGGCCCGCGCCCCAGCCATGCGTACGCCACCGCCCCCTGCTCCACCAGCCGGGCCGGCCCGCGCTCGACGGCCGTGATCCCCACCTTGAGCAGGCCGGGACCGAAGTACGCGAGATAGACGCCGTACGGACGCGGGTCGTCGGCCATGGTGTCCGCGGCCACCGAACGCGACCGGTCCAACTGGGCGCACCGCGCGCACTGGTCCTTGGCACTCGCACCGTCGAGCACCGCACCGTACGGGCACACGATCCAGCGGCCGGCCCGCCGCACGCCCAGACAGCGCCGCTCCCCCTGGGCGGCGAACGCCAGCACCTTGCCCACGGGGAGCATGCTCACCCGCTCCTCGCCCCGCTCGGCGCAGTACCAGCCGAGCCGCTGCCCGAACCGCCCCTCCGGCCCCGGCCCGCCGCCCGACCAGCGCGGTCCCGTACATCGCCACACACCGCCAGCGTACGACCACCCACCGACAACGCCGCTCCCGCACAAACGCCGCCGCCCCCAGGCCGGGCCCGCGCCCCCGCCCCCACCCGACACCCACCGGCACCCGGCCGCCCCCGAACACCCGGCCACCCCCGACGTCGAGCAAGCACCCAACCATCACCAGCCCGCCACCGGCCCGGCCCCACACCGAGCCGCTCCCCTTCCGCCACCAGAACAACGGCGACTACGACGACGACCTGCTCCTCCACCCCCACCTGGCCCGGCCCCGCACCGGCCCGGCCGCCCACTACACCGCCCCGCCCCCACCGGTCCACGACTGAACCGCACGCACAAAAGCCGCAGGCCCAGTGGAAGTGAATCCACTGGGCCTGCGGCTATCAGTAGCGGGGACAGGATTTGAACCTGCGACCTCTGGGTTATGAGCCCAGCGAGCTACCGAGCTGCTCCACCCCGCGTCGGTGAAATGAACACTACGCCACTCCCCCACCAACGCCTAATCGTTCCCTTCACCACCACGCCACCCCTGCGCCAAACTCACCCAACCCACCCACACCACAAGCCGGTCGAAACACTCCACCGCCCGCACCTGTCCCCCTCCGCCCCCGTTTGCAAGCCGCCGCACTGGCTGCGCTGACCGCGCCGCCAGTGCCGGCCCGCCGTCGAGCCCTTGTCCCGCAGGCGGGCGATCTGCTGCCGGGAGAGCTCGACGGTGCGCTGCATGAGCCGGTACAGCAGGGCGAGCTCGTCCTCGGTGCAGTCGGCGAACATCGTCCGCCACCCCTCGCTCCGCTCGGCCCGGAGCTCCATGAGATCCCGCATCGCCTCCGGGACAGGCGCCACCAGAACCCGGCGGCGGTCGGCCTCGTCCCGGTGCCGGACCACATAGCCGGCCTTCTCCACACGGTCGACCAGCCGGGTCGCCACGTCGAGCCGCTCTCGGCCGACCTGGCCGCGATGTTCCGCCACTTCACCGAGGCCGGCCTCGACGTGAACATGGAAACGCTGCGGCACACCTTCCCGGAGACCGGCCGGCAGCGCTTCCACACCTGGGCATCCGAGCACAGCCGGCCGGTCAACTGACCGAACACGGCCCTCACATACCTCACAACAGGCCGACAGCACTACCTACAGGCACTCGGCTGAGGGCTGGGGTTTCCCAGCCGAGCGTTTTGCGCGGCCCGCTGTTGAGGGAAGACAGCGACCCCTCCCGGTCGTACGACTCCAGGCCCGGGGGACACCGGAACCATGGCGCACCGGGGCCCTGGCGCACCGACGCCGAGCACGTCCCGGCGCATGGCATCCGCATCGGCCACCACCCTGCCCACGGCCGGTGCATCGCTACATCCGCGGCCCGCCGGACCTCAGCTGTCTTCGGCCACGTGTTTGATGTGACCCATTGACGCCAAAGACCCCCTGGACGATGTCCAGGGGGTCTTTGATCTGCTGTGCGCTCGGCAGGATTCGAACCTGCAACCTTCTGATCCGTAGTCAGATGCTCTATCCGTTAAGCTACGAGCGCTTGGCTTTCCGGCGGTTTTTCTTGCCGGTCGGCGTTGCGGGAACAACATTACATGACCTGCGCCGTGAGGCGAAATCCATTGCTCGTAGCACCTCTGACCTGCAGAAACGCACTTCTGGTGGAGTTCGGGAGGCTACTGGGGCCAGGGGGAGTCCTCGATGATCCGGACGAAGTTCGGGCGGGTGTAGCCCTCTTCGAAGCGGTCGAGGACGTCGGCCTTCACATTGCCGAACGTGGTCTGGGGGCGATGCGCCAGGCCGGCGTGGAAGGCGTGGAGGATGCGGCGCTTGAAGTCGGGGCGTGGGTGGGCGGCGACGACGGCCTCGCGGGTTTCCGGGGGGAGGGTGTCGTAGCCGATGCCGAGGACGTCGAGTTCGACGCCGGCGGTGACGAGCGCCACTTCGGGGGCCATGTGGTGGGGGATTTCCGGGGTGGTGTGCAGGGCGATGCCCTCCCAGACGAGGCGGACGCGGTCCGCGGGGATGCCGCGGGCCGTCAGGAAGGCGCGGGCCTCGTCGGCGCCGTCGAGTTCGAAGCGCTGCTGGGAAGCGCGGAACTTCTCGGTGAGGCCGAGGTCGTGGAAGAGGGCCCCTACGTAGAGCAGCTCCGGGTCGAAGTCCAGGCCGTGCCGGCGGCCGTGGTGGGCGCCGAAGAGGTAGACGCGGCGGGAGTGGTGGTAGATCAGGTCGTCGGTGACATCGCGGATCAGCTCGGTGGCTTCCCGGGCCAGTTTGCTGTCGGGGAGGGGGATGCCGCCGATGGCGGGGCCGCTGTCCGGCGAGGACGAGCGGTCGTGAGGTGTCACGTGAGGTGTCATGGGTCCAGCGTCGCGTGCACCGGCGGGTGGCGCCCAGTGCGCGGAGACGGTTTGCCCACCCATGTGGACACCCCAGACCCAGACCCGGCCCCCACCCCACCCCCGGCCCTGGCGCCGGCCGGCGGGCGGTGGCTGCCCCGGTCGGCGGGTGGTGGGGCGCGGCGCAGATCGCTCCGTGCGCGTGGAGCCGGAGGCAGCGGGGCAGCGGGGCAGCGGGGCAGCGGGGCAGCGGGGCAGCGGGGCAGCGGGGCAGCGGGGCAGCGGGGCAGCGGGGCAGGTAAGCACAAGATCTGGAGGCTCCGGCCGTGCGGCGGAGATCGCCCGGGGCCGTACGAATACGGAGAAGGCCGGTCCGGGGCCGTGGGAAAGCGTTCAGGCCCCGGTCGGGGATGACCGGGGCCTGAACGAAGAAGAGCGGAGGCGGAGGGATTTGAACCCTCGATGGGGGGTAAGCCCCAAACCGCATTAGCAGTGCGGCGCCATAGACCGGACTAGGCGACGCCTCCACACACCCCACGCGCGCATGCACGCTGTGGTGTGTCCAAATGATGGCACAGCCCCCAGGGCTGTCACCAATCGCCCCCTACGGTACTAGGCGCGCGGGCCACCCGGCAAAGACGTTCCTGCAGCGCAACGTCGGGGGCCGCGGCGCGTTAGAAGAGGCGGGGCCAGGACGACTCGCGTTGTCGTGCGCCCCCGGCGTGTACGTACCGCGTACCGCCCCGCACTCGCCTCTCTGGAGCCTGTGATGCCGCACCGCCGGACGTCAGCCCTCTTCGCCGCGGCCGCCAGCGCCGCGACCACGGCCGTGACCCGCCTCTCCGCCGTCACGGCCGCCTCGGCCACCGCCGCCGCCGTGTCCGCCGTGTCCGCCGTCTCCGTCACCGCGGCGCTGGCCCTGGCGGCGCCCGCCGCGTCGGCCGCCCCGATCCCGCTGCCGTACCGCCTGTACGGGAACGGCATCACCGGCGCGGGCCACCGCACGCCCGACGATCACCACGCCCTCACCGGCCATGACACCCCCACCGACCCCCACACCTTCACCGATCACGGCGCGCCCATCGGCCCCCAGGCCCCCACCGGTCACGTCACCCCCGCCGGTCACGGCCCGTCCGCCGGTCACGTCACCCCCACCGGCCTCCACGCCCCCACCGGTCACGGCGCACCGGCCGGACACGGCACACCGGCCGGATATGGCGCAGCGGGCCCCCACCGTGCCCCCAAGGATCACCTCACCGTCACCGTCCATGACTCCGGCTCGGCGGCCACCAATGGCACCTTCGAGCTGTACTGCCACCCCGGCGGCGGCAACCATCTCCACGTCAAGGGCGCCTGCGACAAGCTGGACGGGATGACGAAGTGGGGCAAAGACCCGTTCGCTCCCGTACCGCAGAGTGCGAACTGCACGATGATGTACGGCGGCCCGGCGACCGCGCATGTCACCGGAACCTGGGCGGGACGTCCCGTCAACGCCGACTTCCGGCGCACCAATGGGTGTGAGATCAGCCGCTGGGGCCGCTTCGAACCCCTGCTCCCATCGACCAGTTCATGACCCGGTTCGTGCCGTAGTAGCGCGCCAGGTCAGGACGAGGGGCACATGTCGGGCGTGCGGTGAGTCGCACAAGGCCGTGGCATTACCTCCTCGTCATCCGCCTCCGCGCCCGGGGCAAGTGCCCGTAGACTCCATTCCAGCGATCCGCCCAGGTGGGTCGGCAAGGTGCGGTAACAGGGAGGAAGCGTCGTCGTGAGCAGCAGGCCATCCCGAGGCGCTGCTCGCCTCGCAGCCATACTCGACGCCCTCCCCGACGCGCTGTTGCTCGTCAACTGCAACGGCACGGTCGTCAACGCCAACTCCATCGCGCTGGAGACCTTCGAGGCGCCGGGCACCGCCCTGGTGGGGCGCGGGCTGCTCGATCTGCTGCCCTCCTTCGACTCCAAGCGCATCCCGGGCTCCATGCGGCGCCGGGACGAGGACACCGAGGGCGGCCGGACGAAGCCGACGCGTATGGTCGCGCGGCGGACGGACGGGACCGAGCTGCTGGTCGAGGTGACCAGCGCCAACCTGGAGGACGGGCGCACCCCGTACGAGTCCGCCTTCGAGGCCGCGTACGCCGATCACCGCAACGGCTACACGGGCAATGAGCTGCTGATGCTCGTCGTCCGCGATCTGACCGGGACCCTCGACACCGAGACGGAGCTGGCCCGCCAGCAGCGGCAGACCGAGATGATCCTGCGGGCCGCGGCCGAGGGCGTGGTCGGTGTCGACGCCGAGGGCAAGGTCGTGCTCGTCAACCCGTCCGCGGCGCAGATCCTGGGGTTCCGGGCGAGCGAGCTGGGCGGCAAGGAGCTGCACCCGCTGATCCACCACTCGCGGGCGGACGGCTCGGCCCTGCCGTGGGAGGACACCCCGCTGGCCGACACGCTCAAGTCCGGGCGCAAGCACCGGGTGCGCGGGCAGGCGCTGTGGGCGAAGGACGGACGGGCGGTGTCCGTCGATCTGACGACGGCGCCGGTGCGGGACGGCGATCAGCTCGTCGGCGCGGTGATGACCTTCACCGACCGCCGTGCGTTCGACGCGCTGGCGGCCCGGCACACCCAGCTGCTGGCGGTGCTCGACCAGGCGCTGCGCGGGCCCCTGGAGGAGCTGAAGGGCGAGCTGGGCACGCTCGCCTCCGACCCGGCCGGCCAGCTGTGGCCCGAGGCGAACCAGATCCTGCACCACCTCGCGGCCGGCCATGCCCGGATGACGACGCTGGTGGACAACGTCCTGAGCTATCAGCGGCTGGACTCCGGCAAGGAGAAGCTCAACCGCACGAAGGTTTCGCTGGACGGTGTGGTCGCGGCGGGCGTGGAGGGCGCGGTCGAGCTGATCGGGCCGGGCCGGGCGCAGTTCGCGGTGCATGCGCCGCCGATAGAGGCGACGGTCGACGCGGAGCGGATCGCCCAGGCGCTGTCCCATCTGATCGCGGATGTCGCGGGGGTGGACTCGACGGGCCGGATGCCGGCCGGCGATGCTGCCGCGAGCCGGCGGTCCGGGCCGATTCCGGGCGATTCGACGATCGTGGTGGCGGCGGCCAAGCGCGGTGATGTCGTACGGATCGAGGTGCGCGGCCCGTTCGGTGGCGGCGATCCGGTCCACGAGCCGATCGTCCGCGGGATCGTGCGGCAGCACGGCGGGCTGATGCAGACGCATGAGGTGCCCGGCGGCGGGCCCGGCGCGGGCGGCAGCGCGTATGTGCTGGAGCTGCCGGTGGCGGCGGACGGCACGACGGTGGACGGCGCGTCGGGCGGCGCGGACCGGGCGGAGCCGACCGGTAATGAGACGACGGTGATGCCGGTACCGGCCGCCCATGCGCGGGGCACACGGGGCAACGCGGCGGACGCGGGCGACGGTGACCAGGGGCCGGACGGTGCGGGCCCCGAGGGCGGCGACGACGGCGACGGCGGCCCCGGTGGTGACGGCGGGTCGGGCGGTTCCGGTGGGTCGGGCGGTTCCGGTGGGTCCGGTGAGCCGCTGGGTGGCGGTGGTGCGGAGCGCGGTGTGGCGGTGCCGGCCCAGGCGGGCGGGGCGCAGCCGACCGGTCGTCGGCGTGCGCGGCATTCCGGTGCGGAGCAGGGCGCGCATCCGGGCGGGCCGGACACGGGGACGGGCAAAGGACCGGAGACCGGTGTTCCGCACGGCGCCCCGCACGGTGCCGTGGGCGACGGCCCGCAGGGTGAGACGGGTCCCGGGGCCGGCGACGGCGGCCGGGGGGCTCATCCGCAGTACGGTGACGCCGCGCGGGGTACGCAGGGCGGGCGGCCGGCCGCGGACGGTACGGGGCTGCCGCCGGGCATGGCGGGGGCCGAGTCCGTACCGCCGACCGGACGGCGCCGGGCCCGGCAGGGCACCCCGGAGGGTGGCGGGCTGCCCGCGCTCCCCTCCGGAACGAGTCAGAGGTCGGGGCAGCAGCAGGGGCCCGGCCCGGCGGCCGGTACGCAGGGGCGCGGCCTCGCGGCCGGTACGCAGGGGCCCGGGGCGGCGTCTGAGGCCACTGCGCAGACACAGGGGGCAACGCCGGTCTCCGCGCCCGCATCCGGGGGCGCGCCCGGTTCGGCTCCGGTTCCTGCCCGTCCGCAGCTTCCCGGGCAGATCCCCGGGCAGGCTCCGGCTCCGGGGCAGCCGCACCCTCCCGGTCGGGCACAGACTCCGGTCGCGCCTCAGGGGCTCGGCCCCGTACAGCCGAGCGGCCGGCGGGCGCGCCGGGCGCTGGCCGAGGCGCCCGAGCGGACCGCACCGGGTGAGCGGGGCCGGGCATCCGGCGCCTCCGGGGCACAGCAGCAGGCCGGGGTACGTACCCCCTTTGCGCTGCCGCCCGCCGCGGCGGACCGCACCCCCCAGTCGTCGATGTCCGCGACCGCCGACCAGGTGCCCGCGCAGGCGGCCGGTCCGCAGGACGGCGCCGGCACGGGACGCCGCCGGGCGCGTCGGCCGGTGGCCGGCGGCCCGGAGGGGTCGATGCCCGGCGGCCGGCCGGGACACGAGCCGGAAGCGGCCGCCAACTCCGGTGGTGCGCAAGGCGAGTGGGACGGCGAGCCGACCGGCAGGCGCCGGGCCAGACGGGCCGCGGCGGAGGAGCGCGCGGCGGCCGCGATGGCCGATGCCGAGTCGTCCGGCACGTTCGTGGCGGGCCCGGAGGGGCTCGTGGCGCAGCCCACCGAACCGGCCGAGGAGACAGGTACGGCCACCGGCACGGCGGCCGGGATCGCGCCGGTGCCGGAGACCGGTGCGTCTCAAGCACCCAACATGCCCCAGGCGCCACAGGCACCACAGGCACCCGCGTCCCCCCAGGGCCGCCAAACTCCCCAGAACCCCCAGAACCCCCAGAATTCCCAGGCGCCCAACGCTCCCGCCCCCACGGGCCGTCGGCGTGGCCGTCCCAGCCCCGCCGAGGAGGCCACGGGCGGGCCGCCCGTGCCTCCGCACGGCGGCCCCGCCACCCCGCACCGTCAGCCGCTGCCGCCCGCCACCGAGGACGACGCACACGCCGCGGGGCACTCCCACGGGCGGGCGTTCAGCGTGCGCACGCTCGGGCAGGGTGTGCCGTTCGCCCAGCAGATCGCCGACCAGCAGCGCCCGCCGGTGCCGCCCGGCAGTACTCCTCCCGGTGGCACGCCCCCCGGTGGCACGTCCGCCGGGGGCACGTCCGCCGGTTCGGGGCGCCGCCGTAAGCTCGCCGCGCCGCCGCAGGAGGACGGGCGGGCGACGGCCGATTCCCTGCCGCCCGAGGCGCGTCCGCACCCCCATGCGCAGCAGCCTCAGCAGCAGCCCAGGCCACCGGCCCGCAACCAGGCCACCGCCCAGCCCGCACCGCAGTCCCAGCCGCATCTGATGGACGCCGGTGAGGGCCGGGCCTTTGCCATCTCCGCGCCCGACGAGGGCAGCGAGGGCCCCGAGCCGCTGGACGGCCCGAACGGCGCCGTAGAGGTGATGAACCGTCAGCCCATGCCGATGGACGACGAGTTGCCGCCGGAGCCGCTGGACAATCCGCGCCGGCTGCTGGTCTGGCCGGCGCCGGATGTCGCCACCCAGCAGGCACTCAGCGACCGCGGCTACCGCCCGGTGATCGTCAACTCCCGCGAGGAAGTGGACGCCCAGATCGCCGCGTACCCGGCGGCCCTCTTCGTCGACCCGCTGACCGGGCCGATCACTCGCACCGCGCTGCAGTCGCTGCGCCAGGCGGCGGGTGCGGCCGAGGTCCCGGTGCTGGTGACCGCCGGTCTGGGGCAGGCCACCCGGGAGGCCGCGTACGGCGCCGACCCGGCCGTCCTCCTCAAGGCGCTGGCCCCGCGCGACAGTGATGTCCACCCGCCGCGGGTGCTGCTGATCGAGCAGAACGACGACATCGCGGGCGCCTTGACCATGTCGCTGGAGCGGCGCGGGATGCAGGTCGCACGGGCCGGCGGGGACACCGACGCGGTCACCCTCGCGACGCAGATGCGGCCGAATCTGGTCGTGATGGATCTGATGCAGGTGCGCCGCCGGCGGGCCGGGATCGTCGACTGGCTGCGTGCCAACGGTCTGCTCGACCACACGCCGCTGGTCGTCTACACCTCCGCCGACATGGACCCCGCGCAGTTGCCGCGGCTGGCCGCCGGCGAGACGGTGCTCTTCCTCGCGGAGCGCTCCACGAGCGCCGAGGTGCAGTCCCGGATCGTCGACCTGCTCGCCAAGATCGGCACGAACTGACCGTCGGCGGCATGGCCTGATCGACGCGTCGGCACGGCCTGATCGACACAGCGGCACGGCCTGACCGGTAACGCTCCGGACCGGTGACGGCGCGGACCGGCGACGGTGCGAACCGGCGACGGTGCGAACCGGCGACGGTGCGAACCGGCGACGGCGCGGACCGGCGGCGGTGCGCACTGGCTCACCCCAACCGGTCCGCCGAGCCCCGGCCGTCCAGCACGCCCGCACCGGTCCGGCCGGCCGCGGGCGCCCGAGCCGCGGACGCCCGGCGGTCGGCTGCCGACTGCCGGCCACCGGCCACCGGCCACCGGCTCAGGCCAGCAGCGTCACGTCCAGCTCGCCCTCCGCGTACTGCCGGCGCAGCACCTTCTTGTCGAACTTCCCCACGCTCGTCTTGGGCACCGCCGGGATCACCGCCCACCGCTCCGGCAGCTGCCAGCGCGCGATCCGCTCCCCGAGGAACGCCTTCAGCTCCTCGTACCCGATGGTCGCGCCCTGGGTGAGCACCACCGTCGCCAGCGGCCGCTCGCCCCACTTGTCGTCCGGTACGGCGACCACCGCGGCCTCCGCGACATGCGGATGGGCCATCAGATGGTTCTCCAGCTCGACCGAGGAGATCCATTCGCCGCCGGACTTGATGACGTCCTTGGCGCGGTCGGTCAGCGTCAGATACCCGTTCGGGGTGATGGTGCCGACATCTCCGGTGCGCAGCCAGCCGTCGGGGCTGAACTTGTCGTCGGGGCGCAGCGGTTCGCTCTGTGCGCCGCCGTAGTAGGCGCCGGCGATCCACGGGCCGCGGATCTCCAGCTCGCCCGCGGCCATCCCGTCGCAGGGCAGCTGTTCGCCGCTGGGGCCGATCAGCCGCGCCTCGACGGACGCGGGGAAGCGGCCCTGGGTGGCGCGGTAGGCCCACTCGTCGTCGCCGCTGACGCCGGCCGGCGGGTGGGCGACGCTGCCCAGCGGGGAGGTCTCGGTCATGCCCCAGGCGTGGACGACACGGATGCCGTGCCGCTCCTCGAAGCCGCGCATCAGGGCGGGCGGGCAGGCGGATCCGCCGATGACGACGGTCCGCAGACAGGCGACATCACGCTGCTCGGCATCCAACTCGGCGAGCAGGCCCTGCCAGATGGTGGGCACGGCGGCGCCGATGGTGGGACGTACGGTCTCGATCATCTCGGCGAGCGGCGCGGGCTGCAGAAAGCGGTCCGGCATCAGCAGCGAGGCACCGGCCATGAAGGCGGCGTGCGGCAGGCCCCAGGCGTTGACGTGGAACATCGGCACGACCGGCAGCGTGATGTCGCGCGAGGTGAGCGCGAACGCCTCGGCGGTGTTGACCTGCATCGAGTGCAGATAGAGCGAACGGTGGCTGTAGAGCACGCCCTTGGGGTCGCCGGTGGTCCCCGAGGTGTAACAGAGCGCCGCGGCCTCCCGCTCGTCGGTCTCCGGCCAGCCGTAGTGCTCCGGCCGCCCGGCGAGCAGCTCTTCGTAGTCGTGCACCCGGGCCGGGCCGCCCGCCAGCGGGGAGCGGTCGCCGGGACCGACGACGACCACGTGCTCGACCTTCGGCAGCTGCGGCAGCAGCGGGGCGAGCAGCGGCAGCAGGGTGCCGTTGACGAGCACGACCCGGTCCTCGGCGTGGTTGATGATCCACACCAGCTGCTCGGCGGGCAGCCGCAGGTTGAGCGTGTGCAGCACCGCCCCCATGGAGGGGATCGCGAGATAGGCCTCCAGGTGCTCCGCGTTGTTCCACATGAGCGTGCCGACCCGTTCCTCGTCGGCGACGGACAGCTCCTCGCGCAGCGCATGGGCCAGTTGTGCGGCCCGGCGGCCGACCTCGGCAAAGGTGCGCCGGTGCGGATCTCCCTCGGTCCAGGTGATGACCTGCGACTCGCCGTGAACCGTCGACCCGTGGGCCAGGATTCGCGAGACGGTGAGCGGTACGTCCTGCATCGTGCTGAGCACCGGGTGCCTCCGCTTTGTTACGGGCGGGTAGTGGTGCTGAGATTGTCGACGCATACCGGTTGGTATGTCACGCCCTCCGAGGCGTGTTCTTACCCGCTCGTGCCGGAATGCGACCCTCGGCGAGGCCGCACCAGGCGCACGGCAGCGGACGGCAAGCCCCCCGTGCGGCGTCGCGCGCCTACGTTTCCTTGCGGTCGATTCGCCCTGCCAGGCCGTCGAGGAACCGCTGGAGCCCGTAGGCGAACTTGTCGTCAGGCGAACTTGTCGTCGCGGGTCTCGCGCGGGTCCTTTTGCCGTAGTGCGGCGTACTGCTCCTGCAGTTGGGGGTGGCGCTGCGCGGCCTCCTCTGCGGCCGGCCACAGGCGCTCCGCCCCGGCGGGATCTGCGCCACGGCGGCCGACGTAGCGCGGTTCGCCCGGCTCTTCGTGGACGGCGGCAGGGCGCAGGACGGCACCCGGTCACCCGATCACCCCGTCACCGGTCCCCCCGTCACTCGGTTATCCGGCTGCTCGGTTTCCTCTACTGAACTCGGTTTCCCCTACTGAAGGAGCGTCCTATGCGCACCCACCTCGGTCGTTGCCTCGTCATTGCCGCACTGGGCGGTGCCGGCGTGGTCGCGGCGTGCGGCGCCGCCCTGGCGGCGCCGCAGGCGGCACCGGTCCAGCGGCATGTTGGCGTCGGCCCGTCGCTCGGCCGCCCGCTGTTCGGCGGGCAGTTCGACCCCGTCGGGGGGATGGGCGGTGGGGTGATTTCCGGCGGCGGGAAGCCGGTGTTCACCCACGCCGACGGCAGGTCCTGAGGCCGCGGCGCCGGCCGCCCTTCGCCGTCCCCGGCGGCCGGGTCCTCACGGGCGCCGTTCGGCCGCCGGGGTCACCGCCTGGAGGACCAGCACCGACAGATCGTCCTCCACCGGGCCGGTGCCGAAGTCGTGCGCGGCGCGCCGTACGTGCTCGGCGAGGGCCTTGGCCCCCAGTCCCATCCCGTCCCGCAGTACCTCGCTCAGACCGTCGTTGTCGTCCAACTGCCAGTTGCCGCAGCGGCGTTCGGTGACCCCGTCGGTCACGCACAGCAGGGTCTCGCCCGGTGCGAGGGGGAAGCAGCTGGCATGGAATTCGGTGCCCTCGTCGATGCCGAGCAGCATCTGGGGCTCGGAGGCCGCCTCCACGGTGCCGTCGACGAACATGTGCAGCGGAGGCGGATGGCCGGCGGTGGCGACCGTGCAGCGGGCTCCCGGTACGCCCGGATCGACCTCCAGCTCGCCGTACAACAGGCTCAGGAAGCGAGAGGTGGCCTGCTCGCCGCCCAGCTCCACCGCCTCCGCGCTCTCCTCGGCCATGGCCAGATTCAGTCTGCCGAGCACCGACTCGACGCCATGACCCTCGCGGGCGAGCAGCCGCACCAGATGGCGGGCCAGGCCGGTGACGGACATCGCCTCCGGGTCCTTGCCCTGTACGTCGCCGAGCAGGAAGCACCAGCGGCGGTCGCCCATTGGGAAGACGTCGTAGAAGTCGCCGCCGACGGTCTGGCCCTCGCCGTGCGGCTCATAGACGATCGCCGTGTCGACACCGACGATGCTGGCGAGCGTCGCGGGCAGCTGGCGGCGCTGGAGCGCCAGGCTGATCGTGGTCTGCCGGGTGTACTGGCGGGCGGTGAACACGGCCTGCGCGACCCGGCGTGCCACGTCCTCGACCATCCGCACCACGGTGTCGGTCATCTGGAGATGCCCCGCCCGGCCGAGCAGCAGCATGCCCTGGTCGGTGTCCCGGGCCACCAGGGGGAAGGCGAGCGCGGATCCGCCCGAGGGGGCCGCACCGGCGCCTTCCGGCCAGGGCCAGGGGGTGCCGGCGGTGCGGATGATGTCCGACGGCGGGTCCCGTTCGAGGTCGGCCCGCAGCGGAGCGATCCGCCGTTCGTCGACATGCCAGACCCGGGACAGCTGCACCCCGCCGCCCTCGGTGCTCAGCCAGATCGCGCACCAGTCGGCGAGCCGGGGCACCAGCAGCTGGGCGGCGAGCGCGGTGACCATGTCCTGGTCGAGCTGCCCGGCCAGCAGTTCGCTGGTCTCGGCGAGGAAGGACGGGCCGCCGCGGTCCGCCCATTCGGCGGCGAAGCGGTGCGGGCGGCCACGCTGCGGCACGGGCGGGGCCGGGCGCACGGGAGGCTCGGTGCCGCGCGGCTCCGGCTTGGGCAGGGGACTGACGCGTCCGGGCTCGCCCTCGATGGCCTCCAGACGGAACCAGACGGTCTTCACCGCCTTGTGGTAGGTCACCCCCCAGGACTCCGCCAGCGCGCTCACCAGCTGGAGGCCGTATCCCGGCTCCCCGGTGCGGGCGTCCACCCCGCCGCGTACGCCCCGGGCGGGATGCCGGTCGGAGACCTCCATGACCACGCCCACCTTGGCCGGGCGGCGCTCCCCGTCGCCCTCGGCGGCCGGCCGGTCGTGCTCCAGCCGGCAGGTCACATCGATATCGGTACCGGCGTACATCACGGCATTGGTCACCAGCTCGCTGGTGAGCAGAACGGCGTCCTGGATGAGCTCCGAGCTGATCGCCGCCGCACCGGGGCCTGCCGTGGCGGGCGGTGCACCCGCCCGTTCGGTGAGCAGCGCGCGCACGAATTTCCGTGCGCCGGCCGCCGCGAGCTGGTTCGCGGGCAGACCTTTGCGCGACACGGATTCCGTCGTGTACGGGGAGGACAGCGGTACCACTGCGCCCCCTGAATATGCCGGGAAAAACTCATTACAAGCGCTTTATACTATGTCATATCTGCCCAAATGGATCACCCTACCCGACTGGCTTTCTCCACATCGATCACTGGGGGGATGGTGTGCCATGGCGCTCGACCCAGCTCGGCCCAAGTCTGCTTCTCCGCCCCCAGAGCCTCCCGAGCCCGCTGAACCCCCGCAGTCCCCCGACCCCCGGCACGACGGGCAGTGGGTGCGGACCAGCGAGCTACGGCCGCTGCTCGCGGCAATGAATGCGCTGCGCGACGGGGACTTCACCGCACGCGTGGAGGTCCCGCAGGCCGGCGCCTCCACGGACGGCGTGCTGGCCGACATGACCGGCGTCTTCAACCAGGTCGTCGCCCGCAACGCCCATCTGGCCTCCGAGCTGCAGCGCGTCCGCGGCGAGATCATCCGGCAGGGCCGGCTGGACGAGCGGATCTCCGCGAGCCCCGGCCAGGGGACCTGGACGACGAACATCGAGGCGGCCAACACCGTCCTCGAAGCGCTGGTGGTCCCGCTCGCCAAGGCCACCCGGGTGCTGGACGCGGTGGCCGACGGCGACCTGACCCAGCGGGTCGATCTGCACGACGGCAACCGCCAGCTCCGCGGCGATCTACGCCGGCTGGGCAATGGCGTGAACCGCATGGTCGACCAGCTGTCGCTGTTCACCGGCGAGGTCACCCGCGTCGCCCGCGAGGTCGGCACCGAAGGCCGGCTCGGCGGGCGT